>CAYUUX010000008.1:0-26693 GCA_964448085.1 uncultured Gammaproteobacteria bacterium | reverse complement strand
GTTTTCCATAAAGGCTTGGGTCGAATGCTTTTTCAGGCCTAACAATGTCTGTAACATATTTTTTCCAAAAAAAACGACCTCGGAAAGGTCGTTTAGGACTTCTTCCGAGACTTTTGGTCTTTACCGACTATGAACCGTTTGACTTATCACCCAATTCATACTCAAGGATGGTAAGTATACCAAAGTATCTCTTTTATGACAATTTTTCTCGTACTGATACTCTTTTCAAATATCAGCGCCATTGTATGGCTTACATTTTAATCTCAACATCAACACCCGCAGGTAAATCCAAATGCATAAGCTGATCGATGGTTTTATCGGTCGGCTCAATGATATCGATTAACCGTTTATGCGTCGCTATCATGAAATCTTCACGACTGTTGCGATCGATAAACGTCGCTTTTTGCACGTTAAAACGCTCTGTAGCAGTAGGCAATGGGACAGGTCCGGCAACATGAGCGCCGGTGCGCACTGCAACGTCCAGAATTTTTTGACAGCAATCATCTATCACCCTGCTGTCATATGCTTTTAAACGTACTCGAATTCGACCTTTTGGCATTGTTAATGTGTACATCGATATCTACGGGTTTCGTATATATCGATGTAGTGTTTATTACTCGATAATTTTTGTCACAACTCCTGCTCCTACCGTATGTCCTCCTTCACGGATGGCAAATCGCACACCCTCTTCCAAAGCAACAGGAACGATAAGTTTGGCTGTCATTTTTGTATTGTCTCCCGGCATTACCATTTCCACTCCAGATGGAAGTGTCACTTCCCCTGTTACATCCGTTGTGCGGATATAAAATTGTGGTCTGTAACCCGAAAAGAACGGTGTGTGTCGTCCACCTTCTTCTTTGGCTAAAACGATCACCTCTGCTTCAAATTGAGTGTGTGGCTTCACTGTGCCTGGAGCAGCTAATACCTGTCCGCGCTCTACCTGATCTTTTTCAACTCCTCGAAGCAGCACGCCGATATTGTCTCCTGCCATACCCTCATCCAAGAGTTTTCTAAACATTTCCACACCTGTTACCACTGTCGATTGTGTTGCTTTGATACCAACAATCTCAATCGTATCGTTGATATGAACCTTGCCTCTGTCTACACGACCAGTTACCACTGTTCCACGACCTTTGATGGAAAATACATCCTCAATAGGCATAAGGAATGGCTTATCGGTCGGACGAACCGGATCCGGAACATATTCATCAACGGTTTTCATAAGTTCCAAGATGCTTTTTTCTGCTTCTGCATCACCTTGGAGCGCTTTGAGCGCTGATCCACGAATGACCGGAAGTTTGTCGCCTGGAAATCCGTATTTAGTCAACAGCTCACGCACTTCCATCTCAACAAGATCCAGAAGTTCTTTATCTTGTACCATGTCGCATTTATTCATAAATACGATGATGGCCGGAACGTTCACCTGTTTTGCAAGGAGAATATGTTCTCGTGTCTGAGGCATCGGGCCATCCGGAGCGGAAACAACCAAAATTGCTCCGTCCATTTGAGCAGCTCCTGTGATCATGTTTTTGACATAATCAGCATGTCCTGGAGCGTCGATATGTGCGTAATGTCGCTTTTCCGTCTCGTATTCAGAATGATGAATGTTGATGGTGACACCTCGGGCTTTTTCCTCCGGTGCGCTGTCAATTTCTTCGTACTTCAACGCTTTCGCCATTCCGCTTTTTGCAAGCACGTGTGTGATAGCTGAAGTAAGTGTGGTTTTTCCGTGGTCAACATGACCTATGGTTCCAATATTTACATGTGGTTTATTACGAACAAACTTTTGCTGGTCAGCCATGGCTCCTCCTTAAATTATTACTTTACCAATAAAAAAACGTTGCTTATTGTTCAAGCGAATGTGATTGTAACACAATTTATGCTTTTTTGGCAATGATCTTTTCCTGGATATTTTTCGGCACTTCTTCGTAATGACTGGGCTCCATGTAATAGGACGCCCTCCCCTTTGAAAGGCTGCGAAGGGTCGTTGCGTATCCAGACAATTCCGCAAGCGGAACGCTTGCCAAAATAATGGTGGTATTGCCTCGTTTTTGAGTACCGACAATCTGCGCACGTTTTGCGGAAAGATCACCGATCACGTCTCCCATATATTCGTCAGGTGTTGAAACTTCTACCTTCATGATAGGCTCCAATATCGTCGGACCCGCCAACTTCACGGCAGCCTGAAGCGCCATACTTCCTGCAATCTTAAAGGAAAGCTCGGAAGAGTCCACATCATGATATGTCCCGTCATATAAGGCCACTGACATATCAACAAGGGGGTACCCTGCAATACAACCGTTTTCCATAGCCTCCACAACACCTTTTTCCACCGGTTTGATAAATTCACGGGGAATAGCCCCTCCCTTGATTTCATCAATAAATTCGAAACCTTCCCCTCGAGTCTTTGGCGTGATTCGAAGCCAACAATGTCCATATTGACCGTGACCGCCGGTTTGCTTAATGTATTTTCCTTCCGCCTCGGCAGTTTTGGTAATCGTTTCCTTGTATGCAACCTGCGGAGCACCGACATTTGCTTCTACCTTAAATTCCCTTTTCATCCGGTCCACCAAAACATCCAAATGCAACTCACCCATTCCCCAAATGATCGTTTGGTTGGTCTCGATATTTGATTTCACCTTAAACGTCGGATCTTCTTCGGCAAGCCGTTGGAGAGCATATGCCATTTTTTCTTGGTCATTTTTCGTTTTTGGTTCAATCGCAAGGGAAATAACCGGATCTGGGAATGTAATCTGTTCCAAAACGATTGGCTGATTTTCATCTGCTATGGTATCACCGGTAATCGTATCTTTGAAACCGACAACGGCCACGATTTCTCCGGCAAATGCTTCTTTTATTTCTTCACGTTGATTTGCGTGCATCAGGAGTAAACGCCCGATACGCTCCTTTACTCCTTTGCTTGAATTGTACGCATACGAACCGGATTCAATTTTTCCTGAATATATACGTACATACGTAAGTTTTCCCACATGTGGATCAATCTGAATTTTGAATGCAAGTCCTGTGAATTTATCGCTCACAACGCGCTTTCGAATTACTTTTTCTTGCGTTCTCGGATCTATCCCTTCTACATCGGGCAAGTCCAACGGCGAAGGTAAATAATCGACAACCGCATCCAGAAGCGGCTGCACCCCTTTATTGCGAAGCGATGTTCCTGCATATACGGGTACGAGTTTATATCCAATCACTGCTTTCCGAAGCGCTTTTTTGAGTTCTTCAACAGTCGGCTCATCCCCATTAAGGAATTTTTCGATAAGCTCATCATCTGTTTCTGAAATGCGTTCAACCAGCAAATGTCTTCGTTCTTCGACGATCGTTTTCAAATCTTCGGGAACTTCTCCGATATCGAATGTTGCACCCAAATCGTCACTGTGCCAAATGATTGACTTTCTCGTTAAAAGATCAACGTTCCCTTTATACGTATTCTCTCTTCCGATGGGAACAACCATGACTGCTGTTCGTGCACCTAGGCGATCTTCTATAGAAGCGACAGTATTATCCAGGTCAGCGCCGAGTTTGTCCATTTTGTTCACAAAACAGATGCGCGGCACTTTATATTTGTCGGCCTGTCTCCACACGGTTTCCGATTGGGATTGCACGCCTTCTTCTCCGTCAAGAACCGTAATTCCTCCATCCAAAACGCGAAGCGATCGTTCCACTTCAGCGGTAAAGTCAACGTGCCCAGGTGTATCGATAATGTTGAAACGATATCCGTCCCAAAAAGCTGTCGTTGCCGCTGATACGATTGTGATACCGCGTTCTCGCTCCTGCTCCATCCAATCCATGACCGTCGTTCCTTCATCGATATCGCCGATTTTATAGCTTCTGCCCGTGTAATATAAAATGCGCTCCGTTGTAGTTGTTTTTCCAGCGTCAATATGCGCAATGATTCCAATATTCCTTACCTTATCCAAAGGAACATCGCGTTTTTCAGTCAAAGTTACATTCGGTGTAGCCATATATGTCTTTATAAATGAAAAGAACTGCCTTCACAAAGCAGTTCATGCTTTAACAAGGACTATTGTACAAAAAAACATGAGTGATGTCTATAATGAACGGAACTTATTTATACTAGGCATTATTGCACACTTATGCGCGCCAGATGATCAAGTACCGCTTGACGCCTGTTGCTAGTAAGGACTTCAGGCTGTCCATAATCACGGATATATGTTGGGATAAATTCCACATCAATTAATCGCTCTTTATAAAACGTGTACCGCCCAATAACGCCAATTTTTGTTTCTTCGCTCCACATTTGATCAAATATCGTATTCCCATGTGCATACATAATCATTTTTCCTTTATAAAATTCAAATGGCTGTATCCAGTGTGGATGATTCCCAATAATAAGATCCGCGCCGGCATCAATCACGTGATGAGCCAACAGACGCTGTCTTTCTGAAGGGGTACTTGTGTATTCTATACCCCAACTCATTCCCACAATAATAACATCCGCGTTTTTACGGGCTTTTTGAATATCCTCTGCAATATCCGCTTCGTTTGCCCAAGCAATACCTGATTCTTCATATCCAACATCGTTATATGCCAAAAACGCTATACGAATATCTTTTGCCGTCATGATTGCTGGTTGATTCGTGTCTCCTGTCGTACGTATACCATATTCTTGTAGGATGTTCTTTGTTTCCTCAATCCCTTTTAATCCATAATTTCCCATATGATTATTAGCAAAAGACACAACGTCCACACCGCTTTGTTGCATACCTTCAACATGTCGCCTGTCTCCACAGAAAACAAACCCCGTATTGATAACTGGACAATCGGAAAGTAAAGGCGATTCTAAATTGATAAATGCAATATCCGCCTCTTTGAGGTAGGAACGGATATTCCTCCAAGCCCAAACGAAATCATTTTTTTTCACCGTTTGTTCATTTACGGATCTTGCGGGAATGATATCCCCCGTTGCAACCAGCGTCCATAATAACTTTGCTGAAAGCGTTGCGGTCCACGTATGATCTTTGGCAAAAATCACATTCGTAGTTATTGCGGGAGGCTCGCTTGTCACGGGAGTGTTTATTGTATTTTCCTCGTTCACTGGCGAATATACAATCTCTCGTTGGGGATGAATAATGATGTTCCATACTACGACGACGCCAACGGCAATACCTATGAAGAAAAACCACTTCGCCACCTTTTGAAGGATCAACATTATAATGTTTTCACACTGTTTGTCTCATCATCCCAACACCCGTCAAGCAACTCTTTTGGGAAAGAATATCCCACGAGCGATGTACAGTTTGGATAATCTTGTCCTATATGCACAACCGTCCATGTTCCATCAGCAAACGCTGCCCACCATGCTGCTCCGCCAACCTGACTTGTTTTTTCAACAACTCCTCCGCGGGCATATGTACCAATGCGTTTACTGATTGTGATCTGAATATTATCAAGAGGTATCCCGCTTTTTTCCGAAATACGTTTTGTCAGTACAGCCAAATCATCTACTGTTGGTGTAGGTGTCGCCTGAATGGTTTCTCCCGCTGAAATCTGATTTGCTCCTTCCGATCCAATAGCTGGAGTTCTTTCCGATCGGCTTCCGGTATAGTAAATAGTCACGCAAATAAGGAGAGCACTAAATAGAATGGCAAGAACGATCCTGTTCCCCATATACCCTCCACTTCTGACAAGGATTTTTATTCGTTTGTCTCAGCTTCTTCTTTCGGCTGAAGCGTAATAATAATACTTGTCCCTTTTTCTTTGTCACTTCCGATTATGACGCTTCCCGTTAGACTTCCTTTAGAAACGGTCATTGACGACGAGTCGGCAATATTCATCGTCTCGCCGATGCCCCACCCGTTTTTCGGTAAATTGGATTCATAATAGGTTATAACTTTGTCGGAAGCATCGCTTGTTGACAAAATAAGCCAAAAACCTTTCCCTGCATTATTTTCGGCTCCGGATATATTTCCTTCAATTTTTGCTCCTGAATAGATAGGAAAATCGGATGGGAATCCCGCTGGAATTTTCCCTTCTCCTACATTAATTTCTGCTCCCGTCTTACTATCCTTAATCGTCATACTTTTCCCTTCAGCATCCAGTGTCACTCCTGTTTTCGATTCAAATCCTTTTTTCATAAAATTAAGGCCAATTTTCGAAAAAAGAACGTTTCCGGCAACGCCAAGAATAATGCCAAAAAGTACAAGTATGCCAACACAGCCGATCGCAATTTTTGCAATAAGGGGAAGCGGTTTAGACTTTTTCGTTGTTGATTCGGTTACTTCCATTTCCTTTGACGCAACTTTCTTAGTCATAATCAATTCCTTTCAAATGATAATCATTACCTCCTTTATCCTACCTCGACTCACATTATCGCGCAACCGATTCTCCACCATCTGGCAATTCAAGACTTCTTATTGGAGACAGTGCCGGCCCTGCGATCCCCTGCATACTTCCATACAACCCTGCAACACCAGTAAGCAATTTTTGTACTTGCATCTCCCGAAGCTTCCAACTCCGTTCAAATGAAACACGCTCCTTTTGAATTTCCCGTTGCATATCCTGATATGTTTCTATCATCGATTCCATTTGATGCTGAAATTCGTGACTTGTCACAAATCCATAAAGCTCTTCCGCTTTTGTTTGTTGCGCACTTGCTATCTTTTTCTGTTTTGCTGCGTCCAACAAAGACTTACGAAGTAACGCAGCTAACGGAACAGCCAGTTTGGGACTTGCAATCCATACCCCTTCTTTAAACCCCATACCAGATTTTGCTTCATCGGGGAGTGCTTCGGAAACGATTGCGGGGACATGTGCTTTGTCATGTAATAAATCATCTTTGAGCTTTCCAATCCATCCGTCTGACCATGCTTTCGTGCGTTTTGATTCCCACAAAATTATCCCGCAATCCATACCCATGGGACTTTTTACCATGTGTCGTATATCGGCACCGAGCACGCCTTTTCCAATTGGTTCGATCACGTCCTGGGGGAATGTTGCACGCAATGTATCCTCTAAATCCAGCTCTTGGACTTCACCTTGCAGTTGTTGTGACCCTACGCTTCCTTTACGCTGCAATTCCTCGATCGTTTTTTGCATGCTTTCCAGTCTTGCATCCCGCTCCTTTAAAACGAGCCTTTGTTTTTCCGATTCCTCTTCCTTTGCTTTTGTTCGAATTTTTTCTTGTTCCTCGAGCAATCTCTTTTGCATTACAACTTCCGCATTCTCCCTGGCGGTTTTTTCCTCCCGCAGTTGTTTCATCAATGCGGCTAATTCTTCCCGCAATTCTTTATTTGCTTTCTTATTTTCTTCCAACTCTATCTCCTTTTCTTTTGCTCCCAATGCATATTTTTCTTTTGCCTTTTCCATGATACGTTCTTCGAGTTTTGCCATCTCTTCTTGTGATTTATTCTTTACATCTTTTTCCACAGCTTGGCGGAGTTCCTCTTCAAGCGCATGGGAAATCTCAACTGTCTTCTTGCAATGGGGACATGTAATAGTCGTCAGCATAGTGCGACTATTGTACACAAATCTCAGTAAATGTCACTTATCTGTTAGCAAAAAAGACTGAGAGTTGAATAACTGATGCAATGCTTACCCACAAGAAATACGGAATCTGCAACAATGCTATTCCTTTTGCGTGTGGTACCATGAGGAAAAATTGTGCAACAATAGTTGACCACACGATCAGAATATCTGCAGTTGCCAGGGGTATATTTTTCATACCAAACAGAATCGGAGAAAATGCCAGATTCGCAATAAGATTCACTAAAAATACACCGCATAGTATCAACGATAATTTTCCTTTCACCGTCTGTATCACGACATATGCAAAGGAAAACACAATCATCGGATAGAGAATCGACCAAATAATCCCGATAGTACTTCCTGGCGGGGTCCACGATGGCTTTATTAATCCGTCATACCATGCTTTCCATGTTGCTTCTGGTGGCATAGATCCTCCTTTTTTATAAAATATAGATATCTTGATTATATCCACCCACACCGATAAATTGCGCTTTTTCCGATACGATCAATTCATACGGACGACATGCCGCACAACCGTCTTTATGGGAACACACGAAACGACCGAGTTTTCGTGCAAGCGTTATTGTTCGTGCAATTTCCATGAGGCGTTTCATTGCATCCTCAACACTCGGTAACACGACATCAACGGGTTCCATATCACGATTCAAATACCAATATTGCGCACCATACACTTTTTTTGACTGGCAATGAGTTGCCAGAAGCGTGTAAATTGGCAACTGCAATGAATCCGGATCCTCGTCAAATTTCCCAGTCTTAAAATCTATAATACGGATGCTGTCGACTTCCTCCATGTATTCCAACCAGTCAAGTTTTCCGCAGAGAATAATGTTCTGCTCTTCAGAAAGCCAGAAATATGGAAGCTCCTGACGTATCTTAATCGCTTTTTTTGCAATGGGACCGGGATTTTTCATAATCCGCTCCATCATATCCCTCCCACGCGTTTTGTATTTCTCTTCCTCTTCATTCGTTGAAAATCCTCCTTTTTTTCCAGATACGTCCATCCAGGCTTTTTCAAATTTACGTAAGAGCGACTCCTGTAACCGTTCTTCAATTGGCAAAATAGAAAGTGATTCAATAACCGTATGCACCGTTTGCCCCAATGCAAGAGACGGTTGCATGATCGTCACCTTGTGGTTATTTTTTGGATCCCGGTAGATATTTTTCAGATAATATGCGCGCGGACATTTCAGATAATCGGTAATTGAGGAATGCGACAACCACGTTGCAGAATACTTGTCTTTCATACGTTCATTATACATTGTCTAAACTTTTCCAGAGAACTAAAGCAGCGTATGTACGATATGGGGACCATTTTTTACTGATCCGAATCATAGTCTGTTGACTTGGAAGCATTTTCATACCCAGTATTTTCTGCACTCCTTTGCGCAATCCCAAATCCTGACAGGAAAACACATCGTCTCTTCCCATAGAGAACATAAGAAACATCTCTGCCGTCCATCGGCCGATGCCTTTTATCTGCACCAACTGTTCAATGATTGATTCATCTTCCATTGTGCGAAACTTTTTCGGGGTCACACTTTTTGAAAGAAAGGCTGACGCGATATTTTTCACGTAGCGCGCTTTTGACCCTGAGATTCCCGAAGTTTTAATAAATAGATCATCGAGCGTAACGATATACTCGGGAGTAATATTGTGCACGCCAACAATTGTTTGGAATCTTTTCCATATGGCCGCAGCGGCTTTTCCCGAAAGCTGTTGACATACAATTGATTCACAGAGGCTTACAAAATAATTGTTTGATTGCTTAATTGTAACCGGGTATTGTTTCAACAAATGAAAGATTTTCTTGTCTGTTTTGTGAAATATCGATAGTTCTTCATTTTTCGTCACACACGCATTGTACTACAATGAACTGCATGAAAAATACGTTTGCATCTGTTTCTTTTGGATGTCGAGTCAATGAAGCGGAGAAACAACAGATGGATTCCCAACTTCTCAAAGGCGGGTTCGTTTGGACTGAAACCAATCCATCGGTATACATAATAAACTCCTGCGCTGTCACCGGAAAAGCGGAACGGGAAGTTCGCCAACATATCTATCAAATCCGCAAAAAATATCCTAAAACCATCATACTGACAACCGGTTGTGCTGCGACACTGTGGACAAAAAACAACACAACTCCTTTTGGCGCAGACTACTTCATTACCAATGATAAGAAATACACTATTCCCGAATTTATACGCACGCTTACATCGATGGACACCCTTCCAAATACCCATTCAGTTGTACCCGATAAATTTCTGACTTCTGGACGTTTAATGGTAAAAATTCAGGAAGGATGCAACAGATTTTGCAGTTATTGCATCGTTCCTTTTACTCGAGGAAAGGCTGCATCAATACCAATACAAACGATTCTTCGTACTATTAATCAATACAAAAACATACACGAAGTAATATTAACTGCAATCAATACGGAAGCGTTCGGAAAAGACACCGGGGAATCCTTCACGGATCTCGTGGACACCATTTTGGAACATACCACCGTCGAACGCCTAAGCTTTGGATCGATCCACCCATGGAGTCTTACGGACCATTTTTTTCAATGGTATGCATCCCATGCCAAGAATCCAAGAATCGTTCAGTACTTTCATGTGCCTATTCAATCGGGTTCCGACAGAATCCTTCGTCTTATGAACAGAGGGTATACTTCCAAAGAAGTACGTGAAAAAATACGTGCGCTCCATTCCATAAATCCTCATGCTCTCATTGCAACCGATATTATCGTTGGATTCCCTGGAGAAACAGATAAAGAATTTCAACAAACATATACATTCTTTGAACAAACTCCTATCAGTAAATTCCATATCTTCCGGTATTCCGTAAGGCCCGGAACTGCCGCGGAGAAGCTCATAAATTCCTATGAAGAACCAAAAGCGAATGTAAAAATCCACCGCTCTACAACACTGTCCAAATTGGGATCAGCCAAATATATCTCGTTTATATCGCAACATCTTTCCCACACATACCCTGCATATTTTTTAAAAACGAAAATGGGTGTGTATCAGGAAGCGTTACTGGATAATCAAGTCCAAGTACTTGTCAAAACCAAAAAAATCCAAGAAGGGACAATACGACCTGTTACTATACAATCCATACAAGGAACGCAACTTTACGGAGTGTAATCCTCAGCAACGACGGGTTATACTTATTAAAGAACATGACAATCCTTCCTCATAATCGACGTTTTCGATCAGTTATTTTTTTATTACTTCTGGGTCTGTGTATCAGAATTATGTATTACATTTACTCACCAATAACTCTTATCTATCCTGACACCATAGGCTATTTCAATAATGCCGTTAAGCTAAAGACTGGAGATCCACTTTTTGTTCTCTTCTCTGATGAACGCGTTCCATTCTATCCGATTATTATTCACTCCGTAACTCACGCAAAACATCTCTACAATCTCTACGATCCGCAAAGAACCATTCCTCATCATGAACGTTTAGTCCTTTTAAATATATTATTCGGACTTGGAACTATTTGTTTTGCAACGCTTATAGTCAATGCTCTTTTTAAATCACAATTAATAGTTTTTGTACTCGGTTGTATCATTGCTTCAAATTCAGCATTTCTCTACTGGGAACATAGTGTATTACCAGAGTCGCTCGCGACGTTTCTTTTTACTGCGCTCGTATATTTTTCAATAATCGGTTTTATAAAACAATCATTACCAAGCGTTATTTTTTTAACAGCAATATCTATCCTTCTTTTTCTTACAAAACCAATTTTTCTTTTTCTTCCGATGGCTATTTTTTTTGTTTTTATGGTCCAGTATAAAAAAAGGAAATTATTTTTCTATTCAATAATTTGCTTATTTATGTATTGCGGCGTTATTTTTATCTATGTTGCTGGAAATATGCGTTATCACGGATATCGAGGAATCAATCATGCAAGCGATATTAATTTATTGGGTCGAATTATGCAATTACATCCACCCATACAAAATAACACATCATTTTTCTCTACTAGTTTACAAACCTATTGGTCGTTAAATAAAGAACTTAATCCATACAGATTCCTTGAATGGAGTAATCCAGCTATCTACGGCACAGGGACTTTACTTGAGGAACTTCGAATTTTTACTCAATCGGTGGTTAAACGTAATTTTCTATCGTACATAGTATTTGCTATACCCGATATTATCCCTTCGTTAACTGACTATGAAATATCAACAGATATGATAACTAATAAAGCTTCCGCTACTATTTCCATTATATTTTTCCGTTCTCTCCATAGGTTACATATAATTATTCATTATCTTGGAATCAGCCTCATTGTTTTTTTCCCTATTAATATCTATGTATGGGTTCTCAATACTTTGCGTAAACGACAAACTGGTATTCATTATGGAACAACATTGATTGTTTCTGGAGCTGTCATGTACGTTGTCATACTTGCCGCATTGGGAAGCTATGACAGTTTTGGAAGATTAACCACACCATCAGTTCCCATCTTATTTATTGCAATAGCGTCCAGCATTACACAATTAATATGTATACGAAAAATTGAGAAGTGTTAAGTTAATATTTATATATACCCTTCATCCAATCTGCAACTCGAAGAAGCCGCGTCACACGTTGAGTAGCTCGAAAACAGCCATTCGATTCTTCTATCATTTTAATTATGGATTGCTCTTCTATACGTTTCCCAACGGCATCATGATCAGTTACGTAGGTATTTACTAAAGCCCCTTGCATTTGATCCTTGGTTAACCCACCACAAGCAGTTCCTCTATTTTTTTCTAACGTCGATAATAAATACATCGATATGGATCTCTCAAATGTGACCGGAAATACAACAAATATATTTAAATGAATTGACGCGGAAACAACCAAAGCTGCAATGAATGATTCAATATATTTCGTTGATTTATATCTTGCATAAACTCCTATACATAACAGTATGAGAGTAAACGTCACCACAAGATACATGAGACCTCGATAAAATAGGACATGTTGAAAATCAAAGATGGACGAGTAAAGGAATCCGATAAACAGAATTGTAAAAATACAAAATATACCAAGGTAGATCGCGCTATACAACAAGAGTTTTTTCATGGATACAGTTGATTATACGCATTGCACGTTGATTGACAATACCAGAATCCTAAATGGTAATATGAGGAAAGAGATTTGAACTATATGATGCAGGGAATTATTAAAAAATGTATATTTCCAGCGTGTATCGTGATCGCTGTGGCAATTCTGATCCGACTATTATATCTTTCTTTCTCTCCAACATTAGTTGCAAACGCCGATAGCTATGGTTATTACAAAAATGCGTATAAAATTTTGCATGCAAAACAACCCATCTCCTATATCATCAACGATAATCGAACACCAGGTTACCCTCTTCTTCTAGCACTTATCCTTCAACCCTCTTCATATCTTGAAGAAGTGATCATACAGCCATCTTATACCAACACGAGCAATTTGATTTTATTCACAAATTTTGTGTTTGGAGTCTCTACCGTACTTACAACCATGATTATCTTATATCTCGTTAAAACACCTGTTATATTGTCATATATCATCGGACTTATTGTTGCGACAACTCCTAGTCTTTTCTATTGGGAACACTTCATGCTACCCGAATCGACAGCAACATTTCTGATAACGTTGCTGTCTCTTTTATATATTCTCTCACTTAAAACTACGAAAACGTTTTGTATGGGGGGGGTACAATTTATTCTCGGTGTAATTCTTTTTCTTGCCAAACCGGTATTTCTTGTGATCCCTTTTATAACATTTTTCTTCTCCTATGTTTTGAAGCCAACAAAAAAACGCCTTATATTGTTTATTCTGTCCACAATTCTCTACACCGCTCTTCTCTGTGCATATATATACGGCAATTCAAGACTTAACGGATATACGGGAATCAACCACACAACAGATATCAATATCCTTGGAAGAATTATTCAAGCAAATATACCAATCAGTGAGGATACAAAAAGCGAATACTTTAAAAACAAAATAACGGAATGGAAACGCATTTCTTCAGATTATCAACCATATCGATTTCTTGAATGGGCTGATAACTATATAACTGTTTATTACAATAAACCGTTGTTGCAAGAACTTCAAATTTTTACCCATTCCGTAGTTTGTGCTCACTTATCGGTATACCTAACAAAAACTCTTCCTGATATCCCCATGATACTCACAAACAATGGTGTTGCACCTGATATGATCACTTTTCATAACAATATGGGATTTCTCTCTTTTTTCCGTCTCCTTACTGCAGTCCACCAGTTCTTAAGGTGTTCATTCTTCGTTCTATTGTTTTTTGTACCTCTTGTCCTCTGGTTCTTTATCAAATCATCTGTCCGACAAGGAATGCTCCCTCTTCCTATAGCGTTCTTTATTTTCAGTATGACCGTCATTTCTTATATAGTTCTTGCAACGGCTCTCGGGGCGTATAACGATATACATGAGGGAAATGGAATCGGCAGAATCATATCTCCAATTATCCCCATTGCGTATATAACTCTTGGATTGGGACTGCGGATGCTGTACGTTGCACTATTTTCTCACAAACAACAGTTTCTCAGGAAGATTCAAGACGCTTAAATTTACCACTTGAAGTGAGCAAACGCCCGATTGGCTTCTGCCATGCGAAGCATGGTATCACGTTTCTTAATCGCCTCTCCCACACCATTTGATGCATCCAACAATTCTGCTGCGAGTTTTTCTGCATATGTTTTGTATTCTTTGTTTGAGCGTTTATCGGCAAGCGATACAATCCACCGAATAGCAAGGGCGATTCTACGTTCACCACGTACTTCCATAGGGACTTGATAGGATGCTCCTCCAACGCGTCGCGCTTTCACCTCAAGCTTCGGACCAACCGTGTTAATTGCGTTCTCAAACACCTTTATTGGGTCTTCCCCTTTTGCTTTGATGATATCAAGCGCTCCATACACCTGTCGCTCAGCTGTACGTTTTTTTCCACTCACCATTACACGGTTGATAAAACGCGTTAACAAACGGTTTCCATATACAGAATCTGCCGGTAATGTTCTTTTGTAGTTTTTTGCTGATCTCATAGTATCCTTAACTTGCTTTTGCTGTACTTGGACCAACTGACGTGGCTTTGGTGCCATATCTACTGCGTCCCTTTTTACGGTTTGCAACCCCTGTAGAATCGAATTTTCCTCTCACAACATGATATTTCACACCTGGTAGGTCAGGAACACGACCACCTCGGATCAACACGATTGCGTGCTCCGTAAGTTCGTGTCCGATACCGCCAATATATGCAGTTACCTCTTGTTTGTTTGATAATCTCACACGAGCAACTTTCCGAAGAGCGGAGTTTGGTTTTTTTGGTGTCATCGTTTTCACCAACGTAACCACACCGCGTTTAAACGGTGATGGCGTCTGTTTCATCTGACGGGTACGTGCATTAAAAAATTTGCGAAGCGCTGTTGCCTTCACTTTTTTTGATTTTCTGCGTCTCCCCGACTTAATGAGTTGATTAATGGTTGGCATATTATTTTTTCATCGCTGCGCGCTCTGCGTCCACAGGAATGAGTCGTCCGATTATAACGTTTTCTTTGAGTCCTAACAACTTGTCTTCTTTACCAGCCAACGCTGCATCTGTAAGAACATTGGTTGTTTCCTGGAATGATGCTGCTGACAACCATGATTCTGTATACAAAGATGCCCTTGTGATACCCAGAAGAACGATGCTTGCTGTTGCCGGTTCCCCTCCTGAGGCAAGCACCCTTGCATTTTCCGCTGTAAACGTCGCTCGATCTGCGAGCTCTCCAGGAAGCATAATTGTGTCTCCTGGGGAATCAATACGAACTTTATCGCTCATTTTACGAACTATTACTTCAAAGTGTTTGTCATGAATTCCGATTCCTTGCGATTCGTATACACGTTGTACTTCTGCAATGAGATATTTCTGCGCTCCTCGCAATCCACGAATTTCCAAAACTTCTTTAATATCAAGGTATCCACCGGAAAGTTGATCTCCTGCACCAATAAGATCACCGGTCTTCACTTTCAGTTCGCTTGTAAGCGGCACCATATATTCTCTCTCTTCGACGGGTTTGAGTGAAGTATTTCGTACAACGATCTTGTATCCTTGATCCGTTTCCGTTACTTCCACTTTACCGGCAATTTCTGTGATAGGAGACAACACTCGTGGTGTTCGGCATTCAAACAACTCTTCTACGCGTGGCAACCCCTGGGTAACGTCCAAGCCGACGATTCCTCCCGCATGGCGCACACGCATGGTTAATTGCGTTCCCGGTTCGCCAATTGACTGTGCAGCAACAACTCCAACGGGTGTTCCCATTTCTACAACGTTTGTTGTTGAGAAATCCCTACCGTAGCATTTTGCACACATTCCCACCTGTGCTTTACAGGTAATTGGTGAGCGGACGATAATTTTCTCCACTTGATGTTCATCCAATAATTTTACATTCGTTTCATCAATCATCTCGCCTTTAGCAATCAAGACCTTTTTGCTTTCCGGCGCCGTCACGTCCTCTGCGACAAATCTCCCGATAACACGTGCTGCGAATGCCGTTTGTCTGTCTTCGTTTCGAAGTATTTCCAATCCCTCATCGGTTCCACAATCATCAATTCTGATAATCACGTCATGGGCAACATCAACGAGTCTCCGTGTTAAATATCCCGCATCTGCTGTTTTTAGTGCCGAGTCTGTTAATCCTTTTCTTGAACCTCTTGTGGATGTCACGTACTCAAAAATTGATAATCCCTCACGGTAGTTACTTTTTGTTGGCAACTCCACGATTTTTCCGAGTGGATCTACAACAAGCCCTTTGATAGCGGCTAATTGTTTTAATTGATCTTTGGATGCACGAGCTCCCCCCGAATCGATAATCATTTTCACAGGGTTATCTGGCTGCATATGCTCCCACGTAAGATTTGCCAATTGTTCGGTTATCTCAATCCAGACATCATTTGATAGCCGTTTCTTTTCCTCAAGCGTGATAAGTCCCTGTTGATAATTTTGGTCTATTTCTTTTACTTTCCCTTCCGCATCTGCAAGAATTGCACCCTTTTCCTCTACCATTTCATTATCAAATACAGAAACGGACAATCCTCCGCAGTACGTTGCACCTTCAAATCCAATGGATTTGATTGCATCGATAACGGGAACAACTTCTTCCTTCGGATATTGACGAAGCGCTTGCGTGATAATTGTTTTTATCGTTGCGGCTTTAACGGGCGTATTAATGAAACGCAGCTTTTCAGGCAAACGTTCATTAAACAAAATCCTCCCAACTGTCGTAGTGATAACTTCACCGTTTACTTTTAGCCGAATTGGCTCACGCAGTGTTACGTGTTCCGTCTGGTATGCGACTATCGCTTCTTTAGTGTCGGCAAAAAATGGCATGTCTTTCACGTCTTTTCCTGCCAGTTGAGCGTTGATTGTCGTGTAGTAATAACACCCGATAACCATTTCCTTGTTTGGCACGGTAATGGGAGATCCGTCAGCAGGTTTGAGCAAGTTGAATGTGGGAAGCATGAGATTGGCTGCTTCAAATTGGCTTTCTTTGGAAAGTGGAATGTGCACAGCCATCTGATCGCCGTCAAAATCCGCGTTGTATCCAGCGCAGACGCACGGATGAATCTGAATAGCCGACCCCTCAATCAATACAGGATAAAACGCCTGGATACCCAGCTTGTGCAACGTTGGGGCACGATTCAACAGAACAGGATGATTTTTGGTAATTTCCTCAAGAATGTCAAACACCTCCGGTGTTCGTCTGTCAAGAACGTTTTTCGCATTTTTGACGTTTGGCGCAATCCCTCGCGTGATAAGCTCACGCAAAACAAACGGCTTGAACATTTCCAAAGCCATTTCTTTTGGAATTCCACACTGTGTTAACTTCAATTCCGGTCCCACAACGATAACTGATCGTCCTGAATAATCAACACGTTTACCCAAAAGATTCTGTCGGAATCGCCCCTGCTTTCCTCGCAACATATCAGAAAGGGACCGCAACGGCTGGATAACGGCACGTGAAGAAGGCCGTTGTGTTGCATCAATCAAGCTATCAACTGCCTCTTGTAACATGCGTTTTTCATTGCGAAGAATGATTTCCGGTGCACCCAAATCCATAAGGTGTTTAAGCCTGTTGTTTCTGTTAATGACACGTCGATACAGATCGTTCAAATCACTCGTCGCAAACCGTCCACCGGTAAGTTGCACCATTGGACGAAGATCCGGAGGGATGACAGGAAGAATAGACATGATCATCCACTGTGGTTTTATTCCTGCCTTGTGCATACCGTCAACAACGCGAAGTCGCTTTGTTGCTTTGATATGTCGCTGTCCAGAAGTGTTTCTGATTTCTTCATGTAAATCAGCTGCCAACTTGTCAAGATTTACTTGTTTCACCACTTCCAGCACCGCTTCCGCACCCATTCCCACTGTAAAACAGGATGCTGCATCATAATCCACTAATTTCAAATATTCATCTTCCGTTATTGTGGTCAATGATTTAATGCTCTTTACTATCGAGACTAATTGATCAACCACTTCCTGGATCTTCCCTTCCTCTTTGGTCATTTGCTCTTCCAGAAGAGTAATTTCCTGTCGTTCCTTTAATGCGAGTTCCGCAATGGCGAGCTCTTGCGCTTCTTTTCCTTTAATGCGTTCACGGATAGATTCCTTCTCTTGTGACAATTCCTTTTGTTTTTTTGCCTTTTCTGTCTTGAACCGTTCTTCAACCTCGGCATTTCGTGATTTACCACTCTCAGCAAGTTGTTTTAATACGGTTTTCTTTTTGTCTTCATCGACACGTATGACCAAATACTGCGCAAAATATATGACACCTTCCAAAGCGCGTGGACTGATATCCAAAAGCAGTGAAAGTTTTGACGGTGCGCTTTTGAAAAACCATACATGAGCAACTGGAGCTGCTAGCGTAATATGGCCCATTCGTTCACGACGAACTTTGCTTTGTGTAACTTCAACGCCGCATTTGTCACAGATGATCCCGCGATACCGGATACGCTTGTATTTTCCACAATAACATTCCCAATCTTTTGTCGGTCCGAAAATCCGTTCATCAAACAATCCGTCTTTTTCAGGTTTCAATGTACGGTAATTAATGGTCTCCGGTTTTGTCACTTCCCCATACGACCAAGACTTGATGTCTTCGCTTGACGCAAGACGTATTTCCAATCCTGAAAAATCGACAATATTCGCAAAGGTTGATTTGTTATCCATAATTACTCCGTTTTTACAGACTCCTCCACACTTGTCTCTTCCTTTTTCTCACCCTGGTCAGGCACGACTTCCGCTCCTGACAAGGTTGCCAGTTCTTTGGCGTCAATCGGCACATCAGTTTTTGTTTCTTCGCTTGCAAGTTGTTTTGCGGTGACTGCGCCCGTCGGTTTAATGGAAAGTCCTAGCGCTTGTAATTCCTTAACCAAAACCTTGAATGATTCAGGAACGTTGGATGCCGGGATATCAATTCCCTTGACTATGGATTCAAATGCTTTTGCACGACCTACTACGTCGTCTGATTTAATCGTAAGCATTTCCTGCAAAATATGGGCTGATCGGTGTGATTCCAGTGCCCACACTTCCATCTCTCCAAGTCTTTGTCCGCCCATTTGTGCTTTTCCTCCCAATGGCTGTTGCGTCACAAGGGAATATGGCCCAGTTGACCGTGCGTGCGTTTTGTCTTCCACCATGTGAATGAGTTTCATAATAAATCCAATACCCATCACGATGGGTTCACTGAATGGACGCCCTGTCCGGCCATCATAGAGGATTGTTTTCCCAGACAATGGCAATCCCGCTTCCTTGATTTTACCGACGATTTTTTCTTCCTTGATTTGTTCAAATACGGGAACAGCAATCTTCACGTTCAATTTTTTCGCGGCAAGTCCAAGGTGGGTTTCCAACAGCTGACCAAGATTCATACGGGAAAGAACGGAGAGTGGAGAAATAAGCACATCTACCACTGTTCCGTCAGCCATATACGGCATATCTGCTGCTGGCATAATTTTGGAAATAACACCTTTGTTTCCGTGTCGTCCTGCTAATTTGTCACCTACCACGACTTTACGCATCTGCGCAACCTTAACGATGATTTTTCTATTGGTCCCCGGTTCCAACTCGTCTCCCTTTTCTTTATCAAGGATTCGTACGTCAATAACCGTGCCGCGTTCACCATGTGGCACACGAAGGCTTGTGTCCCGCACCTCTCTTGCCTTTTCACCGAATATCGCACGGAGTAAGCGCTCTTCAGCAGTAAGCTCTGTTTCACCTTTTGGCGCTATCTTTCCGACCAAAATGTCATTTGGAGAAACTTCCGCACCAACAACGACAATACCGTCTTTGTCTAAATTCCTCAGTGCTTCTTCTCCGACGTTGGGAATATCCCGGGTCGTTTCCTCAGGACCGAGTTTTGTATCAACAACGCTGGCTTCATATTCTTCTATGTTGATTGAGGTTAATACATCATCTTTTACCAAACGGTCGGATATCACAATAGCGTCCTCATAGCCCAGACCGTCAAAGGACATATATGCAACAACAACGTTGGATCCGAGTGCTAGTTCCCCCTCATCTGTTGCCGGTCCTTCAATCAATACATCGCCTTTCTTAACTTTATCACCTGTCGCTACTTCAACATGCTGGTTGTAGCAGGTCGATTGGGCTGATCGCTTAAATTTCTCCAACGAATACGTATCTTCATCACCGTTTTTGTATTTCACTTTTACGGTTGTTGCATCTGCATAGACCACCGCTCCATCATCCTTTGCATCAATCATTCTTCCCATTGACGATGCTACGGATCGTTCCATGCCGGTTCCTACGACCGGTGACTGAGGCTGAATGAGCGGAACAGCCTGGCACTGCATGTGGGTACCCATCAGTGCTCTGTTTGCTTCATCGTGGGCTAAAAATGGAATGAGGGATGCGGGAGCTCCTACAACTTGTCGAGCGACGATGTCCAGATATTCAACAACGGTACTATCTGCTTCCAAAAATTCCCCCTTGTATCGTACTGGGGCGCGATCGGGAACGATGTTTCCTTGGCCATCAATTTCGAGGTCCGCATGCGTTATATAATGATATTGTTCATCGTTTGCATCCAAATAGACAATCTCATCAGTCACGTGCATCTTGGTTTTCCCACCGACTACGCGCTTTTCTACTCGTCTATATGGTGTTTCCAAAAATCCGTATTCATTTACCCGTGCGTACATCGCCATATATGTAACAAGGCCGATGTTTGGACCTTCTGGGCTTCGAACCGGACAGATACGACCGTATTGTGACGCATTAATATCACGAATCGAGAAGGATGCGCGCTCCCTTGAGATTCCACCGATTCCCATAACGGTAAATCTTCGTAGGTTGTCTATTTCCGACAATGGATTTGTCTGATCCAGAATCGTGGAGAGCTGGCTTGTCCGGAAAAAGTCATTAATTGCAGCAATGATCGGACGCGCGTTAACAAGTTGGGTCGGAAGAAGATCAACCGCTTGCGGACCTGCCAAGCTCATCTTTTCTCGAATGGAACGTTCTAAACGAAGCAATCCGACACGAAAAGCATTTGTTGCCACAAGTTCCCCGACTCTTCGAACCCGTCGGTTTCCAAGATGGTCAATGTCATCAACATCGCCTTTTCCGTTTGCAACATTTATAAGGTACGATATGCCACCGATGACATCCTCTTTCGTCATCACCCAATGTTCTTTGTCGTTTGGCACATCTATACCAAGTTTTTTGTTCATTTTATATCGACCGACACGCTCCAGGGAATATCGACGATTGTCAAAAAACATGGTTTGGAAAAGCTCTTTGGCGTTATCAAGAACAATTGGTTCCCCTGGACGTAATTTTCGATACATTTCCAAAATAGCCTCATTCTGGTTTGTTGTTGGATCCTTAGCAAGGGTTGCTTCTATATATCGATGCGCAGGGTTTGTATCAACTGATGCAAATACCTGTTTAATCTCCTCATTGGAAGAAAAACCGAGAGCGCGGAAAAATGTGCTCGCTACAAATTTTCGACGTCTGTCGATTCGTACCATAAGCACGTCATTTCGTGTAATGAACATTTCCAGCCATGATCCGTGCATTGGACGGATTTCAGCACTATACAATGTCCGCCCTGTGGTTGGATCTACTTCCCCGGTAAAATAGATTCCAGGAGATCTTACCAATTGATTGACCACACATCGTTCCGTTCCGTTGATAATGAACGTTCCATTTTGTGTCATAGCCGGAACGTCGCCCAAGAATACTTCCTGCGTCACGTGGTGGCCAGTCTGCTTATTCGTCAATGAGGCAACCACTTTCAGCTGCATATCATAGGTCAGCCCTTTTTCTATGGCAGTATGTGGAGTTAATCGTGGTTTACCGAAAAAATAATCACTGAAAGCTAATTCCCAATTCTTTCCTGTAAAATCGTGGACGGGAGAAATTTCTGCAAGGAGAGATTTCACACCTTCTTCCAAAAACCATTGGTACGATTCGCGTTGAACCAAAGTAAGATCTAATTGAGGAAGATCTGTGTATTCCTTTCCCCAATATAACCGCTGGGTGTTTGTATTTTTAGACATTATGAATAAATTCAAAAAATCTTCAAAAAACGCAAAAGAAAGAAGCGAACAATGAACGTTCGCCTCTTTGGGCTATTCAATTAGGGATAATTATACCGAGTTTTTCAGCATTGTCAACAAGGTGATTTTTTTATCACTCTTGAGGCTTTTTTCTTTCCAACATCATCCGAATTTCGTATATCGTTGCGGATCGCCTCAAAGATGGGATATTTGCCTCTTGTGGCTGACTTTCTCCAGTTTTTGGAAACAGCGGTTTATGGGTTTTGTTGTATTGATCCCTCATTTCAGGATTATAGACGAACTGTAATTCATGCATGAATGCGCGAACCTCTTTAAAACGCATAATTCATTATTTATTCCACAATATAAACAGCATCCCTATTGTTATAAGAATAACACCGATTACAACCGAAAACGTTATTTTCTCTTTTAAAAACAGCAGTGCAAAAATGATCGTCAAAACAAGGCTAAATTTATCAATTGGTGCCACTTGTGAAGCTGAACCAAGTTGCAATGCGCGGAAATAGAATAACCAGGATAACCCGGTTGCCACCCCTGATAACAGCAAAAAAAGCATCGTGTGTTTTGGGATTGTCCCTATTTGCTTTTGTAACCCTTGAGCAAATACGATACCCCAAGCAAACACCAGTATTACGACCGTTCGAATCGCCGTAGCAAGATTTGAATGTATGTTCGCTACTCCGATTTTCCCTAAAATGGCAACTGCTGCGGCAAATATTGCTGATAAGAAGGCAAAAAAATACCAAGGCATAGTATGGACCCCTTTGTATATTACGAGAAACTCACGACAACAGCAATGAACGTACTTTTCGCACAATCATGAATCCGTTTTTAAATACACTTCTATGTTTTTTTTGTGTTCCTCATACGTTTTTGCACAATGAATCTGTCGATTTTTATCGTGTAAATAAAAAAGACATTGCGTTTCTTCTGGATTGAGCACCGCCTCGATTGAATCTATCGAAGGACTACAGATTGGCGTCGGCGGCAATCCTTTATAAAGGTATGTATTGTAAGGAGAGTCTGTTGTTTTTTCCGATAAATCAACGTTTCCCCACCACGAACCATCAGGCTTTTTGCCTTTCGTATACTGCATCGTTGCATCTATCTGCAAACGCATTCCAGTATCCAACCTATTCCAAATAATTCCTGCAATTAATTTCATGTCCTCTTTTCCGGCAGCTTCACGTTCAATAAGTGATGCAATTTTTAACGCCGTAAACCATCGTATATTCGCTTCCTGAAATTTATTAAAATACGGTGCAAATTTTTCGTTGAACCTTGCAATCAACCGTTGCGCAATTTGTATTCCTGATTCATCTATCGGTAACAGATAGGTATCGGGGTAATATACCCCTTCAATATACTCTGGCTGTAATGTTTTATATGCATTTATAAATTCGTCGCGCCGTAAAGCACTCCATCGAAGCTTTTCCTGTAACAATTCCCCTATCTGTTCTCTTCTTTGACAACCATGTATCGTAATCCATACAAACTCTGGTTGACCCGTTATTTTTTTTACTACCTGCAACGACCACATGGATGGAGCAATACGATACCCCCCTTGTTGAATAGATCTTCCACCGATCATCATGCGTACAAGCCACGCATGTCGTACATATCCCTTATCAACAAGCACCTTCGGTATGTCAAAATTGTCAGTTTGTTCCGGAACCACAAATATTTGGATGTCGTGATTGCGCATGTCAACGGGGCCAAACAAAAATAGTATCGACAGAAAAATGACAGCGATGGAAAAAGCAGCGATGAAGCTGTTTAACGCGATTCGTTTCATCGCATTTGATTATACACAACTCTGATGGATTTTTATAAACAAATATTCTTATATGATATAGTTATACAGTGAAGAAATTTGGTTTTCTTAGCATTGTTTTTTTGTATTTTTTCTTTATACAACCTTTACCTGCACTAGCAAAGGAGTCTTCATCATCCCGTTTTTCTTCCTTTGTTCGTTTTTTATACTGTGCTACTTTCGGAAGACGAACATTAACATGTAGTCTCGAAGCTTTCCCACAAATCAATATTCAATCTCCCATTGGTACCCTTGTCATCGATTCAACAAATGAAGGACTTTCTTTAACTGGATTTGATATTACCAATTTACAAGGTCTTGATGGAGCAACTGGAGCAACCGGTGCCCGCGGCTATAATGGAGTTGGAGGAACTCAAGGTGCAACAGGAAGCAAGGGTGACAAGGGTGATAAAGGAGACAAAGGCGACAAGGGAGATGCGGGTGCAGACGGAACAGCGGCAGCGGTTGGAGGAACTGGAGCAACTGGACAAACAGGTCCAACGGGCGCAACAGGTTCTGGTGGAACTGGTGCAACAGGTGGAGCCGGACCAACCGGCGCTACAGGGGCAACTGGAGTAGTTGGTCAAACAGGACCAACGGGAGCAAGTGGTTTACAAGGTGCAACGGGCCAAACCGGACCTATTGGTGCAACAGGTGCGACGGGAATCGTAGGCAATGCAGGGCCAACGGGCGCAAGCGGCACTGACGGTTCTGCGGGCGCAACTGGTCCTACAGGACCGAGTGGATCTGGGGGCACAGGAGCAACAGGAATTGCCGGTCCAACCGGAGCAACCGGGGCGATACCGTCAGGATCCTCAGCAGGAAACACACTCTACTGGAGTGGAACTGCTTGGATTACAGACTCGTCAAATATTTATAATGCAGGTGGAAATGTTGGAATCGGTACAACAGATCCTGCTTCAAAATTATCCGTCGTCGGTACTGCTCGATTCGGAGACGCTTCCAACTATACGGATTTTGAAAGCGATGGAACCTTACATTTTGCAGGAAACGCAACCGTTTGGGATGACGTACGTATTCCGGGAGAGCAAGCTGCTGCCGGCGGAAATGCACCAGATTATATAAATTTTTTGGGCGATGCAACGATGACACGCATTTATGGATTTAATGGTGCGAGCACAACTCCAATAGAACAAGTATTTTTTACTGTACAACTTCCCCATTCCTATTCTGTTGGAACAAACATCTATCCACACGTTCATTGGACACCGACCACTGCAAATTCTGGTGATGTCGTTTGGCATCTCGAATATACATGGCAAAACATCAATGATACATTCCCCGCAACGACGACAATTTCGTCAACCGCTAAATCAACAGATTCGACTGCATGGAAACAGCTCATATCTGCATTCCCGGCTATCGACGGTACAGGAAAAGGTATTTCCAGCATGCTGGTATGTCGACTCTATCGTGACCCCGGTGATTCCGGCGATACATATACTGATGACGCTGCATTTTTGGAATTTGATCTTCATGTACAAGTCGATACAGTCGGCAGTCGAAGCGAATATACAAAATGAAGATCGCTTCCTAAAGAAGTCATAAAAGTTAAGCTATATTGTGTTTTTGTTTCTTATATAAACCGACTATCATACGCCCAATGGAGGAGTGCTTGCCGTTGGCGTGTTCTACACGATTTATCTTCGGTTTTGCAATACTTTTTTATTTGTCCAATGTGTCTTCGCATTGCTTTCCAACGCTTAATTTGACGGTAATCGTCTTCATGGCGTCTCCCCATATAATATCGGCAATACCATTGAAACCATCCCCTTGGATCATCACGATGTATCCAGCCGTTCCGTCTCCACACATTCAACGGTTGGCTTGCATCAACCTGAAAATAGTTCAACTTTATCTCTTTTTTCTTTGGAGATAATTTTGCCTTCAAAAACCAATCCTTAGGAAATTCTTTCTGACAGTCGGTTAAATACTTACCGCCAAATACCCCAAATTCCAACATTTCTTTTGGAGTAATTTCTGGTTTAAATTCTGGATGAAAATTTTCTCCAACTGGCTCCGTGCGGATATATGTATACCCATGCTGCATTTTATCGTTTACTTTAATAAGTATTGGTTTGTTTTGTCTCATGGTTATTTTTCCTGACAGGAAGACCATAACGCGCTATTTGATGTTTTAGATAGATATTCTGCCTCACGGAATTCTTCTTGCAACCAATATGGGTGTTTATACGTAAATTCCCTGGCAAATCCATCCCGTATCATACGAAAATTGATGTTGTCCCCTTCTTCAATATAAACATATCGCAAAAGACGACCATACACATCTCTATCGTCTTGACTCAGATCAACTTCCAAGTGGATATTTTTCCCTTGAAGTAGTTGTTCTAAATGTATTTTTGATTCTTCTGCAAAACACTCAGGTGCTTTACCTGCGTATTTTTCAGGTGCGTCAATACCTATTAATCGGATACTCTCCTCTTTGCCGTCTATTTGCACCCGAAGAGTATCTCCATCAATAACTTTAAGTACAAGCACCTTTTGTTCTTTTTCTTTCTTATCAAAAAACGATAAAGAAATATCATGAATTGGATTCTTAATAAGATATAGAGAGAAAAGGGTAACTGCTGCAAGCAGTAGTACAACGAGCAAAATTGCTGGATTTATATATACATGTTTTTTATTCATGCATCTCTTCTTTTACCGGATATTTTATGTTATTTTTTTGGTTCATTTGTTTTTGATGTATTTAGTTGAAT
>CAYUUX010000007.1:0-38760 GCA_964448085.1 uncultured Gammaproteobacteria bacterium | reverse complement strand
TCAACCCTCCTGCACCTGATAAAACCACATGATGGTTAATTCCTGAATAATCACCAATTTCTATTCCTTCAGGACTTAATAACTGACAACTACCCAATATAAAAACGTCTTTCCCAATTCTTTTGCAAAACAGCTTCCAAATAGCGGCACGAAGTCGCCCTACAGAAAAAACGCATACGTTGTATATTTTTTTGATCATGCGTTAGATAGCGCGATTTGGGCTATTTTCTTTACTATTGAATGATTGAGGCTTGAATATAACGGCAGACAAAGCACTCCATCGGAGATGCTCTTCGATACGGGCAATGATGTGCCGCGTTTTTGATCGATAAATTTGAAGTCGGAAATTAGCGGATAGAAGTATTTCCTTGGTTTTATCGCGGATTTTACCAATTCGTCATGAACGCGATCCCTGATGGTCTTCGATCGAAATACCACAGGCATATAACTGTAATTGTATTTCGAAGCTGTCAGTTTCTGCATTCGGATATTTTTATTTCCCGAAAATGCTTTCGCATATATTTCGTACAACGACTTCCTTGCTTTTATCTTTGCTTCGATCGCTTTGATGTTACAAAGCCCCATAGCAGCCTGGAACTCATTCATCTTTGCGTTGATACCGGCTATTTCCACATCCTCTTCCGATACGATGCCAAAATTCCGAAGTAGTTTCACACTGTCTACTGCTTTCTTGGTTTTCGTGATAATGGCACCGCCTTCGATAGTATTGAACACTTTCGTTGCGTGAAAGCTTAAGGTGTTTACGTCACCATATTGCATGACGGATCTACCTTTATACTCAACTCCGAACGCATGCGCGGCATCATAGATCAGTTTCAGGTTATGTTCGCGCGCGATTTTCGCCAACTCTTCCATATGACATGGATTTCCATAGACGTGTACTGCCAAAATTGCCGATGTTCGTTTCGTAATTTTTTTCCTCACATCACTTGGCGAAATGGTAAATGTGTCAGAATCAATGTCAGCAAAAACCGGCTTCAGACCTTCGTAGATGAGCGCCGTTGAGGTTGCGGCGAATGTAAATGGCGTAGTGATAACTTCACCCGATAACTGCATGGCGCGAAAAGCCAGTTGCAGCGCTAATGTTCCATTCGTTACCAACGCAAGATTTTCGCAATCGAGATAACTTTTTAATTCCTTTTCGAGCTGCTGCGCGAGCGGCCCATTATTCGTTAATATTGAGCTTTTCCAAATCTTTTTGAGATATGAAACGTATTCTTGTATTTTCGGCAATTCGCTTTTCGTTACAAATATCATAGTAAAAGTGTCTTCCAGTCTTTTTTTGTAATTGTACGTTTTCTTCTTCCGGGATTACCGTATACTAAACGATTATCCGGTATATCTTCAACAATGACTGATCCCGCGCCGATCATACAGTTATTGCCGATCCTTCTTTTCTGTATCACCGTTGTCCCAATTCCCACCCAAGTACCGTCTCCGATCGTCACATCTCCTGCGATGTGTACACCCGGTGAAATATGACAATAATTGCCAATGACACAACCATGACTAATTGACGATGTGATGTTAATAATCGAATAGTTGCCGATTTCTATATCTCTCGTCAGAACAACGCCTCGATTGATAATAACGCCTTTTCCGATTTTGACCGTTTTATCTATCATCACACTCGGATGTACGACAGACACAAACGTAAAGCCTGCAGAAATTATCCGGTTAATCATTGCTTCCTTTTCGGGCGATCCGATTGATGCAACGACACTGATTTTTTTTGAATCCAATTTGAGAAAATCGTCCGTCCGTATCACGGGAACATGGTCAATCGAAGAAATATTCGGCGCTACCGTATCAACAACGAATCCGCATATTTTGCTTTTTGGATAGACTATGTTGCATAACTGATATGCTTCGCGTGCCATCCCGCCAATGCCCAACAGATATATTTTTTTGCTATCCATAAATTATTTTAAAAATGACAATCCCATCGCCGTTTTGTAAATCAGGAACACTATATATATGTGCAACTGTTTCACCGTATTCAACCAGTTTTTCCGTGTAAAAAATACCGAGAACAATCTGTACCACGGATTGAACTGCTGCTGAATAAGCACCTCATTATACAATTTTCTATCTTTACGTCGCCATTTCGCCTTATATTTTTCGATTCCGTCAAAATACGTCTTTTTTTTGCGGATTGATTGACCAATCGACAATGCCTCTTCATGGTGGATAACGGACGTATCCAACAAATCAATTTGCTTCTTCGCTTTCGTTAGTTGCAAATCCATATCCCAATCAGCCGGTCCGCCCGACAACGATTCTTCGAAACGTAAACCATTTTTCCTGAAAACCTCGCGTTTGATGATCCGGGCGGAAGCGATATATGTTCCTCCATAACTCATTTTTTCGAATGTCTTCATTCTGCTCAACAATATATCTTTTCCTTCAACTATTTCGGGAACCTGCCACGCATCAATAAAAGGCTTCATCCGTATCTGATTCGCAACGTGTTGGAAAAAATTTACCGGCAGCTCCATATCGTGGTCCAGAAAATACAGATAATCCCCTTTCGCTTTCGCTGCACCGACATTCCGTTGCTGACAGACAAGCGGCGCCGGTCCGTTGATTGTGATTGTTTTTACTCCGTTTCGTTTCGCTATATCCAGGGTTTTGTCGACACTCTCATTATCACTGACAATTACTTCTATACATGATTTTGGATAATTCTGACGGAGGATACTTTGAAGACACCGACTGATGTGCAGTTCGGAATTCTTCGTTGGGATAACGACAGTGAAACTGATGGTATGCATATACTCACTGTTCGTTATACGCGATTATCGTCCAAAATGAAAGAAGGATGATAAGAACAAGCACAATACGGTTCGTCCATCGGAATATTTTCTTATCCGCTAACTTCGGAAAAACTGCAGGCAGTGCATTGAATGCGATGAGTGCCAAATATGTCCGAAACACCGGATAGGAAAAACCGAATACCCTTCCCCAGCTGCCTGCAAACATGGATAACCCAATCACAACATAGGAAATCGCGGTTACTACATAATTCCTATTCCAATACTCTTTGAAAAATACGGCAATTGCGATTGCCAAAAATGGATAAAATGGATACCGATACCATCCGTGCATCGGTTCGCTGGGAATTGCAAACACAAATACCGCGAGATATGCCAAGAAACCGATAATGATCGGTAAGTTTTTCTTCAGATCCTTCGTACAAAGCCAGACTATCGCTGCCCAACCGAAGTAAATCCATCCGTCAACAAGCAGCCGGTCCGCAGTGATTGGATCACGGAACATGATAAATAGACTATCGAACGCCATGTCATACCGGGCAAGCTGTAGCTTCCAAAGATTGGGAAAAACAGCTGCGTCCATCGTGTATCCGTAGATGAGCCATCCGATCAAAAATACTGTAGTTGTCCCAAACACAATTCCCGCTGCCTTCCATTTCCTTGCAATAAGAAACATGCCAACGACCGCTATTGTCGCCGTAACCCATGGCATCTTCGCCAGAATGAGTATCCCCGAAAGCACGGAAGACACGATAAGATCTGCGGTAATCAGCTTCTTATTCTTTGCGCTCCTTTCGATATACCGATAGGCAAAATAGAGGGCAAACAGAAATAGCGGGATGAAAAAATTCTCGTTTTGGACAAGCCGTGATCCGACTACAACAGTCGGAATGACTGCATACACTCCTGCCGCGATCAGTCCGACGATATTACCGTACACTGCGTTTGCGAGCAAAAATACGGCGGTAATCGACGTAACTCCCATCAACAAACCGAGCGGGCGAATCCGTTGAATAGTAACTTGATCGAATGTATTTACCCCACGGAGTTTCGCAAATGTTCCTGCAACAAGTCCGAAAAGTGGCGGATGCTCAAGGTAGGGTTTTACCAAACGGAAATGTGTTCCTTGCGGATTGAAATATTCTGTCGCATTCGTATATGCGGTGTGCGGCGACCACGACACGGGAATGCCGGTATTTAAGATGCTCAACCCCTGAAACGTCCATGCAAATTCATCAAATGTCGCCCCCTCTCTCGGCCAAACTGAGAAATGATCGTGACGAAGCCAATATCCCACCAGAATGATGCCAATGAGGATACTTGTGACAATCCATTTTTTCATAATTTTTTGTGAGCAACATTAGTTAACAATTCCATGCTCTGTTTCGTCACGATATTCCAGTCAAAACCGTCGACCCATTTCTTTCCGGCAAGCTGAAACCGCGTATAGTGTTTCTTATCTTGGTAAAGCAATATCGCCTCACGTGCCATATCCTGTGGTGAATTCGTTTTTATGACGACACCTGTTTTGCGGTCTCTGACAACATCCTTAAGTCCTGCGACGTTATATACCACAGAAGGTGTACCAACTGATGCAGCTTCAAGGACAACCAGTCCCCATCCCTCTTTGACAGAACCGTGAAGAAGCAAATGAGCACGTGCCATGCGTATGTATTTTTCCTGCTCTGATACCGATCCAAAAAATTCGACGTGTTTGATAATTCCATATTCTTCCGCCATTCGCTTCAATTCACGAATATATGAAGCCTTCCCGCTTCCGATAATCCAAAGATTCGCTGCTCGTTGCTCTTTGATGATAAACGAGAATGCTTTTAAAACTTCTTCAATCCCCTTCATGCGGACTACACGCGAAACAAATATATAGGTCGGTTGTTTTTCCTTCTTTTCGGAATTTGTTATATTTTGTTTAACAATAGGGCAGGGAATTGCGTAACACTGATTTTTTGGTATACCCAACCCAACCAGCTCATTAATGGTTGATGGCGCATCCGTCCAAATAAGACACCGTCGATACCATCGAAACGCCCAACGTTCCAGCAACTTTCCTATTGAAGCGATCGGCCATTTATACATATAATCCCAAATTTCATCCGCTACTTCATGAATGAATGCTATTACTGGCACCCGAGTAAACAGCGGTGCAAAAAAAGGAATCCCATGCACTTCATCGACAACAACGTCATATTTGTTCCCTTCAGCAAGAACAAACAAAGGAACAATTAAATGAATGGTCAACGCTCCACCAAATCGAAGAAATGTAATACCGTCGACTATTTCCCGCTTTTTCCGTTGTTCATAGTATCCACCACTTACCCATACGACGCTGTGTCCTGCCCTTACCCAAGCCCTTGCGTGTTCCATGGTCACAATTTCAGCTCCACCAGCGTTTGGATGCCATGGATCCCGCCAATTCAGAAGTAAAATATTCATACTTTACCCAACATTTATCCTAAAGTTCAATTCGGGGTCGAATCGCCATTTGCGTTTATTCGCATTGTCATAATAATGAAGGATATGCAGTCTATAAAATACGGCAAACGTATCATTTAACATATTGCCGACAGTCCGCAGTATCTTTTCGATGGTAATAGTCGATACAGCTTTTGGAAAATTCAACTCAATCGGTGCCTCGTAAATTTTTGCATATCCCAAATGATATGCAACAGCGAGTATCTCTATATCGAATGCAAATTTTTTGACCAGTAAGCGCGGTAACACATCTTCCAACAATTTCCGTCTATAAATTTTCATCCCCACCTGAGAATCCCGAATGTTGATCCCAAACAATATATGAATTAGCCTTTGGTAGCCCCAGGAAAGAATTCGTCTGTACACCGGGTATTCCACCTTTGAATCCGGATGACGCTTGCTGCCAAGCACGACGTCCGCTTTCAAAAAATCAAATTGTGCAAGCATGGGAACAAGTGCTTTCGGAGATAAATCGCCGCCAGCATCCATAAACCCAATGACATCACCTGCAGCATGCGCAAATCCAAATCGTACGGCATACCCTTTTCCGTGGTTTGTTGGGTATCCGACCAAGCGTACCCGCTTATCGGTAATTTTCCTGATTTCCTGTTCACTGTTATCGATGTATCCATCAAGCACGGGAAGAATTTCAAAGGGAATCGAAACTGCATCGAATGCTTCGATGACTTTTTCTATGTCACGTTTAATAGTGTGCTCTTGCTTATATACAGGAATAATCAAACTGAATAATTTCATGGTCGTTCTTTCCGGTCACGCACGTAATATACACCTAACCCTAACACAAGCAGGATAGAGATGGCAATATCAATATAAATAACGGTGAGCAAGGTATTGTGGAATAGTATAATTCCCAAAATCTGCAACAGTGCAGCGACTACCGGAATACACCACATTTTCGTCTTGCCCGTTGCCAAAAATGTAGTGGTAAACATATTTCCTATTGTATACAACACCAAAAATACACCAAAGATCCCTAAATAAGGAGCTCCGGCTAAATAAGATGTACCGAATAATAATGAAATGATTAATTTCGGAAATAAAAAGTAGAGCAGCGTGATACCGGATGAAATTACAGTCACTGCGCCCAAACCTATACGTATCATTGATCTCGTCCTTTCCCCTTTCGCATACCGCTCAGATAATACCGGATAAAAAACCAATGTGACGACGGATGTGCCATAAAATACGATCTTTCCCATTACCGCAAGTGACGCATAAATCCCAGCTTCCAACGGTTGAAAATAATGTCTCACCAATATCATGTCTGTCGAATACAGAGACGTCATACCGAGCGTAACCAATAAGGTCGGTATTGCAAACGAGAATGCTTCCTTTTTGGTTATATTCATCGTAAGAGCCGGAACGCGAAATAAAAATCCTAAGGGGATGAAATTGCATGCATATGCAAGTATTGCCGATAGGAGTACTGCTATCAAAACACCAACAACACCAAATGGTACAGCAGGTACGCTAAAGCAGATCTTAATTAGAATTGCTCCTGCTCCCAAAATACTCACCCACAAAAACTTTTGGTATCCCTGTAATACGCTCGCCATAATAACCGTCAGTAAAGAAAAAACGAAGATACCATAGACCAAAATAAACATAATCGGTTGCCGTATTTGTAAGTAATCAGTTATCCAAGGGGATATTATGATAATTATTGGTAAAAGTACGATGCACCCAATTAGCGATAATTTTGTCACTTTCAAAAAAAGCGTTTTTGACTGACCAATTTCCCCCTTTGCTTTGAACACAGATACGAATTTAACGAGCACCAATTGACCCACGCTTAACGGGATCGAAAAAATATAGAAAATCGAAAGAAGGGAGGATAGTTCGCCATATCCGATAGGCCCAAGCAACCGACCCATAAGCAAATGATAGAGGTACGAAAAAATATTAGCTGTCATGGATCCAGCAAACATCGTTGCGCTGTCACGGGCCAGCGAATGAGAAGTTATTTTCTTAATTACGTTTTTTATCACCATATTAGAATACTCTGTATCTTATGAGGGTAAACAGTGCGGTGAGTCCATCTTTCCAGGTAAGTTTTTTTCCTTCTTCAAACGTTCTTCCCATATATGAAATGGGAACTTCATAAATCTGATATCCACGTTTTAAAATTTTTGCAGTGATTTCCGGTTCCGCTTCAAACCGTTTTGAATCAATATGCATACCCTCAACAACTTCCCTTCTCATTACCTTAAAACCAGTTTCCATGTCTGTAAGGTTTGTATTAAATAAAATGTTTGCCACGAATGTAATAAATTTATTTCCTTGCGCGTAGATGAACATTGTTGATAAATGAGGACCTAAAAATCGTGATCCGTATACAACGGAGACGCGTTCGTTTGCAAACGGAGACAGAAGGACGGGATAATCTGACGGACTATATTCCAAATCGGCATCCTGAATGAGCACGATATCGCCAGTTACTTTCCTAAAACCGATACTTAGTGCACTTCCTTTCCCTTCATTCTTGTCTTTTTCAATCACCGTAACCTTTTTTCGCCATTTATCTAAAATTTTTCTGGTCTTATCCGTTGATCCGTCATTAATGACAATGATTTCCTTTTGCCATCCAGCAAGCGGCTCGTTCAAGATACGATGCAATACCTCATCGATCGTCTTTTCTTCATTATATACAGGAACAATTATCGATAATTTTTTCATTCTAAGCACCTTTCATATACGGATGCGGTTTCTTTTGCAGTTTTTTCCCATGTAAATTGCCTCACCCATGAAAACCCCTCGCGGATAATCTGTTGCCGTTTTTTTACATCGAACGTTTGCACGCTCTTAATTGCATCGGAAATACTTTCCGAATCGCCCGGATCCACACTAAACGAAGGACCACGAATTTCAACCAGCGACGAATTATTTGATGCGATAACAGGACAACCACAGGCAAACGCTTCAAGCACCGGAAGTCCGAACCCTTCATACCATGACGGCTGAACTAAACAAAGAGCCAAGGAATACAACGCACGCAGCTCATCATCCGGTACATATCCGAGTTTATAAACACGATCTTCCAGATGTAACAACTTTATTTGTGCATTCACTTCTTGCACCTCTCGAAGCGATTCATCTACAAAGGCCTTCCCGACAAGCATAAGCGGTACGTTCGTCTTGGCTATCCCCTCTAACAATCCCATGATGTTTTTATTCCAATTAACATCCCCGACGTACAAAACATACTCTTTTGGAAGATTATATTTTTTCTGTATTCTCCGAAGATCCGTGGGATTTGCAACAGGTTTCAGTGTTGGGGCCGGAGCAAGATAAATAACGTCTATCTTTTCCTCCGCAATCCCGGTAATCTGCACAATATCCTTTTTTGAGGATTTTGAGTCCGTTATAATCCGTGAAACCGTTGATAATAATTTTTTCTGTATACTCCACTTCACCTGCCCACGAATTCCCGATGGAAACTTATCACGGAACACCAAAGGAATAAGATCGTGGACCGTTACCACGGTTGGGGCAGTCCTTTTCCACGGAAGTGTTAAAAAATACGGGTCAAAATAAGGATAATGTATGAGATCAACATGTTTTGATGCTGAATCGTGGGTTGTTAATAATTGATATGTGTGTTCCGGAACATACACCTTTAGAGCATCAACAAGGCAGCGCGTGTATACCCCTGTTCCTCTCGTACGATGTCCTGATGACAATGGAGAAGTATCAATTGCTATATTCATAGATCTATTGTTTGTTTCCCCTATATGAAAGTATACCCCAAGCTAACAGACCGACCAAACCGACGATCGATATACCCGATGCTGTCTTCCGTATTGGCGTATCGCGAAATACCATTGTAATAACATGTTCACCTGTCGGAACAGCGACATGGATAATACCATCGTTCTGATAGGCAATAGGCTGTTCCTTCCCGTCAACAAATGCCGTCCATCCGGGGAAATAGACTGTGTGCATGATAACCTCTCCGTCTGCTTTCAACGAAACGTGAGCCGTTTTGGCAAGATAGTTGTTTTTTTCGATCCCAGTTATGTTACCGTTTACGACAGTTATGAGCTCTTCCGTTCTCGCATCTTTCCAGGGTGTCCATATTGTTGAAAAACTGTTTCCCATCGACGATGTTCCGTCCATAAAATTTGAACGAGTAACATAATACGTTTCGTTTCGCGCTTGGTATTGGACAGGTCTGGTATAAGAATACGATAGGACAATCGCAAGAAGCGCCAGAATAATACCAGCGAATCGACGTTTCGTTGATGAAACTGCATACGCGGCAAGGAATGGTATAGTTACCAATGTAAACGAGAGCATCCGCCAGGGATATTGAATGAATTGGATAATGGGAATCAAGTACCACACTCCTTTGGAAAAGAAAAACATAAGACACAGTGCTCCAACCAGCACCAGATACATATACAAAATACTGTATTTCATTTCTTTTTTTCTTTCCCTAATCATTGTTACTACTGCCAGAAGGATAATGGCCATTGGTACAATTCCGAGTTGAAATGACATTTTGTTTCCACTCACTGTTCCACCGGAAAACGCGGTTCCCCATGAGGGGATGAGCAATTCGTATACCTGAATGAAGTGGTCACTGAACAGTACTGTATTTAATCCAACCACATATTTCCCCTCACGAAGCGCCGGCAGCCAAAAAAAACATGCGACGGCAATACCAAAAACCATGGAAAAACAATTGACATACCGTTTACGGATGATCCAATAGACAAATAAAAATGGCGTATACATTAACGCCAGAATATTATGACTGAGGATTACGCCTGCGTACGCTAATGCAACTGGAATTTTTTTCTTATGCTCTCCGAAAAACAGCACCATGAAAAGAAACGCTGTTGCCCACACTTCACCGATAGATCCGCGAACGTACTGTGTTACAAACCAGTATGGTATGAATATGCCAATGATCGTTCCGATACATGCGGCAAACGAAGAAAATCTTGTTTTCAACCATAAAAACAAAAATATACCGGCCAGTATGAACCCTATCCCAACCGCGTATTGGTACGCATAGACTGCATCGTGCGTGAACAATCGAAGAAAACTTCCAATATAATTCGGAAATGGGTAATGGAATTCGAATATAGGAATTCCATACCCACTGTTGAGATCGGGAGCCCATCTGGGAAACAGATATCTTGCGGAAAGCATTTTAGAAAATTCAACGATGCGGACAATATGATACTCTCCATCGTGCGTTGGAATGTATGCTCTTCCAAACCATGGAACAACCGCGATACAGAGAGCAATTATCACAACGGAAATCCAGGGAAGAAGTTGTTTCATTTTATTCGTTCCTCTATCGTAAATTCACCAATTGTCTGTTCAAACGTCAATTTTCCCCATGTCGATACCGTTTCGTTATACCAGTTCTTTTTAAAAAGAGACAGATATGGATCCCAATAGATCTTCGGGGTTATAACATAGATAACCGATTTATCTTCCTCGATTGGAATATAGCCGTATTTGTTTGTCCCGATATACCAAAAAAGGTATTCCCAACCGTCCTGCCAAAATACGGGTATCGTAAATGCCTGAAAATAGAAAGGTTTACCGTCTGCACGACGGTAAATTGCCTTCACAACTTGAGTTTCTTCTTCATAGATAATTCGTGATTGTGATTTTTGGAAAAACACTTGTTCATTGAAGGGAATAAAATTGAAATATATCACCGCTCCGTACATTACTAATGCAGCAAACACCGTAATTCCCAACTTCTTATACATTTCCCAAATTGATCCAGTTACGAGGGCAACAGCTATAATCCAAGCGGGCAACAACCCGACAAACACCTGTTCGAGAACACCATGGCGAAATACGTATAAAGCGGCTAACGGCGTAATCATCCATATACCCAATACATCAAGCAATTGGTTATATTTTCTATATCTTAACCATGAATATAATCCAACAAACGTTATAATTGTGGCACCCGCTATATGGAATATGCCGAAAGTTCTGCCTATCTCTGTAACATACCGAATACTCATCTCGGCCGCAGCATCAAAAAACGAACCTCTAAAGCCTCCGCCAGAAAGTAACTCAATAATGCTTTTGAATATCAAAAAACCATGTCGGACATCAAAAAGTATATACGTTCCGAACCCCATAAACATTGCAAGTAATGTGCTTGTCAGCAATATCTTCCATTTGGTTTTCCTCCATACATGAAAATAGCGAATAAACGTAGCAATAATAATTGTACCGAATAGCAAATAATTTATGAATTCAAGTTGCCCCAGAATTCCATATAGTATCCCCACTCCCAGCAAATACCAATGGTTCCCTTTTAAAAAACGCGCAAGACACAGTATCAACCCAACAGAAAATATAAGACTTAATGGGGGATTTGATAGCCACCGCGCATAGACAATTGACTCAAATGAAACCGCATAGAGTGTACCAGCAATAAGACCTGCCCGTTTATTTTTTGACAATTCTACCGTCAAGAAATAAATAAGCGGTATTCCTACTACCTGCAGCAGCGCAAGCGAAAACGAAACGACCACGGGATTTCCGTGGGAAAGTGCAAATGGGATTGCGGCAATATAATAATAAAGGGGTCCATGAAAGACACCGGCAATATCTGTCTTCGCACCGATTAACGTCAATTTGTGGTTCACGACCATATCGCGCAGAACGAGAAAATCTCTCCCCTGTTCAGGACCAAAGAAAAGGTTCTTAGAAAGGAGGTAAACACGGAAAAAAGAAGCACACAGTATTAATACTATGAAAATAAATAGAGTTACCCTTTTATTAGTCTTCAGTTTCATTAGTTTCTAAAATAATGTTTGGTTTGGAGATGTAAGTCTCACAAAACCGTTTGTTATCTAATGATTCGATAGAAAGGTCCTGGAATGTTAACAGATTTTGATATGATGAGAGCGAATACTGAGAACATAGTGAATCGTTATATATTTCATATATTCGCCCACTATCTTTCAGGTAGGCTATTGCAAGCATGCTGCTGTGTTTTCTATATGATAAGGTTTGACATTCCGCTCCATATGGTACGATGAGAATCCAGTTCACCGGAATATTGACTGATTTTTCAGGACAATTAATAAATTCAACGTTATCAAGAACATATTGCTTTGATCGGATTTTCGACTGAATTTCCGATATCGTATTTTTTTGTAACGTATTCGAATAAAATAAATATTGCTTAAAGGTATTCACCGAACCATTAGAAACAAAAACAATGCGATCGCTTTTAGGAATACGATTAATATAATTTGCTAAAATCCGATAACTTAATCCAAAAGCTTCAGAGTTATTAACTGGATTAAAGATAAAATAGACATACAAAAAATATACAAAGCTAGAGGTATATATTGCTGCGAGTAAAACTTTCCAAAAATACCGAACTGTTTTTGATTCAAAGATTGATGCTATGCCGATTCCTGCAAACATGCACAAAATCGGATACATCAAAGCGGAGCGTTGACCAAAGGATGTTTCGACATAACTGAACGCTGTTGGTATAGGTGAAATAGCAAGTAAGGCTAAAAATACAGCAGATTTTTTTTTGCTTTTTATTAGTGCGGTGAATAAACCAATTAAAATAAGAAAAATATCAATCGGGTAGAAAAAACCCAATATACGAAGGGAATACACTGATAATGATTCACCGTATGCGAATAAGTGAGCTGTTGAAAAACTTGATATATATTTTCCAAAAAACTCACGCGCAAATATAATATACCGGTTGCTAAATATTTCATTGACTGACGTCTGTATTGCACTTCTTCTTTCGGTATTTACACTGGATATAAGTTCTGGATTATTTGGCAGCAATAACTCATGGAATCGTGATCCTACACGATCCGATGACATCGATAGCAAAAACCATAAAAAGCAAATTATCCCAATGCCAAAGGCTATACCATATTGCTTCCCATACGTTTTCTTCCGCAACCGCCAAGAAGATAAACATATGATAGCTAAATACAGTAGATAAACAATATTTATTCCATGGTATGCTTGCAAACCCGCTATCCATGGCACCAATGCAATAAGAATCCACCAATTTTTTAAAAATAAAAAAAGGCTAAAGGATAAATATGCCAAGAAGATTGAAACAGGGGCATCAAACGCAGTACGCCCCATGTGAATGGCCCAAGGATTCAACGCTAACAAACCAGCTGTGAAAAACGCGACTTTTGTACCCCAAAATCGATATGCAATAAAAAACCAAATAACAATTAATAAAATACTTATTGTTGCGTATCCGACTTTTGAAGTAAAAAGTCCAAGGGGTAAAATACCAACGATTGGAGATTGTAACATATAAGGCGTTCTCGCTGATGGGGCTGATACATCAGTCGGAACGGGTTTAAAAGAAAAGGGAGAAAAAATCCCATCCAATGTTTTACCATTCAAAAATACCGATTTTGCGGTTAATACAAAATCTATTTCGTCATCTCTTAACCCCATCGGAATTTTATCTAAGAGAAATAGCCGCGTGAATATACCTAGAAGCAAAATGCCAAACATTATCGAAATTGTAATAACGCGTTTTTTTATTATCATGATGATTTCGTTAACGATATGCGCTTAACTATCACAATCATACTAAATATCAGGATGGGTACTATGGTTAACCAAAAGCGTAACACTGGACCCGGGCCTTCATAATATCCCATCCACATATATGGAATATGTCGCAACTCAAGTGCTAGTGAAAGGATAATACTAAACCATACAATAGTTGAATGTTTTTTGATATCCATAAAAGATGCTATAACAATCGTCCAAACTGCATACCAAGGATATAGTTCTTCCCGAAAAGGTGCTACAACAAATAACACAAATGACATTAATGCATACGCGTAATAAAGCAAACGATTCAACGGCAATCGTTTGAGAAAGAGCAATGGAACAATGGCTAACGTTGCGCCTTTTATGCAAAATGAACCCAAGAACCCAAACGACGCGACCAATCTGTTCGTGATGCCCTTTTTATACCACATAACGACTCCGATCATCATAAGAAACATCATGATTACATCATTGTGGCATGAAATCAAAACTTCGATAAGAACCAACGGATTAAATGCAAAAAATACAACATTTTTTATTGATCTGGTTGTTTTGTAGATAAGGAATGAACAAAGTGCGTATAAGATGAAATTGATTATTTTGTACACAAGAATCGTTTGCCAAATGTTTCCGTTTCCCAAGAAATAAGGAATTGCAGTAACCAAAATCCAAAATGGACCATAAAGAGCAACTTTATTGGCCGCTCTTGTGAATGCCAGATATGGTTCGCCTGTAAATTCGGTTGGCATAATCACATACGGATTTTCCCGATAAAAATAAGCGATTTTCGCAGTCGTTAAATAATTAAAAATATCATAGGAAAAAGCAGGGTAAGAAAACACTAATATGATTCCCGTTAAAATAATCCTCCACAAAATCGCTTTCCAAGAGGTAAATATCCGATCTGCCCCAATAAATAAATAAACATATAAACCGAACAACGCAAAGAGTATAACGGAAAACACTATTGCCGTTAAAGGACGGTGGGAAAATACCAAAGTATGAAGAGGTTTTTGCAGATACAAAAATAATGGGTTTACTGAAAGTTGAAGGTTCATATCAATAAATCCATACGAAAATATTACAAGAGTGAGTAGAACTACAAACCATGAAAGCCATAAAAGAAGCATCGACCATGTCAATTTTGGAAGAATTTCTTTACGCAATTTCATAAACAATGATAGGATTCCTGCAACAGCCGCCGAACGGCTGCAGCCTCCTCGAGTATTTCTCGAATCGGTAATTCAACGGCATCCTTTTTTTCTTCCCGCCACGTATAAGAGAGTGGTAAGTTATTTGTCAGTGCATGTATTGTAGTTTGATGGGTTACTAACTCCTCACAGAAGAGCGCTTGGAATTGATGTATATCAATTTTTTGTGCTTTTTCTGCCTCAATATATTTCGGAATCTGCAGAATTGCATCTGACGATTCCATCGTAGCACGCATTGCAAGTGCATATTGGTTATATTCAAATAGCGTTTTTGCTTCGACTAATAATTTATCCGAAAGCGCCATATAATATTTTATCTTCGCGAGATTACCGAAATACCAGTATTTCCTTAAAAAATCAATTATTTTAGAAACACTATACAGTTTGTTTCCCGGCATATAGGAAGGATATGGAAGCATGTATTCTGCACGCACAATATTCACTCTCACTAGAATAAATAAAAAAACCAATAAACAGAGTAATCTCTTCATACCATCGCGCAGTACTTTTTATATGCTATCGGATAATGCAGCGAAGACCAATACGCGAAAACAAGCCCATACCATCCATCCAAAAAACCTTTATGGCGTACAAATATACGAAAAAACGTTTCTATTGGTTTGAAGATCATATATACATACCAGTTCCTGCAACTCTTTTTCTCGTTCTGTTCTTTCATAAATAACGCAGTTAGGGTGGTATATGTATCCGCCTTTTTCCAGTAATCATTACTCGTACGGTAAGAGTAGTGGAGCATCGGCTCCTTCAAATATCCAACAGAGCCATCCACAACAATCTGTTCGTGAACACTTTTACAAGGAAGTCGTGCTTTTCCCTTTTTTATCAGACGGATAACATAATCAGGATACTGTCCTCCCTTTTTCATAAAATGTCCCCAAAAATTGTTTTTCCTCGGGATATAATATCCGCTGTACGGCACTGTTGAGGAAACGACCGCCTGGATCTCGGCTTTCAAAGCCTGAGTGATTACCTCATCGGCATCCAGCTGCAAAATCCAATTGCTACGACAGGCATCCAGGGCTTTTTGCTTATTAATATGAAAAATTGGTGGATTATCCGTTTCAATGATTTTGTCCGTGTATTTCTTGGCAACGGAAATGGTTTTATCCGTTGATCCACCATCAACAACTACGATTTCATCAACCCATCCTTTCACAGATGCGAGACACTGATCGAGCGTCTTTTCCTCATTAAATACCGCTATTGCAACGGATAGTTTCATTGTTTTCTTTTCCATAGTGCCGTTCCCAATCCAAGTGCTATCACTATACCAAAAGATATTAGGGAAATGATATCAGATACTTTCCGCAATTTGGTATCCTCGAATATTATACGAACGGTATGAACCCCTTCAGCCACACGAAACGTAATAAGTCCACGATATGCGGGATCCTGATATTGAATTCCAGTTCCAACGCCATCCACATATACCTTCCAACCGGGAAAGAATAATGTGTTTTCAACCAATCGTGCAGAATCGCTTGCTGTCACCAGATATTCATGTACAGTTGAACTACGTTTAACCTCCGCAACCGTCACAGAACCGGATATGATTTCCATATGTGCGGTCGGTCGGTGTTCCATAAATCGTACAGACCAAATTGGACTGCTTTCCCCCGTGTCTGTCGTCGATTCATATACGCCACTATAAAACGATTCCGGTTTCATCTGATAGGATTTAGGTTTCCACATTCCCACGGTGGAACCTATAGCTAAAATACAAAATAAAATAATATATCGATCCGTATGTTTATTGTGTTTTGCGAACTCTTCGATTGCTATTGCACCGAGGAAAGCGGCAAGAAAAACTGCTACGGAAAGAAATCGCCATGGGAATTGAAACTTTTGCAAAATTGAAACCGTTCTCCAAATGGGCAATGACACATCAGTCGTCATCATAAGGGAGGCGACGAGACTAAGAAGTCCTGCGACAAGCAGGACGCGTGTTGATTTCTTTCGCACTTTCCAAATCCAGTACACTGAATACATAACTCCCATCCACAAGCCTACTCCTAAGGATTTTGTAAATGTGTCAGTTTGTCCGTAATTCCATGGGGAATATACTAGCCACGTCCAGGGAACAAAACGGCTTGCGTATTCCTTATCAGTAACAATATCCCTCAATGTGTATTTCCCCTCAAGGTATGCCGGAAAGAGAAAAAAAGCCGACAGTCCAATACCAAGCGAAGCAAAGCCAAAACACTTAACAAGATACAATATAGAGCGGTTAGCTTCGGTAAAATAGATAAACATCCCATACAGCATGATGATGGGTAAAAACATGAGAAGCAGTGCGTTGTGCGAAAGAATCAGTCCCGCAAATGAAACGCTCAAACCTATTCCATACCACCCGAACTGTTTTTCCTTTGCTAATTTATAGAGGAAAAAAAGAATGAGTGGAGGAAAAACAAACGCAGTGTGTTCACCAATTGCACCCCGTACGGAAAGATCGACGAATCTATATGGTGCAAACGAATACAGGATTGCACCAATTACGCCTGCACGTTTGCCAAATGCGGTTGTCAACCATAAATACATCGATAACCCACTTGCAACAAACATCGTTATAAACACAGCTTTCGTGCTGTCAACAAAGGACAGTCCGAATGCATGAAACAATGAAGCAACATAGGACGGAAGCGGATATAAGAACATGAGTATCGGATGTCCGTATCCCCAATTTAAATTTCCTGCCCATCGAGGAATGAGCGCCCCTTCAGAAATTGACTGATAAAAATTTGCTATACGTGCCACATGATCCTGACCGTCGTGGGTTACTGGAAGTCCTGTATGAAATAATGGAATAAGAGGAAGTAACAATATAACGAAAAATATGATAATAAGTGAGATATTTTTCTTCTTTTTCATATGAGCCTATTTGAAATTTCTATAATAATAGAAAAGGTATGATTCTGTGATCCCCTCATGAAATTCTATCATTCTTCCTGTATTGATAGCATCTTTTGCTATTTTTTCCTGCTTAATAAATGTTTTTTCATTCATTCTGAGAAATTGTGTAATGTTCATCCAGACAAAAAATGAAAACGCGAAAAATACAAGAAGAAGGAGATAACTTTTTTTTGTTGATACCAAGCTATTTATGATATATCCGCAAATAAAAAGTACCGGAAATCTAGTGATAAGGAAATAATAATTTGAAATCTCGCCTTTGTATACGGATAGAGCAAACCAGGGCACGGCAAACCACAATATGGTTAGATACGAAATGTATAACGCTTTTTCCTGCTCTTCTTTTTTCCAAAAAAACAATAAAAAAGCTGGCACGAATACATACCGCATCCAAGTTAAACGACCCAAAAGCAAAACCGATTCAAACTCGATAAACGCATCCGGAAGAAGTTGAAGAATGCGTCTCGCGTGAATTCCGTGATAAGAGGTGGCAAGAAAATTTTCTGCGACTATCCTATGTTGATTCGAATTAAGAATATTTGCGGCTATGTTCGGAATAAACCATATGACAAAACAACCAGCCGTCAATATTAGAGTAGTAAAAGAAATCTTTTTCTTGATCAGGAGAGGAAGGCAAAAAAATGAAATGAATACGTAATATCCTGCCATAAAATGTAAATGAAAAGCAAACCCTATAACGGTTGCAAGTGCCGGTAACAAGATTGTTTGTCCTAATAGAATTCTGTACCAGAGATAAAACACCATAATTGATGTCAGTGGTATCAAATTAACCGGTCCAGCAAGGCGATCCCCTCCTATCACATGTGCCGATATTGCGGTAATTGCCAATGTGAACAATGCGGTCCTTTCCGAAAACATCTTCTTAACCGTAAAAAATAACGCAAAAGCTGTTATTACACTGCAGATGCTTGCAAAGTATCCCGCGGCTATCGGGTGTAGATGCCAAGCTGCGTAAAAAACAGCAAGCAGATAGTAATAAGCTGGACCGATAAACACACCACTATTGCCTCTTGCGGGCATGCCAACAAGCGGGTATTTATGATCTATAAGAAGGTCTTTTACTTTCCAGGAAACATATGTTTGATCCCATCCGAAAGCAAGTCTCTCTTTCATCTGGAAAAACCGGAAAAAGATATAGATGACGAAAAGTATCAGAGCACAAACAACGTACCAGTATTCTTTTTTCCAATGAAAATGCAGTAAGCTTTGAAGTCGCTTCTTATACTTTTGCTTTCGCGTCATACAGTTATTCCATAATTCGTTTCTGAACGATAAATCCAGAAGGTAATGTCCATGTATTTACAATTCTTCCTCCTACAATTGCTGTTTCCATCCATCCTTTATATGTCCATGGTTTTTCTGGATCGGGTTCTGCTAAAAGATAAAAAACGGATTTCTTTTCCTGAGGCGGCACGTATCCGTAAAGAGTTGTCCCTTTCCACCATGCGACAAAATCGTATGCATAGGTATAAATAGGCGGTGTGAAAAAAAATAATCCAAAATCATTTGTTTTAGCGTCTTTAAAAATAAAATCAAGTGCATCTACTTTTCCTTTAATCTTTGCGACTCCTCCGTAATCCGGGTAGTCATATTTCCAAAAACGCACGGACGTTTGAATAAAATTTGTAACCATCAGCAAAATGACTATGGTGACACTAATTTTCCAAATCACGTGTCTTTTCTTCAAAAAGTATGCAAGTACGATACCAAAGGAGAAACAACCAAAAACCTGTAATTCAAGCAACCACCATGGCCACAGGTCATTTCGATACCCTATAAATATGATAAATAACAGCAACGGAAATGCGTATAAAAATCCAAGAAAGGTTTTTTTTGCTTTGTCATAGTTTTTATCAAAAAATATCAAAAATCCTGCCAACCAGATAATCAAAAAACCAACGACACGCACGTAACCGAGTTGAAAAGCTCCCAAAATTTCCGATTTAAAAACCAGGTAATGGTTCATAAGAAGCTTTGCACCAGAAACGGCAACCGCCGGACCACGATCATTCGTAAAGAACGTTTGCCACACACCCTTTGTGTTTAAGAAACCATGTCGAAGATCAAAAATTATCAGCGGCGATAATGGTATAAGAAACGCTATGCCTGCAAGTAGCATTGTTCGAAACGAAACTTTGTTCTTACATGCATATATGAGGAAAAACACGCCCGTCGTGACAAGCATAGTACCCGCTACCGCTATCTCAAAATTTGCCATGACACCAATTGCGCCTGCTACCCACGGAATATATTGTTTTTTTCCTTGTATAACCTTGTAGACACAAAAAAGATATAGGACGGTCAATATGGGAATAACAAACGGTGGCCAAGCAAAACGAGATGACGAAATAAGTGTTGGAGAAATTGCCAACAACAACGCTATTCCGGCACCAGATAAAAGACCCAATTGCGGAGCAAACAAAAGGTATGATGCCGCTATGACGGATACGCCAACAAAGAACATGAGCACGATCGCTCCGTATGGATCACCATGAAAAATAACAAACGGAACTGACAACAAGTAAAACCATCCGGGACCCTGGAAAAAACCACGCGCCCCCCCAACCTCATCTCCGATTAAAGGAAACTTGTGATCAACAACGATTGCCTTTGCTCCAAGCCAATGTTTCCCCTGATCAAATCCAAATACAAAATTTCCACTGATCATCTCAATTGAGCGAGGAACCGCTGCAATTAAACAAAAAACAAGCACAATAGTGAAATACCACAGTGATAGACGAAATTTTTTTTTCATTGACCTCCATTTGGCGCATCCGCCATTTCAATTGCAGGCTTACCGTTTAAATACATGATATTAGCCACGTTTCCGTGAGGCATATCGTTTAATGTTCCAATATATAAAATCGAACCATCCCGTTTTTCCTTTGGCCAATCGATTCTTCTAAACTCGTATTTATCGAATTTATTCCGTGCTTCTTCAAAACTTCCGGAATTCGTTCCTCCTTCAGCCAGATATTTTATTGGATCGTACTTCGTGTAGAACAGAAAAAACATATATGCCTGATCTATTTGTGTTGACACGACAACTTTGTCATATTTATATTTTAACGCCTCCGCACGTTCTACCGCTTCTCTGTTCCCGTATTGCCAAAATTCGGAATATTCGCTGTTCATATGCACGTAGTATTTGTCAAGATAATATACACAATTCGCAATGAGACAAAGCATGCCAATACTAATGATTCCATATCGCACAAACCGTTTTGTCCTGCTTATGATATCGATTGTGGCATACGCAATGATGAGCTGAAATGTCGGTAAAAATACTAATGTGCGGACGGAATGAGGCAGCCCGGTTGTAATGGATGCGGGAACCGGAGCCAGAAGCATCCAACCCAAGATAAAAGTAGCAACCGTCTTATCCTTTGATTTAAGCAAAGCATATATACCGTACAAAAAAAGCGGTAGCTCCCAGATATACAGTAGTCCCATGTCCGGCGCATGATGTCTTGGATTATCCGGTGTCAAAAACAACCAGCGTAACGAAAAGTGCGATAGATAACCAGCAATAACGGTTTTCACCCATACAATTCGACGATTATCCAATAATAGTCCGATTTTATCCCCTAATTTTTGATCCAATTCAAGCTTTGCAATTGTCCTTCCAAGCAGATTTGTCTGATCGGAAAGTGCATTTGTTCCTGAAAGCCGCATCATACCACTCTTACCAAACAACACTGGAAGAAGTGGTAAAACAACCAAAAAGCCAGCAACAATTCCAAATATAAGAGTCTTTTTATATGCTTTACTAAATACTATTTTTCTAAAAAGTACCAAGAGAAAACAGAGCATCAGTGGTAAAAATACTCGCTCGCTATGATACGTGTACATACCAAGTCCAAAAAGCACTGCGGAAATCGGAAATAACGCTTTTTTCCGCAGTGCAATGAGGAATGTTGTAATTGCCCAAATATGAAATGTGACTCCGACGTTTGCCTCAAATGCAACCCGTGAAAACTGAATATGCCATGGCGATATTGCCAGAAGAGAAGCCGCAACATACGGAACATATTTATTTTTTCGCCATAATTCCCTTCCCAACACAAAAACACCAAGTACGCCAGCAATGCCCATGATCGCCGACGGAAACCTGGTTGCAAAAGGCGTTAATCCAAAAACAGCGACGGACGGAACCGTCAGATATACGTACATCGGCGGCTTATAATCATCAAATGAACGAAGCGACATTGGAATAACTGTCCCATATTCATCACGTCCAGTTTTGAGAATCGAATAAGCGTTCCACCCGAGTGCCGTTTCATCCCAATCCAAACTAATCGGTGTACTTCCGAGCTGCCACAACCGTAATATTGCGGCTATAAACAAAATACAAATAAGCGCAAAATATTTTTTCATTCGCTTGTTCCGTTCGTGTCAAACAATACCAATACCGGTTGTCCGTTCATAAGCGTAATCGTTTTAATAATATGCATACCCATTGGAACTGCTCCGGCATCCCAAATATAGAGCGTCTTTGGTGAAAGCACATCTGGCAGGGTTCCGCCAAAACGATATTTACCGAATCCATAGACATGATAAAAGCCAGCTGCATCAAATGAATCGCTTTTCGTTCTAAAAAATTCATTTGGATCCGTCTTTGTATGGAAAAGGGTATACATATACGGACGTCCGATACTTTCCGTCATAACAACCTGATCATATCGGTTTATAAGAGGTTGTGCTGCACCAATCGCCTCCTTATATCCGTATTGCCATTCACCCGAAAACTCAATCGGATAGTGGCGATAATAATTATGCAGGTAGTATGTCATACTTAATCCATACAGAATAAAGAGTAATCCAATCCCTGCTCGTAGTAATAACTTGTTTTTCCGCAGTCGTGCCAAAATCGTCAATATACCAAATGCAATGAAAAGCTGCCAGGTGGGTAATGAGTTCAAAATACGTAACGCATGTGGCGTCTCTCTGGCTGTTGCTGCTGGAATGATAGAAGCAATAATCCAATAGAGAAGTAGTATACCGATTTTCCAATCAACCAACATAACCGCAACGACACCAATTACAAACAACGGCGCTTCAATAAGATACAATTGTCCAACATCCCGTATTGAAAATTTCGGATTTCCGTCACCGCTTACAAAAAGGAAATCGGGCTGCAGGTTATCAAAAAAATGGATGAGGTAACTCCTTGCGTACCCTACCCGTCTGTTATTCAGCAATTTTCCGATCATCGAATTTCCTTCACGGGTGATCCTTTCATTGGATGTTGTAACCACACTCGCATCCGTAAAAATATTCACTTCCACGAACCGAAGTCTTGCTTCCTTCGATATCAAATGCGGCAAAATGGGAAGCAAACATATTCCCACGATAACAACGCCTGTTAGCATCCTTTTCCACTCTTTTTTCATTTCCTGAAAACAATAAAGCACCATACCAAATCCAAAAAAAACAACAAAGTACCTGGAACTATTGAATGTATATATGGACAAGACATACGGTATCCAAACCCAATACCATATTTTTGGCTGATGACAAGCGCGCAGTATCATCCATGTGCCCAACGTGACAAGAAAAAGCGCTATGTTTGCTTCAAACCCGACGCGTGAAAGATTGATATGCCAAGGAGAAACAGCAAGGACAGCAGATGTAACAAACGGTAAATATTCCCCAATCCATGAACTAAATTGTTTTCTTCTGGTGAATTCCACAACCAGAAAAAATGTGAGAAGAACAGTCAATGTACCTGCGATGGCTGATGGCAACCTGACTGATAATTCATTTAACCCCAATAGTGCAACAAATGGAACGGTTGCATAAATTGCCAGCGGCGGTTTATAGTCGCCATACGCAACAAATGTATCAACGGGGAGAAATCGACCGTGTTCATCACGACCGGTTTTCAAGATACTGAATGCGTTATATCCAATCGAAACTTCATCCCATGACAACGAAGGAGGATTATTTTGTATGGCAATTGTACGAAGCAACAATGCTAAAATGACGATGGATACTAGCCAAAATCGTTTCATGATTCCGTCCGTATAATTATTTTACAATGCATACTCTTCCGCTTTTTATTCCCTAACTACATATATATAGGTGGTCTCGGTACTACCATAAAACGATATAAGATTCTGTTCCTGTAGCCCCACAAGAGGTTCCGGACTGACGATATATCGGATATGATACGTTCTTACTTCATCCAAAGATAATTGTGCTGTTTGAACAATATCTTTTGAAGGTGTTATCATCAGTGCAGCATTCAGGTCAACGATTTTTTTGAGAAGCTGTCCCCGCTTCGTAACGTCATCTTCAGAGTAAATCAAATTCGTAAAACCTAAAAACGATCGCGTATCTGTCATCGCGGGAAGGATTAAATTGGTATGATATCGAAACCATTGCCCCATCATATCTTCATGTGTATCGCTCCCTGGAAGCACCATGATGCTGTCATATTTTTGTCGTTCAGAACGTATACGCTTCATAAACAAATACTCCTGACTCGAAACAGTTTTTGATGGAGCGACAATATATTGCGGATAGTCGGCTTTTACAAACTCGGGAATGGAAAATCCAACAACTAAACACACAATAATCCACGTTAGAAGCCGTGAACGGCTATTCGCTGTTCGCGCAATGAAATATCCGGTAGGAAATGCAAGCACTAAAAGGGCATAATTAAACATTTGACAAATTTCGTATGGTTTTAAGGACTGCATAAAAAGAAGCGGAATAAAAAATGCCACGAGAAACATGATGAAAAACAGGATGATAATAATTCTACTGACCCGTTCCCCCTTCCACCATGAAACTAATCCAACAAACCCAAGTATCCGAAGTCCGAAATTACCAACAATATAATAGAGGAGCAGTTTCACCTCCAATACTATTGTCCTGGTTGGATCGAATAGTTTTGCATATTCCGCGATTGCGTTATCGTATCTTATAAATGGAAGTGACGCGCGAGCGATTTCATGAATTACCCATAATGGCGCCCAAACCAAAAAACCGGACGACCCCGTAAACGGCCAATAAACGGATAATGCAATTCCGACAGCCGCAAGACCTGAAACGGCAATTTTCCACGTATGGCGTTTTAATCGAAGCAATGTATATATCCCAAATCCGGCGAGTCCCACAATGCCTGCGTAGATCTTATACGACACTGCCATTCCGAAGAAAAACGGCAAAAGAAACAACAACCGTTCATTCTTAGTTTGTTCAAAACGAACCAGAAAATACAACGAGGTCAGCAATACAACAACGGATGATGCAAATGGTGGATTCAGAAGCGAGCCTGACGGCTGCAAGATACCCATACCGCTGTTGAAATTAAGCTGTATGTGATATATCCAGACAATAAACGGTGTAAAACTCGCACCGAACATAACCAAAAACGTAGTAAGAGCAGAAGGGAATATATTCTTAAATAATCGTTTTGCCAAAATAAATGTCAAAAACGGCCAAAGAAATGCAAACAAGAGCGGCATTGTCCGAAAATGAACTGTTAAGGATGTCAGATGAAAAATCCAAACAACCATTGATGCGGTAAGGTTATATAAAAAGTGGTAATTACGGAGATAATTTCCCGAAAACCCCGGATCAATCGGTGGGAATTGTTTAACCAATTCATTAATCATGGAAACATGAAGCGGACTATCTTGATAATGCACCTGAACAAGACTTAAAAACGAACCGAAGTCACCGCTTGCCATATAGGGAATAAAAAATACTGCAGCCATGCAGATAAGAATTCCAATCATCCACTTTGGAATATCGTTTGATTCACTATTTTTTACTATGGTTTGTCGTTTCAAATAGAAGCAAATTAAAAACGCCATGAGGACAAACGGTAGCAGCAAACGGAGATTCAACCAGGAAAGAACATACCACAACCAGGTCATGATTATCATTCCGACTGCATATGAAAGGGAACACTTTTCAATGAAAGAGGTTTTAATCTTCGTCCAGCTAATAATTACGAGTCCAGGAATCCCAAACAACAACGTTGTCGTCGCAAACGAAAATAGTAAATCACGAATGAATAAAAACGCCATCACAACAAGTATATCAAAATGTACGCCTCCACTGATATAATAAGCATATTCATAGGTTGCGTATGGCAAACCCAAAAGGAAAAAAGTACGTTCTTTTTGCTATAATAGCGCTCACTTTCGCCTGTTGTCTCTTCTTTTATAAAACTTTTCTTCGCGGACTGATCCCATTTCCAGGAGACCTCCTCCTTTCAGGATATGGACCATGGAGGCATACTTCTTATAATGGTTATGTTGCCGGTGCCATACCTTCAAAGGACCAATATTTTGATGTCATCCGTGAACTGTATCCCTGGAGAACCCTCGTTATTAATGAACTTAAACAACATACATTCCCTTTATGGAATCCTTATAATTTTTCCGGTACACCGCTTCTGGCAAACTATCAATCGCAAGCGTTTTATCCGTTGAGTTTCCTATATTTTCTTTTTCCCCAATCTATCACGTGGACCATCCTTGTCATTATCCAGCCGATATTAGGGTGCATATTTACATTGTTGTTTGCAACAGAGATAGGATTATCAATCGGCGCAGCATTTCTTGTAGCGATCATTTTTAATTTCTCATCATTTGCCAATGTATGGATGGAATTTACGACTGTGTGGCATACGATTCTTTGGCTACCGCTTCTTTTGTTCCTTGTTGAACGAAGCATCCGTAAAAATAAGATGTCAAACTGGCAAAAATTTCTTTTTGTATTTGCCTTATTTTCTTCCATAACAGCTGGTCATCCGCAAGATTTCATCAACGTATTTCTATTTTTTACCATATATGCAGTTATCAGAATATTAAGTGAAACGAAACTTCCCAATAAGGATAAATTATACTTTTTTATAGCCAACCTACTGCCTGTTATTGTTATTCCTTTTCTTCTCGCACTTCCCCAACTACTACCGACCATCGAATTATTTTCCCATTCTGCACGTGTTCCACATGACTACCAACAGATACTTACCGGAATGCTTATACAGTGGTGGCAACTTCCGATGGTGCTTATCCAAGATTTTTTCGGCAATCCGGCAACAAAAAGTAGTATCACTGGTGATTATGTCATTAAGGCGTGCTCCGTCGGTGTTATCGGGTTTTCGCTTTCAGTTGTAGCACTATCAAAAAGAGCAAAAAACTGGTACAGAATCTTTTTTGCGATTACTGCGGGGGTTATGCTCCTTATTTCTGTCGCCTCACCGATTACAGCAATTCTTTATCGCTATCCTATTCCAATCTTATCAACCGGTTCACCAACACGAATTTTGTTTCTTCTCATGTTTGCTATGGCAATTCTTGCGGGATTGGGTTTCGATCGTCTACGAGAGCAAAAACAAATTTTAATTCGACCAATCGCTATTGTTGCCGCTCTTTTTACACTACTTTGGGCTTTCGTCCTTCTTCATCCAACGACGTTCTTTTTCCATTTTACTCCTACACATTTTGTTACGATGAAACGGGCTCTTTCTTTAGCGAGTATTTTGTTTATCTCATACGCAGGAGTCATAATGGTCGCACCAAAAATATCGAAACATGTCTATCTTTTGCTCCTCCCAATTTGTATCGCTGAGCTTCTTTTCTCATTTCATAAGTTCAATCCGTTCGTTCCCCCATCGTTCATTTTCCCAACAAATCCCATCTTCATCTTTCTAAAAAAAATCGGTGGTATTGATCGATTTTGGGGATATGGAACCTCCTCAGTAGAGGCAAATTTCGCAACACAAGAATTTGTCTATTCTTCGGATGGAACTGACCCGTTAAATCTCCGATGGTATAACGAGTTTATTCAGTCGAGTTCAGATGGAAACATCGCAAAAGTGTTTACCAGAAAAACTCGATCCGATGCCTTTCTAGCACCTGGATACGGCGAAAAGGATCTCCCTTCAAATACGTCACGTTTACGGGTGATGGATGTTTTGGGTGTCAGATACGTCATCGACCGAACCGAAAATCCGAAGGACGACGGGACATTTCCAACATCAAGGTTCACACCAATTTGGCACGAATACGACTGGACAGTCTATGAAAACAAACTTTCAGCACCCCGTTTCTATCTCACGGATGATATTACATATTACAATTCACCTGAAGAATTTGAGAGCCAATTCTTCAGTGACAAATTCATACCAGGCAAAACCGTACTCCTTAATAAGAACCTTGAACTATCAACACAACTGAAATTATCGGAAACCGATACAGTCCGTCTCATTCGATACACACCAAATGAAATTGAATTTTCGGTTCATACGGCATATCCGACATTTTTATTTTTAAGTGATACGTACGATAAAGGCTGGAATGTGACGATCAACGGAAAACCAACACCACTCTATCAATCTAACTATGCATTTCGGGGCATCGTTGTTCCGGCAGGATCGTCAACCGTCATATTTCGATATCTGCCAAACAGTTTTGTTTTTGGTCTTATTATAAGTATTGCGACGGGATTACTTTGTATTAGTTATATTTCTTTGCGTATAATTGCGAAAAAAAAATAATTATCTTTTTCGAAACATAAACATGATTGCCACTAATAACGATAAAATACTTATAATCGCACCGACAATCACACTCATCGGTAAATACCAAAATTTTACTGTAGTCACCCCTTTTGGAACGATGACGCCTCGGAAATTATAATTAGCATGCAACATCGGCATTTCTCTTCCATCTATCGATACATGCCACCCTGGGAAATATGTATCTGATAAATACAATACTGCGGGTTTATCCGTTTCTACATGGAATGTAAGTTCGTTTAGCGAATTTTGCTTTAGCGTCGCAGAACCCGTTCCTTCCGTTATATTCCATGCTATTGATTCCCGTATCAAAACGGTTTTCTTGAAATCTTCACGCTTCTCCCTAATCATCGACAATGCGTCTTCGTCCGATATCCCAGTTTTCACTGAATAAAAAAGGCCAAATCTCGGATATGCTGTAGAGTTTTCATATACGTCACTTTTTTCATCCTCGTAAATTTTTTTAATATCGTTTTGCAATTCTGCGTTGTGCCAATATTCGATTGCTGCGTTCTTTCCTTTACCGGGTACCAAAACAGAAACACCCAAGAAGTCCATCACATATTTCATGCGCTCGTTCTGTGCAAGATAATATTTATTTTCTGGAAGTTGCGTATTAACCTTATCTTCAAGTGCCTGCATCAAACGGGCAGTTCGAATCGGATATAGAGGATTATACGTTTCCGGACTTTCAACACGAAAAACACTTTGAATTTCTGGCTCCGTAATCCCATAAACACGACCCAATGTCGATGCCGTGGTTGAACGGACAAATGAAACAACAGGAAGTTCCGGATACAAAAATTTCGGATTGGAAAACGTCAAAAATCGGTATCCCATCCGAAAAACATCCACGTAGGTCAGTCCGATAACGGCGATACAAAAAAGAATCGCAGTATATTTCCATTTACGAACCATAAAAATATATCCGGCGACCAATCCGACAAATGCAGCAAGGATCATCAGTTGCATTTTTACATTCCCTACTGATAGTCGATATGGTGCGTTCCACTTGTTTCCAACAATTCCAAGAAGTATGCACAACCCCACGATCGCTGCGAAGCCTCCAACAGCTATTATTTTCTTCTTATTGTTTTTTTCACCTATGAATTCTTGAAGACCAAGTGCGGATAACACAGCGCCGGAAAATAATGTAACCGAAAATAACCGGCCGCCGTATCCACTGGTGATAATCGGGATACGAAGTACTGCAAACATCTGTGCAAGCCTATCCATGGAAAACAATGCAGCAAACAATCCCAAGCATGCAAAAAATCGGATATACGGTTTTTTCCAATACCCAAGGGAAAATGATGCAAAGAACAACGGCAACAAACCAAAATATCCCGAACTCTCGATATACCCTCCCCGCAAATCCTGCGTCAATGGGTGTCCGAACCAGTCTGGTGAAATTAACCGTAATAACGAATATGGCTTCAACAAACCGTTCGTAAATGTGCTATATCCGCCACCTAGACCCCGATACGAATGGTAAAACAGTTCAATACCAGGAATCAGTTGAATAGCGGCAATACCTGATCCGAGAAAAATACCGAGAAGTATTACTCCTACTATTTTCCACCATGTTGTTGTCTTTTTTGCTTCAAACCAGGAAAACGCGACAACGACGAAGCACATGTATCCAAAATACTGCAGTTGTCCCGCAAACAGTGCTGCCGCAGAAGCAAGCGACAATCCAACAACATATATGACCTTTTTCGTATCAATGTACCGTTTCACGAAAAATAAGAGGAGCGGCAGCCATAACAGGACATGCCCTTCAGAACCAAATTCCAGGACGCCAATCATGAGCGAACTAAATGCGAATGCAATTGCGGTCAGAAAACTCATCAGCTTCTTGACACCTAATGACTGCATAAAAAGATAGGAAAACCACAGGCTTAAAAATAACTGGAGCCAGAGATGAATATTCCATGCATTTTGCTCACCAAAAAAAAACAGAATATTTGTGGGATAAAATACCAATGATTTCATACCAGCCATGAACGGAATTCCCATGAATTGATATGGATTCCACAATGGAATTGTGCCGGAAAGGAGTGACGTGAATGTCAGATGCTTCCATGGAAACATCTGGGAAATACTATCTGTCATATAGGCATTCTTCAGAAGGATCGTATTGGCATATAGCCATGGATTTGAATGACTGACCAATAAATCCAATGGAAGCAGAATTAACCCGGTAAAAATAGGATAAATATAAATAGAGGCAAGAATAACTAGAACAATTGGAATAACAATTCTTCTCAGTGTATTCACGATTTCTATTATACCGTAAAATTAGTTGAAGCGATGTTAGAAAGAATTTGATACACTATAAAGACAATGTGGGGTAAACGAATTTATTGGGTTTTTTTTATTATCCTCGCGGTGTTTGGTCTATACCTTTGTTCTTTTTCCGTTCTCCATGGGGAGTTAAATTTTTTTAATGACGTCGCACGGGATTTCCTGTTGATGCAGGAACTTGCACAAAAGAAAATCGTCCTTATTGGAGCTCGTTCCAATGAGACTGGTTTGTTTCATGGCCCACTTTGGACATATCTTTCTTATCCCGCATACCTGATCGGTCATGGCAATCCTGTTATAGTCGGTTGGTTTTGGATTATCTGTCTCACCGTTTTCCTAATTACGAGTTTTTTCATCGTGCAGAAACTCATTTCTGTACCAGCCGCCCTTCTTTTCATTCTCCTCGTGGAAGTACGCGTTGCTCCCCACATGAATGGAATAATGCATGCGCTTGCAGAATTTATGTTTACGCCCCTCGTATTTTACTCAGTATATCAATATTTCAAAACAAAAAAAGTACAGTACCTCATTATTCATCTCATATCACTCACTTTTATGATTCAGATGAATGTCGGCCCCGGAGGCTCGTTGTTCCTTTTAGGAGCCGGGATTTCCATGGGTTTCATCATAAAAAAACGTTTATGGAAACATCTCCTCGCGTTTCTCGTGGTACCTCTGTTTCTCGTTAATTACATCATTTTTAACCTTCGTCATGATTTCATCATGATCAAGCCGGTTTTTCACCTTTTCACTTCATCAACGATCTATGTTCCTTTCACATTTTGGATACGCAACAGATGGGAAAGCACAGTATCACTGTTGATATTCCAAGATGGAAATCTCCATCCATTTCATTTTCTTGAAGTTTTTTTTCTTTTCGTCGTCACTTTTTCTATCATCCGAATACGAAAGCGCGAACATACGTTATTTTATTCCCTCATGATGTATTTTTATTTTGGATATATGCTCTTATCATTCATTAACAAAGGCGTTATCCTTGGTCATTACGTTTTCTTCTTGTTTCCGCTAACGATCTTATGGTTTGTCTCATTTTTCGAAAAGAAGTATATCTGGATTTTTGCTCCGCTTGCACTCATTGTTTTTTATTTCAATGTAACAACTTCCATTAATTATGACCGATATATTGAACACGATTTCATAGGTAAAAGCCAATATTCATGGATATCACTACAAGCCGTTGCAAGACGTATAACAGAAAAAGAAAAACAAAATGAGTTCGGATATTACGTATTCTCACCAGATGCATTCGCGTATCAACCTCGGTATGCAATGATATACGGTTTCCAATCACAACATGCTCATGCATCAGAATATACGAAAAAATCTACGACCTACGTCATTGCCGCTCCTCCACCACCTGACGATCCGTATATGAACGAAACATGGTGGATATCCCATCAATTGCATATCGAAAAACCTCCAATTGAGACAGAGGTATTTCCAAGTGGTTATAAAATCCTGAGATATACACTCAATGACGATGAAATTGCGATACCGCATGATCAAAATATCGAACTTGGACTTTCATTCCGATGATATGAAAATTAAACAACACCACTCTATCTGGCAACTCGTCATCATCATTCTCATCGCAAGTGTGTTCCGACTTGTATATCTATCCATCATCCCGAACGCCATCGCGGGGGACGAACTTGTGTATCCAATCACCGCTCGTGCTGTTGCACAAACAGGCAAAGATATGACTGGCACGTGGACGATCTGGCAAGCACTGCTATTCCAATATCCTCCCGATCAACATCAAGCGGAGCTTCCTTATTTTTTACATTTGCCTCTTGCCTACTTGCCACAACAGACGCTTTTCACTGTACACGTACTATTTGCAATCCTTTCCATCGGCGTCGTCATCCTTCTTTTCGCGATCGCTAAAAAACTTCTTGGGGAACGGGCAGGATTTTTTGTCGGACTGGTTGCTGCCATCAATCCATGGATCATCGTCATGGGCAGGACGGGATACGAGACAACCGTATCAACATTCTTTTATCTTCTCTCATTGTATCTTTTCCTCACACTATCGTCCTGGAATATCCTTTGGACGGCAATTCCCCTTACTCTCGCGTTCTATTCGTATATTGCAACGAAAACCATTCTTATCCCGTTTGTTTTCGTTTCAGTAATATGCGCATATTTCATCCATAAAAGAAAAAATCTCAAACAATATCTATTGATGATCGTATTCGCTCTCAGTATTTCCGGTATCTTTTTCCTTCTTGCACGCAATTCATCGTCAAGAATGAGTGATATCTATCTACCAAATAATCCACAGGTTACTGCTGCAGTCGACGCAGCAAGGAAGTTATCGCTCGACAATCCGATTTCCAATCTTCTCATCAATAAAGTGACTATCTATGGACAAACAATCATCAATAAACTACTTAACATTTTTTCACCATCGTATTTATTTGCCGACGCTGACCTTTTCTTCCCACTCCAAGGACACGGCTTTTTCTACTTCATTGATCTTCCATTTTTGTTTCTCGGGCTCTTAATGCTGTTTTCGACTAATCTCCCTATATTTTTTCTCACCGTTCTCCTCGCACTTGTTGGGACGATTCCCCATTTGTTATTCGCCATGAATGGTGATTTTTCCAGTCATCTTTCATTCCTTTTACCATGGCTTACATTTCCGATCGGATACGGACTTTCAACAATCGGAGACATCAAAAAGAAGTGGTTAAGAATGGGAAAATATATCGCAATTGGATGCATATATTTCTATTCAGTGTGCAATTTCGGTTATGCCTATTTTATCCAACATCCGCTTCAAAATTACGGAGACTTTTCATTCCGGGTTCTTTCCAGTTACCTTGTACGAACCAAAACAAACAACATCACAACAACGGTATATTCCAATAATAACAGGGATTTTCTGACAAAATATTATTTTTATGCAAATACCCTCACCAAAAATGGCGTCATATTCGCCGATTGCCCTTCGACGCTAACATCTATTACTTCTCAAACGGCAATTTTTGACTATTCCTGTCCAGTCTTACCAAACGAACAACATACAGCAGTGACTCGACTCCGTGATGGCGGCGAAGCATACCTCATTTTCCACGACACACTTTGTACTCCCTATACATTACAGCGATATCCTAATCACCTCACGCTGTCGGATTTTGCGGTGGAGTCACTGAAGACGAAGAAATTCTGCGAAACGTTCATTGCAACTCGATAAGATTATTTTTTCCAATCTTCCGTTTCCCGATAGATATCCGATGCATTCACCCGGATCCAACCATCTTTTGTAAGTGTTGCACTTGAGGAAGATGAGAGATCGGAGATCAATCCTGAGGAGGAAGAAATGATATCTGTATGAAAAATCGCCTGTGTTTTTGCTCGGATATATCCAATCGGTCGACCATGTTCATCAATCATCCCTTGTTCTTCCAGATATAATGCTGTCGGAACTGAACGACGTGTTTCGTCATAGTTAAGATCATAGATTGCAAATTTTTCACCGGGATACAGTTTTTTGAGTAACAACCGGGTTTCTTTCGCACTATCCGCGGTCAAATTCACGTGTTTTGGACTAAGTTCCCTGTATGTTTTCCAAATGGATCCAGCCAAAATAATGGCAAATACTATTAGACCAACTGCTTTCCATTGTTTTCCAATCACATAGATACCCCATGCCGTAATCAGAAAAACAAACGGATGCGTGACGGTGATGAAACTTGCGAAAATCGGCACACGCATATATCGGATAAGTATCACCATGCAGGCAAACGAAAGAAAAATAACAACCCATTCCCGTTTTAATTGTCGTTTCCATGCAGTCCAGACAAAGCACAAACCGCTTAAAACCGCAATACCGATTGCTATACCTGGTAATCCTCCAATCATATGTGCCCACTCCGTTGGCCAAAAAACCTTTAAGTACGTAAGCCAACGACGACCCAGTACATCCAAAGATATGGCAAATTGCCCCTTCGTGTAGTAATAAAACATGTTCGAGACATTGATAAACCCATGCTGACTATCCCAGATCAAAATCGGCAACATGGGGAGAACTGCTCCTAAACATGCGAGCATAAAATGTTTTATCTTAAATTTCCCCGCAAAACAGAAAGTCCAAAATACAATGAACGCAAGCGCAACTCCTTGAAGGTGAATAGATGCTGCACAGGCGGAAAACAACCCTAACCCGAATGCAGATACATATGATTTTTTCTTCAGATACATATAGGAACAAACGATCGTAAGGAACGAAAATATCGGAATTGGTGTTTGATTGGTCAAATTCACAGATTGTGCAATTTGCGCAGTCGATATCGCAGTGAGGATTGCCGCGATCAATCCAAACGATTCGTTTTCCATTTTACGTGCAATAAGTCCCATCCCAAAAATCATAAGTCCGCATAAACTGGTCAAGAAAATCCAGGGGGCAAGAACGTTGCCCATATTAAATATCGTTCCCAGCATAATCAACCAATACCACGTTCCTGACGTTTGAAACGGTCCAGCAGAGGAAAATGGACCGAGCAGAGGTAACTTTCCCTGCTGAATTGCGAAACGAGCTACCAAGGCATCATGTGCTTGATCATATGCCAGTCCAAAACGGTCTGTATAATCCCAAAAACGAAGAATTAATCCCATTATTGTAATGAAAATAAGAAGTAAGAAAAATATGTTTTTCTTCATAGCGCAGTATCGTTTATTTTCCAGAGTTTCGATTGAGAACATCGTTTCTTGAATATCTGTGGCAACCTTGTAAGAGCTAATAAAAACCCTTGAAACATGACGATGTCGCCCCTCATGAAAGCTTGGATTAATCTCACGGGCAACCAAACAATGTGTGTAAAGAAAATCGCAGGATGACTCACGTTTTTCCAAATAAACGTAAATTGGTTGCGATAAACAATACGTTTCACATCAATCGGAGAAAATTCGCGTTTTATTTTCCCCTCTTCGTGGTAATGATCAACAATACTTTTTGGTTCAAAAATAATCTTCCAACCAATTTTCCTTGCGCGATATGATAAATCAATATCTTCCCAATAAAATGGCGTATAAAGAATATCCATACCACCTAATATGTTCCACATAGAATGACGGAATGCTCCACTGCCACCAGAAACCCATGCTGTGTCAGTTTGATTTACTTCACCCCGCTCATGGACATAAAATCCTTTCTCCCATCTAGCAACACCCCTTCCCCGAAGCACTACTCCACCTTTCTCCTGACTCTTTTCCATACATCCGACTGCAAACACATTTTTATCGGAAAAATGCTCGATAAGCGGTTCGAGATATCCCACTTCCGGTTCCACATCCGTATTCACCAAAACAACGACATCCCCCGTTGCTTTTGCAACTCCCGAATTTATATTAACGGCAAAGCCATTCCGCTTTTTGTTCGCAACAATAACAACGTTCGGAAATTTTTTCTCTAAAAATTCAACGGATCCGTCGGTTGAACAATCATCTGCCACGATAATTTCAGCACCTTTTGATGCATCAATCGTTTTCTGCAGATGTTTTTCCAACAAATACACGCCATTCCAATTCGGGAGCACGATTGATACAGTTGGTTTTCCCATAATTAACGATATTGTACCTTAATCTGGTGTGTTCCGTCTGGAACGAGGAATCCGAAGAACAGATAATTCGTTCTATATATGGAAGCCTCTTTTCCATCAATAAACACGCGCCAATGCTTGTCCATCATATTGCCGACAACCATAAATCGGATGTGTTCCGTCATCGTTTGTATCTCTATATGATCACCTTCATATACCGTCATCTTCAAAGTATCGCTTGTTGATTGAGCACCGACCGAAAATGGTTGCGACTCAACAATAGCCGTTTGCCCTCCAATAAATGATGGATCGTATAAGCGATTCATGACGTTTTGTTTCGTCGTTTCAAATAGAACGCCATCCGCAAAATAAATACGTGGTGTCTTTTGAACAACCGAATATAATTTTGTTGTTCCCTCCTCAGAAAGCAGACGTACGTTGGAAGAAGTAATTGTATCCATAGCAACAATAAAGTGAACGTTTAATAAACTAAACAAAGGAGAGGTAATCGTTTTTGGTGCAATAATCCTGTTAAAACCAAATGGTGGCTGAATATTTGGTTCGCCCCGTTCCATGGCGGCGATAAATTCCTCATACCGACTCGTATATATCGGATCATACCCGGACACTGACTCAATCCCGTAAAATCCGAATACGTTTGGCGGAACCAGACGATCGTCAGTCGCAAGCACACGAAACGGTTTTTTCATCTGTTCGAGTGTTTCAATAATATCCGTTTTTGGGAAAAAGTACGTATCCTCAGTAAATGGTGTAAATTTCCATCCAAAACGAATCAATTCGAAGGACAGCGCGGCTATGAAGACAACGCAACACAAGATGCGAATGAGATACCATGGGGATCGGATAAACTGCAATAGAACTGTCATTCCAACTAAAACACCATATAGAATTGTCGGAAGAATAAGATTCCGTTTCGCAACCATCAGCTGGTCTGTAGAAATATGAAATAATTCTGGTTTACTTACGCTTCCCCACAAACCCACAAGTAATATTCCAATAACAGCTACGCCGATACGAAATATCTTTTTCTTCTCGTTTTTGAGAATCGATGAAAAACCATAGGCTGCGAGAATGGAAAGGGAAAAATCAATAATACCCATCAATCGCGTTGGCTGAAGTGATGACAAAAACGGAATATGAAGCACGTATGGAAGCCTCGCAATTGGTCCATCAACCGCAAAAACAAGGCAGCAAATGATTGTTCCGACCCAAAATACGGTTATTCTGCTCATTCCGATAAACGCAAAAGCCAAACCGATTACTCCAATGTACCCTATCATTTCTCCGTAATTCCACGTCCCCCAATAATTTAATGTTGTCGGATTGCCGAAATAATCCGGTGCAATAAATTGGACGAGATGCCGGATGGGAATAAAGAATCCTTCATTTGTCCAAATTACACCTTCCATCCGTGAACTTGCCATGTATGTGGGAATCAAACGCATCCATGCGGGTGCAGTCATCAACAGAATGACACATGGAATCATCACGTGCATCACAGAAAGCTTTGTTCGTTTGACCGCCTTTTGTTGCCCTACGGCATACGCAACAAAAAGCAGCATTCCATAAAAAAATATCTGTAAATGCCCTGCAAAAAATGATGAAATAACGGACCATATAAACAACAATCTCCAGGGCCACTTCTTTCTCCCTGTGTGTATTTCGTCAAACGAATACAACGCCAAGGGGAGCCATAAAATCGTCGACACAATCGTCCCCCAAGTGAGCCACGCAATAGAAAATCCGGAAAAGGCAAACATGATAGCACCGACTAACGAAGCGAGGGGCTCAATATGTTTATGGCGCAAAAACAGATATAGAAAAATTCCTGCAAGCAAAGGTTGGCTGATGATTAATAACGACCATGCGATTTCAAACGGAAACACAAAAAATACTATGTTCATCGGATACAATGCGCCGGACTGGATGTTGCCGAGAAGCGGTGTCCCAGAAAAGTCATATGCGTTCCAAAGGGGTGCTTTCCCAGCTTTCCATGCGTCAATCACTTGTTTACGCCAGGGAATTTGCTGTCGTATGGGGTCTGTAATAAGAAAGTTTTTGAATGGAACCCCATTTTGAAATGCATGCGCATATGCATCACGCCATGGATGATACAGTCCTACAAGGTCGTCCGACGGGACGGGAAGTTGAGTAAAAAAAATAGTTCGATAAAAAAATACAGCGACAATCGCGGCAAATACCCAAATCGTCAATCCGTGTGTGTGATTCTTTATGAAGTCAAACAGCGTAGTTTTCGTTAACCGCATATGCGTTTCAGTACCCTATCAAATTCCCGGGTAAATGTTTGT
>CAYUUX010000006.1:30424-40035 GCA_964448085.1 uncultured Gammaproteobacteria bacterium | reverse complement strand
GTTTTTACTGAATCTGTTCCCACGCTTGAGCCACAGGAAAAGGGGATTGTTCGGGCGCTCATAAAAACACCTTCGAAGGCAGGACTGTATGAACTCAATGCACTTATATCGCATGAGACCAGCCGTACGGCATTCGATCATAAAACAATCGAAGTCATCCCGCCTCCTTCGGCCCAACTCTCCTTCCGCCTTGGTTGGAGAAGGAAAAGCAATAATCAAACAGCAACGGTTCTCATCTACGATATGAACGACGCATTACTCCATAAATTTACCAACGTTCAAACACAAAACAACAGCATTTCCATCACGGGATTATATGCAGTGGTACCGGGGAAGCAATACCGGATTGTTCTTCTTGTACCCTATTATCTTCCAAGACAAGCCATCATTACGATGCAAAAAACAGCAAATGTATGGCAAATTAAACGCCTCCTCCCACTTGATTTTAGCCGCGACGGAAAGCTGACATGGGCTGATCTGAAGGCGCTTCTCGGAATGCAACCCTTCACAGTGTGGCAACTTATCATTCATCTCTAAACTTCACGAAATATGGAAAGTACGGTATACTCTAGGTATGTGGTGGCTGTAGCTCAGCCTGGTTAGAGCGCCTCCCTGTGGAGGAGGATGTCGAGGGTTCGAATCCCTTCAGCCACCCCCTGAGTATGCTCTTATCAAAAACAGTCGAATCACTTATAGGGATATTTGAAACGCAACTTCTTGAAAAGAAGGGTGAAAGCGATGTCTCCGTATCTCGAACAGTTTCTGCCCTCGCAACACTCTACGAGAAAGCCCGGAACGCTGTGGAATTCCGTGCGGAACACCTCGTGCGTCGTGCGGCAATTGAACGGATCCTCAAACGACGCATACTTTTGGGTGAAAGCGCACAGATCATTGCAGAAAATTTGAGTGTCGAGCTCATGTGGGCAAAGTATATCGACAGTTCGCTCGTGAACGAAAAGAAGATAACAGAACTTACCAATATTATTGCAAGATATCTCTTCATTAAACAAGAAGTTTTTGGTTCCTCCAAAAAAAGAGGTTCGCTTCAGTGGCAGACGATGCTGGGTCTGGCATCATCGGAAATCGATGAGGCGATAGTATCTCCGAAAAAACGGGAAGCACTGGTCAATTTTGTCTACCAAGCATTTCGGTCCAAAATTGCGATACCAAAATTTAACGCGGTGCAAACGGATATTCAAACGTACATTGCAGTTGAACGCGCATTTGCACAAGCTGACAACGCACTCATTTCGTACCACCTGTTGCGCATCATGTATCCGACCTGGTTTTCCGTGAATACGGAATCCATTGGATCCCATATTGATAAGTTCATTGAACAAGTAACGTACATTCAGACAAACTTATTCCTCCCTGTCAACGCTCCGCTAACAAGGTTTCTTCGACGTCAGCTTCCACCTTATAGGTTGATACGCGATCTCTTTCTTGAAGAAAATGAATCGACGCTTCGGCAAACGATTGATGACGAGGAAAAAACAACTCTTCGATTGGAGAATCTTGCACATAAACGGTATCAGGAAATTGGCGCTAAAATTCGTCGCGCAGTCATCCGGAGTATTATCTATATTTTTCTCACAAAAATGGTTTTTGCGCTCGCCCTTGAAGCGCCGTATGACATGTTCATTGCAAAAAAACTCGCCTATGTGCCGCTGCTTATTAATCTCTTGTTTCCGCCAATACTCCTGTATTTCGTGGCTGGTTTTATAAAAATTCCGGGTCAGGAAAACACCAAACTTCTCGTTTCCAAAGCCAAAGCAATTTTGTATCATTTCGATGAGATAAAGATCTCTGGTGAGCGGTATAGCGGAAACATAAAAAATAATCGGCCGATACTTTCGTTCGTATTTACGATTTTCTATATCGCTGCATTTGCTCTCTCGTTTGGAGCAATCGGCTTTGTTCTCAATAGGCTTGCATTCAATCTCGTAAGCCAAATTATTTTCGTATTCTTCGTTGCATTGGTGAGCATATTTGCATACAGGATACGCCAGTCAGCCAAGGAATATGAAGTCTTTGAACACCAGGGGATTCTTGAGCCACTGGTGGATTTCTTCTTTTTGCCCATTCTTCGTGCGGGTGACATGCTCTCAAAGGAAATTGCAAAAATTAATTTTTTCATATTTTTGTTTGATTTTGTTCTCGAAGCGCCTCTGAAAGTTATTTTTGGGGTTGTTGAGGAATGGATACGGTTCATACGAATGAAAAAAGAAGAAATCTTGTAAACGACATGGGCACGTCACTGACTTCGGAAAAACTTCTTGACGCCATTAATCTGGCTCACCTGGTGGGACGCGGCGGTAGTGGGTATTCCACCGCTACAAAATGGAAAGAAATGTATGACAAAAAACATCCTGAAATCTACATGGCGGTTAACGGTTCGGAAGGAGAACCCGGGACGCTCAAGGATGGTTATATTTTGAAACACCATCTCGACGCGTTGCTCTTTGGTATCGATTGCGCCTACAGCATATTTTTGCAGACAAAAACGATATATCTCTATCTTCGAAAGGATTATTTTACCGAGTTTCGGGAAACAATCGAAGTGTTGGTTAAGAAAGCGTATCCCAAACTTCCGCTTGTCGTTTTTTGTGAACCCGGCGGGTATCTGTGCGGAGAAAATACCGTACTTGTCAACGCAATTGAAGAAAAACGCTTGGAGCCCAGACGGAAACCCCCGTACATATCAACCAAAGGCCTGTTCGGATTACCAACGATTGTTAATAATCTCGAAACCTTTTATCGCGTAGGTCAGATCGCAAACGGCACATACCAGGATACGCGTTTGTATTCAATAACAGGAGAAGTGCAGCATCCTGGCGTGTACGATGCGAAAAACAATATCACCGTAGAAAAACTTTTAATACAAACAAACAATCCAATATCCCAATCAGCATTTGTTCAATTGGGCGGAGGTGCGAGTGGTATTTATGTACCCTACGAAAAGCTTGCAGAAACACCAGCAAATAGGGGGACTGGCGCTCTCTTGATATATGACACTCGAAAAATTTCATTTGAATCACTTCTACAAAACAAAATCCAATTTTTGCTTGGTGAAAATTGCGGAAAATGCACACCGTGTCGGGAAGGTGTCTATCGAATACATGAGATGCTAACAACAAAACCATATAACGAAACGACGTGTCTTGTAATTGCTGAGACTATGGCAAAAACCAGTTTTTGTGGCCTAGGTGCCGGTGCGGGAACGGCAATACTCAGCCTCTTGCGAAACAAAGAAGTACTATGGAAAAAATAACGATAACCGTTGATGGAAAAAAGTTGCAAACAGAAGTTGGGAAACAACTTTTGGGAGTACTGAGAGAACACGGATATTCCATACCCGCACTCTGCTACCATCCTGATTTTGAACCGGAAGAAAATTGCAGGCTCTGTCTTGTTGAAGTAAACGGAAAAATCGTCACATCATGCAACACTCTCACAAAAGACAACATGACAGTGGTCACGGATACTCCTGAAATTCGTACACTGCGCAAAACCAATGCTGAACTTCTCATAGCAAACTACGAGGGAAGTTCGGAGGAGTATGCAAAATCGTTTCTCAAAAACGTTGCCTGCAGCGCCGGCATCTGTGAAAAATCAGCATTTACCCCACGAAAAAGCAAACGGGGAACTTTTAAATTCCGAGATATACTCACGTATGACTTGAAAAAATGCGTCGATTGTAGGAATTGCATCAAAGCATGCGCTTCGCAGGGAGTTCACGCAGTCTGTATGAAAGACTACGGATACAAAGAAAAGGTATCCAAACGAAACGACCGATATTGCGTCTTTTGCGGTCAGTGCCTTGCACACTGTCCGGCAGGAGCGATCAGTACAGATCCTTCAATGTATAACGACGTGACAGCACAACTTTCCAAAAATACAGACAAGCCGGTGATGGTCGCACAAATAGCTCCTGCGGTTCGTGCTGCAATCGGGGAACCATTTGGATTGCCGCACGGAACCGTTGCAACCGAACAATTGACGGAGGCACTCAAAAAAATAGGGTTTGATTATGTGTTTGATACATCGGTTGCCGCGGATGTAACTACGGTTGAAGAGGCAAAAGAGCTTGTGCAGCGGATAAAAAACAAAGGGAAGCTTCCAATGTTTACGTCCTGTTGTCCCGGATGGGTTCGATACTTGGGTGTATATTATCCCAAACTGCTCCCGCACCTCACAACCGTCCATTCTCCGCAGATCATGATGGCAGGTATTATCAAATGGTACTGGGCAAAAAAACAGGGAATTCCTAAAGAACGTGTCCATGTTGTTTCGATCATGCCGTGTCTTGCAAAAAAATGGGAGGCGCGACGACCTGAGTACCAGATAGACGGTATAAACCGCATCGACGCAGTCCTGACAACCGTTGAAATTGCCAGGCTTCTCAAAGAAAAAAATATTGACATCACCAAACTCAAAGGTGTTCCGATGGATGACCCTTTAGGAAAACCGACAGGTGCTGGTGTGATATTCGGTGCATCTGGTGGTGTTATGGTGGCAGCGCTTCGATCTGGCTTTTATTACTTAACCGGCAAAAATCCAGAAATGCTGGAATTTGAGGAAATTACCCATCTTGACGGATATAAAACAATGAACGTACAAGCTCCGGGTATCACGCTTCGGATCGCAGCACTTGACGGTCTAGGGCATGTCGATAAAATCATCGATAAACTGAACGAATTTGACTATATTGAAATTATGGCATGCCGCGGTGGATGCATCGGAGGCGGAGGACAACCAACTCCCGTTGATGATGTTATACGCAAAAAGCGTGCTGCATCGCTTTTCTCCATTGATAAATCGTCGTCAATACGGTTTGCTCATGATAACCCAGCGGTCAAGGAATTGTACAAAGAGTTTCTCACCAACGAGGAAATCATCCATAAAATCTGCCATTACACTGTCTAAAAACAGTATGGTTGGACTCATTCAAACACGAGAAGATGCGGAAAAGTACTGTAACGCATTCATTACTCCAGACAACAGTATTCGTGAGAGATCACTTGGAAGAATCCAGCATCTCATGTCGGCACAGGGAAATCCCGAAAAAGGACTGCGATGTATCCACGTAACTGGATCATCGGGAAAAAGTTCAACCGCATACTTCACAGCTTCAATTCTTGAACAGGCCGGCATGAAAGTGGGACTGCATATAAAACCGCATCTCCAATCGATAACAGAGCGTATTTCCATCAACAGAATACCAATTTCAGATGCTGAATTTGTTCGCTATATAAACGCGCTTGCTCCCGCCATCGGCTCACTTTCCGATTTGCCGACTTATTTTGAAATCCTCGTAGCGCTTGCCATCCTGTATTTTCGCGACAATTGCGTTGACATTGCTGTATTTGAGGTCGGACGCGGGGGAAGAGTGGATGCAACAAACGTATGCGATTCCCAACTCGTTATCCTCACTAACGTTGCACTCGTCCATACGGATATTCTTGGAAAAACGCTTATACGTATAGCAAATGAAAAGATGGCGCTCGTCCGTCCCCATGCAACCGTAGTAACTGGAGTACAACAGCGCCAAGTGCAAGAGCATATCAAAGCGCTCTGCAGAATTAAGAAAGCAAGACTCGCTTTTTTGGATACGGATTTTTCCCTCAAGATATACACCGCAAAAAAACACGGTGTGAATGTAACAAATCAGCAAGCAACCTTTACTGACCAAAACCATACCGTTTCCCATATTCCGCTTCTTCTGAAAGAAGACGTGCAAAAAGACAACGCAGCACTCGCAATTGCTGCAGCCCTGCGTACAGCCCGTGTTTCGGATGCTGCCATTCGGAAAGCTTTTGCATCGGTCATGCTACCGGGAAGAATGGAAACAATACGAAAAAACACCAACACCATCATTATGGACAGCGCACATAACCCCATTAAAATGAAACTGCTTATCAAGAATATTCAAAGACTCTTTCCGCACCAAAAAATGACTATCGTCATTCCTGCGCAATTTTCTTCTGGCGCAGCCAAGATGCTCAAGCTGCAACATCCAATTGCATCTGAGTATCTATTGGTCGATTATGCGCAGCGACCTGCAACAAAAAAGGATGAAAAAGACTATAAAAAAGCACTGCAAGCCAATTCACCTAACATACCTTATCGCTTTATATCGCTTTCCAAACTCACGAGTCGCCTTATGCATACAAAACAAAAAAATCCCTACCTTGTTACCGAAAGCATGACGCTTATTGGCGCTTTACGAACTGGCTTGCATATTCCATATCGGTTAAAATAAAGCATGGTCACAATTTCCCAACAAAAAAATATTCTTCGGCAGCAAATGCGTGCGAAACGAAAGGCATTTACGGGAGCCCAAAAAGAAAAAGCGGATAGGAACATCTATCAAAAACTCACGCATCTCGCGTTGTTTCAAAAGGCAACCTGTATTGAAACCTTTGTCTCAATGGAGGACGAGCCAGATACATTCCCTCTCATACGCATGTGTCTTGAAAAAGGAGATAAAATACTCGTGGTACCGAAGATTCTCCATAACGATATATATCTGCAGCGCATCACTTCACTTCACGACCTTGAGAAGGGAACCATGGGAATATGGGAGCCAAAAAAACACTGCGAACATAAAAACGCTGTTGATATCGATCTTTTTCTCGTTCCCGGACTTGCATTTGGCCGTGACGGAACCCGTATTGGGTTTGGACGAGGATACTATGACCGACTCCTCAAAGGTATACAGAAGCCAACGTTCGGGCTTGCGTACGCCTTTCAGGTATTTGATTCCGTTCCAACAACGCCCGATGATGTACGCGTCCGGGAAGTCATATCCGATATGTAACAATTACGTCTTGCACCAAAGAGGCAATCTCGCTACCATGACACAATAAGGAGATCATCACTATGAAGTCAGTTCTCAAAACACAGGACACAAAAATTTATGCTTCCCTTCAAAAAGAAACGCAGAGACAGGTGGAGGGAATAGAACTAATCCCTTCGGAAAACTATGTTTCTCCTGCTGTCCTTGAAGCAATGGGTTCCATTCTTACGAATAAATATTCAGAAGGTTTTGTGAATCATCGATATTATGGAGGAAATACATATATTGATGAAATTGAGCAGGAATGCATCAACAGGGCAAAAAAAATGTTTAACGTTGTCCATGTAAATGTGCAGCCATATTCTGGATCTCCGGCGAATTTTGCCGTGTATAACGCGCTGTTGAATCCTGGTGATGCGGTGAGCGGAATGAATCTTTTAGATGGAGGGCATCTTACCCATGGATGGAAAGTCAGCGCTACAGCAAAATTTTTTACGAGCTTCCCGTATCACGTCAAGCATGACGGGAGGGTCGACTTCGACGAACTCTGGAACATTGCAAAAGAACATAAACCAAAACTCATCTGGTGTGGTGCGACTGCCTACACAAGGGAAATCGAATTTGCAAAATTCGCCGAAATCGCAGAAAGCATCGGTGCGTATCTTGTTGCGGATATCTCCCATATATCCGGGCTCGTCCTTGGAGGCGTACACAAAAGTCCCGTGCCGTACGTTCATGTTGTTACGACAACGACACACAAAACCCTTCGAGGTCCACGCGGCGCAATGATCATGGTAACTGCCAAGGGTCTTAAGAAAGATCCGGAGCTTCCGCAAAAAATCGATAAGGCAATTTTCCCGGGACTGCAGGGTGGACCGCATAATCATACGACTGCCGGTATTGCGGTTGCATTGGGGGAAGCAGCAAAACCAGCGTTTAAAAAATATGCTGCACAGATTGTCAAAAATGCAAAAGCGATGGCAGAAGAATTTACCAAGCGGGGAATTACGCTTGTCTCAGGAGGAACCGATAACCATTTAATGCTTCTGGATCTTTCCAAAGAAGGGAATCTCGGTTCACAACTGGAATATGCAATGGATGTGGCGCACATTACGGCAAATAAGAATACGATCCCAGGAGATACCGCATCTCCCTTTTATCCCTCAGGGATTCGTCTCGGTACACCAGCAATAACGACGCGAGGAATGAAGGAAAAAGAAATGAAAAAAATCGCAGGGTGGATCGTTACCATTATCGATCACATCAAAGCGTATCCGTTACCGGAAGACAAAACGAAACGTGCAGAATTCATGACAACGTTCAAGAAAAAAATGGACAAGGACGAATTTTTGCACACGATTGCAAAAGACGTAAAAAAATTTACAGCAAAATTTCCGGTTCCCGGTATTACAAAGTAATAGATTTTCCAAAGGAGAGAACATGGACTCAGATATCGTTATTGCACAAAAAACACCAAAGCAACCGATCGTAGCAATTGCAAAAAAGCTTGGGCTTGCGGCAAGCGATCTTGAACTCTATGGAGAATACAAAGCAAAAATCAAATACGAAACAATAAGAAAACACGCGAAAAAGAAACCAGGAAAACTGATTTTGGTCACCGCGATTAATCCAACACCGGCAGGAGAAGGAAAAACCACAACAACAATCGGTCTCGGACAAGCACTGTCGCGACTTGGGTATAAAGCAAGCATTTGCCTTCGAGAGCCATCACTCGGTCCGGTCTTTGGAGTTAAAGGAGGGGCAACGGGAGGAGGCATGAGTCAGGTTATCCCGATGGAAGATATTAATTTGCATTTTACCGGTGATCTTCATGCAATCGGCACCGCAAACAATCTCGTTGCCGCAATTATCGATAATCACCTTACACAAGGAAATATATTGGGCATTGATCCGGCAAAAATCACGTGGAGACGGGCGATGGATATGAATGACCGGTCAATCCGTAACACAGTTATTGGTCTTGGAGGAAAAGCAAACGGCGTGGTCCGGGAAGACCATTTTGACATCACCGTTGCCTCCGAAATTATGGCAGTCCTGTGTCTTTCCAAGGACCTGCAAGACCTGAAGGAGCGCGTTGAACGAATTATCGTTGCATCAACCTATGCAAAAAAACCCGTTACGATAAAAGATTTGGGCGTTGCAGGATCCGTTACAGCACTCTTAAAAGATGCGCTCAAACCAAATCTCGTGCAAACACTCGAGCATACGCCAGCCTTTATTCACGGTGGACCGTTTGCAAATATTGCCCATGGGTGCAATTCCATCATGGCAACAAAATTTGCGCTATCACTTTCTGATTATGTAGTAACCGAAGCGGGCTTCGGCGCCGATTTAGGCGCGGAAAAATTCTTTGACCTGAAATGCAGGATTGCGGATCTCCATCCAACTGCCGTCGTCATTGTCGCATCGGTACGAGCACTGAAGCATCACGGAAACGACAATCTTGTACTAGGGTTGGAAAACCTCGGGAAACATCTGGAGAACATGAAGAAATTCGGCTTACAGGCTGTTGTAGCAATCAACAAGTTTACGAGTGATACAAAGGAAGATCACGACGCGATAATCAACTACTGCAAAAAATACAATGCAGTCGTATCCCTTTGCGAGGTATGGGGTAAAGGCGGAAAAGGCGGTGAGGATCTGGCACAGAAGGTCATTGCGTCCATAAAAACCAATACCACATTTCATCAGTTATATTCCCTTGACACTACCTTGGAGAAAAAAATTGAGACCATAGCAAAGGAAATTTATTGCTTGGCGACATCCCCGGAGCAGGGATCCCGCATTCACC
>CAYUUX010000006.1:0-30414 GCA_964448085.1 uncultured Gammaproteobacteria bacterium | reverse complement strand
CAGATGAAGCAATTTGCGGAGTGGGGAATTACCAACTTGCCGGTTTGCATGGCAAAAACACAATATTCATTCTCGGACAATCCAAAATTGCTCAATAGGCCATCGAACTTTATCATAACCGTAAATTCCCTGAGACTAAGTAACGGCGCGGGATTCTTTGTTGCGGTAACTGGTGATATCATGACTATGCCGGGACTTCCAAAAAAACCAGCGGCGGAAATTATCGATGTGAATGCTGAAGGAAATATTACAGGACTCTCCTGATTGTTATGGCAACAGTTATTGATGGAAAAAAAGTCAGTCAAGAAATACGGGACGAACTGAAAAGGAAAGTGACGCACGTTACCAATAAGCCGGGTCTTGCCGTTGTCTTAGTGGGCAGTGACCCAGCATCCCAAGTGTACGTTGGCAACAAGGAGAAAGCATGTAAGGAAATTGGGTACACCTCAAAAAAAATTCTCCTTCCGGAAACAGTTGATGAAAAGGAACTCATCCAAACCGTTCAACAGCTCAATCATGATCATACAGTTCACGGTATTCTCGTCCAATTCCCGCTGCCTTCACGATTAAAGCAACTTGAGGAAACCGTAATCAGGACAATTGACCCAGAAAAAGACGTAGACGGGTTTCACCCGATAAACGTAGGGAAACTCGTGACCTGCAAAGGGAAAGTGTGTGATGATTTATTTTTACCCTGTACACCAGCGGGCATTCTTGAACTGCTCCACAGGTATTCCATACCTATAGCAGGAAAAGATGCTGTAATACTGGGAAGAAGCAATCTTGTGGGAAAACCGCTTGCAATGCTCCTTCTTGCTGGCGATGCAACGGTCACTATCTGTCATTCAAAAACCCAAAACATAAAGACTGCCACACAACAGGCTGATATCCTGATTGCTGCTATTGGAAAGCCGCATTTCATTGACGCCTCATATGTCAAAAAAGGCGCCGTAGTTATTGATGTCGGTATAAATCGAACTGAGCAAGGACTTAAAGGGGATGTAGACTTCGAATCGGTGCAAGCTGTTGCCTCTGCGATAACACCTGTTCCTGGGGGCGTTGGACCCATGACCATTGCAATGCTTATGGAAAACGTGTGGAAGGCGTATATCCGTCAGACGCGGCGGGAAGAGACGAAGTGATAAATCCCCAAAGCAACAACAAATCCTCCAAGGGCAGTGATAAGTTGCATCATCCCCATAGAGGTTAAAAATATTTTTGGGACAATCTGTAAACGCACAAAGACAACCGCAGTCAAAAACAAAACAAGCACCTTGATTACTGCGGATAGAATGCCAGATAAAAGCATACCGACTCTTGGAAGAAACGTTTCAAAACTCACCGTCAACAGCCAATTCCCAAGCCAAATTACGGGGACAAAGGCAAGAAGAAATGGAGTAAATCCTCCAAAAACGATACCGCGGGAAAGCGCGGCCAGGCTCGGAAATATAATAATTGGAAGCCTGGTAGAGGCAGGCAAAAACAAAACAGAGAGATATAAAAGTGCATTCACAAAAATACCAGTCGGAATCTGTGTCTGACTGAGAAGAAACGGTACAACAAAACTCAAGCTTGCAGCAAAAAGAATCTGTAGCTTTGTAATTGCAAGACTTTTTCTATGAAACCGCATATCCATAGAAAGAGTATAGCATGCCATACTCTACTCAACAGCCCATAACTGATATAATACTATCCAAATGCGCCTGTAGCTCAGTGGATAGAGCATCTGTCTTCGGAACAGAGGGTCGGGGGTTCAAATCCCTCCAGGCGCGCCAAGCATACACTGGATTATATGTTATTAGGGTGCGAAAATAAGGATAATGTGGTACGTTTACATCGTTTTGTGCGCTGATCAGTCGTTGTATACGGGTATTACAAAGGATCCAACAAGAAGAGTCAAAGAGCACAATACATCGGCAAAAGGGGCCAAATCTTTACGTTTCAAACGACCGGTGGAACTTGTGTATTCGGAAATATACCCGACACATCAAGAAGCAGCACGACGTGAACGAGAAATTAAAACGTGGAAACGATCAGTCAAATTACAATTAATAACGGGCGCATAGCTCAATGGTAGAGCAACTCCCTCTTAAGGAGTCGGTTGTGGGTTCGAGTCCCTCTGCGCTCACAGTACTTTAATCACTGAGAATTAATCAATACAAATTTGCATTAATATACAAGTTTGATACACTTGTAGTATATTCGTGAATACACCAATACAAAATCAAGAATCCATTGAACCCCCAACGGCTCCACAAGTAAATGAGAATATGAATGCACACAAGAAGGTTTCTCTTTTACTCATTCTTGGCATAGCTCTCTTACTGATAGCAGTAGCTGGAGGCGCGTATTATGTAGGAACGATGCGCGAAACAGCAGAAAATTCCGAACAGACTCTTGTGCTCCCTTCGCCTACACAATCTGCTTCTGAACTGTATCCTTCTGAATCATCCCCAACTGACGCTTTGGGAGTAACAACGTGGTCGTTTACAACCAGTAATAACGATATGTATATGAAGCAAACAACGCACATTGTAAGCGATAAAGTTAATTATCCTAATGGTAAGGAACAAACCATCACATACGTATATTCTCAAGATGAATACTATGATCCTAAGAAAATAGAATCATTGGATGTTAATAACTATGCTTGGGTTGAGATTTTAAAGGAACCAATCAAGGATTCTGCTAATTCAGTAAGTATTCTTGTTTCCGATGGGCTACTGAGTTTCAAAAAAATACCTGACACCAATAATTTCTTGTTTGCAATTGAATTGAATAGAAGCGCCAGTAATTCAATGACTGGCCCGTGGGGTCCGTACCAAAACATGAGGACCTTGTACTTATATACGCAAAATCAAGGTAAAGCAGAACTCAAAAAAATAGCTTCATTTGAAAATAACAAAAAGAGCTATTCATTTCCTAAAATCCATGCATTTAGTCTTGGTGGTCGGTATGTTTCAATTCATTTGTTTGGATGCTGGGGATGTGGAGGTCATACACCAGAAACATATCTAGTAGATCTCCAAACATTGAAAACCCTCAATATTGGAAGAACATCATACTTTTCTTGGAAACAAGACGGCAATTATGAGTATAAAGACTATGTCGAAATTGAATGTGCAGAACCTGGACCAGGACCATGCAGTCAAGATCCCAACTCACTCCCTCTTAAAACTGGGAATATATAAGGTTTTCAATACAACAAACTTGCTGTGCTATCATTTCAAAGATATATACATACGTTAATAGTGCGGGAATTGTATTCAAGCCGTTTTAACCTCAGTTTCTTGACACAAAACCCTTCGTATGACAGCATGAAAGTATGATGAAAAAGGCATTAAAAGTGTTTGTGTGGTTTCAGGTAACCACGATATTGCTTCTTGTTAATCTAACCTTCTTATCACTTGCAAACACAAGCAAAAGCGCATCTTCTGATCTGTTTGTTACTTCAGACATTGCAATGGGTGAAAATTCGGGAACTGGAAAAGTCCTTTCCGCTACCATTGAAACTGCAGATGCACGAAGCTTACTGTTGATGCAATTCATAAAGAAATATCAACCCAATTCTCCCATGCTCCCATATGCAAATCAATTTGTAACAACGGCCGATACCTATCAACTGGATTTTCGTCTGATTCCAGCAATTGCCATGTGTGAATCAAACCTCGGAACGCGAATCCCCACAAAAGATTCGTATAACGCATGGGGAATCGCTGTCTATACAGGGCAGCAGTCGGGAAAGAAATTCAACGATTGGGAGCATGCCATCGATTGGGTTGGGAGCTACATCCGCGAAAAGTTCTACAACAGGGCTATTACCGATTTACTAGAAATTGGCGCGATCTGGGCACCTCCATCCGTTTCCAATGAGAATTCCTGGGCGACCTGCGTCTCCGGATTCATGGAGAAGATCCGCTAGAGACTCTAAAATTAAAGACCTATATTATCCCTTCGGGGATCATGATTAAGGCGTTCAAATAGCCCTTTTTAAGACTGATTTTAGCCTCAAAATAGCCCATAGAACTTGACAAGGTGTCAACTATAGGGTATACTGCCAAACAGATCCTAAGGTAGATTTCCTAGAAATCCGCTTTAGGATTTTTTAATGCCTTAAGAAAAACACTTATTGGCATCTTTCAAAAGTCTCTTGTTCTTATTTTTCTCTTCAATCTGCCGCTTATCCGCCCTCATAAATAAACAAACGTTTATGGGAGCAGAGGAGCGAAAGATCTATGAAACACATTTGGAATATGTTCATGGTCGCTATATGTTCCATCCTGTTGGCAGGTATGCCTGAAGGCATCTTTGCCCAGGAAAAGGAAGCTGGGGCAACAGCCAGTCTCTCGGCTGCCCAAATAAAACAGTCTCTTGCCATGGATGAGCGTGTTGAAAAGTTGCGGTCGTACCTGGAAACCAAAAACTCTCCGTTAACTGAGTTTGCTGACGAATTTGTTGCTGAAGCAGACCGGTTAGGACTTGATTGGCGATTGGTACCAGCCATAGCCGGTATTGAGTCATACTTTGGTCGTTTGATACCCGCAAATTCATATAACGCATGGGGATGGGCTATCTTTACGGGTCAACGTGATGGAAGACACTTTGAAGGCTGGGAAGATGGTATCGCAACCGTTTCTGAAGGCTTGAAATACAAATATGTGGATCGTGGCCTTGATACTGTAGAAAAAATTGGCCCTGTCTATGCGGCAGATCCTCACTGGTCATACAAAGTGAACCATTTTATAGAGGATATTGATTCCTTTAAACCGCAAAAAACTGAACATTTAGCCTTCGAGCTATAAACCAACAAAAACCGCGGACTACCCGCGGTTTTTGTATGGCCGTCTTCCTGATATAATATTCGTTGCGCTCTCGTGGCGGAATTGGTATACGCGCAGGTTTTAGGAACCTGTGGGGAAACCCTTAGAGGTTCAAGTCCTCTCGAGAGCACCAAGCCCCCGCAATGAGTAACCTTCTCAATAAATTCTTGACCGTATATGTATTTCCCTGTAGCATGAATGTATGAGGGGCAAATTAGCTCTATTAGTATTTCTGTTTGGAACCGGTGTATTCTTTCTTCATAGTCCGGTGTTTGCATCTTCAGAAACAGCATACAAGGATTACCTCTATCAATTTGATCAATACCGAACGAGGCTCAATAATTTTAAGGTTGCACGGACAGAGTATCTCAAATACAAAACACTTCTTGCTGAAACGACGGCACTTGATACGGTCAAGGGAATGCTTGCACAGCGCGATCAGCTACTCCGTGCATATCTTCTCTTGTTAAATGAAAAACTCAACGAGAATACGGGGCTCAGCGACACAGACAAACATCTCTATCAACGCCTGATCCAAAATGAAGTCAAATTCTTGGAAGATCATGCACTGCTCATCCCATCCATCGGATCGTTAAGTGACGCAACCAATGTTTCAAAGCAGCTGGAATCACACTATCTGGTCTTAAGCGCTTCCATACGGCAAACGGTTATTGCACTTGGCCAAGGGGATTTGCTCAAATTAAACAAACAATTTGATACATCCTTTAGCGCGCTTCGGGAATTGGCAAAAACAAATCAGCCGGCGGTTAGCTCGGAAAAACAAAGCACCATAGACAGATGGCTTTTGCAAATTAACAATAAACAAAGTCTGTTCCTGCAAAAAATCGAGCAAATCACCGTAGCAAACGGAGAAATCCAGGGGAGAACCATTGAGGAAATGGACATGGTATTTGTGCGACAACAAAAAAATCTTGCGGAAGCAAAGCAATACCTGGTTGAAGGAAGTGCATTCATGAACGAACTCGTTTCATTGATAAAATATAAAGACTGATATGGACACACAACCATTTACATCACCGTCATTGGATATGCCGCCGATTGTGTATCCGAACACCCCTATCCCACAAAAAGAACCCGAGCCAAAAAAGAAGTCTCCGGCCATGATGATCCTTCTTGCCATTACTGTCGTTCTTTTGGGAGGAATCTACGGCATGATGATCTTTCAAGAATCACAAAAGAAACCAGCAACGACGGTTGCCACGACAACCCCGACACCATCCGTTACGCCAATTGACAACAACAGGCCGCTCTCTGCAGTTGCCTCAACAAGTGCGTTTCTCCAAATTGAAGCTTCCTCAGCATCGCTTTCAGCCGCAATCAAGGCATTGAATATGAGCGATACCACCCTCAATCCGCCTTCCCTGGAGCTCCCTTTGGGTCTGCAAACGAACTAAAAACACCCTTTCCAAGCTAGAGCGTTTATGGTACACTCCTGCCATGAATACACAAGTAAAACGCCTTGAAGACAAAACAATAGAATTAACGCTTTCCATCCCTTGGGAAGACATCCAAAAAACATACAGCGAGGTAGTTGATGATTTTGTGAAGGAAACGGAATTGCCTGGATTTCGCAAAGGCAAAGCACCACGTTCTGCTGTCGAGGAAAAGCTGGATAAAAACAAAGTGTATGAGGAAGTGCTGCAACGTATTATTCCCCAGGTCTATGCAAAAGCGGTTGAAACAGAAAAATTGCATCCTATTGTCATGCCAAAAATAACGCTCATCGAGGCAAAAGAGGGAAGCGCTTGGTCAATTCTTGCGATAACCTGTGAGCGGCCAACACTTGAGATTGGCGACTATAAAAAAGCTATCCAAGAAATAAAAAACACAAAACAAAAAAAGATATGGGTACCAGGTCAGGAACCTGCGAAGGAAGAAGAAAAAGACAAAAAACTGTCTTTGGACGAACTGCTTGGGGCACTCCATGGGACGATAAAAACAACATTGCCGGCGGTTCTTCTGGAACAGGAAGTCAACAGACTTCTGTCAGATCTCGTTGATCAAACCAAAAAGCTCGGATTGACGGTTGAACAGTACCTCACGTCAACACAAAGAACAGCAGAAGGTGTTCGAAAAGAATACGAGGACCAGGCAAAAAGAACCTTAACGCTGGAGTTTGCACTGGAGGATATCGCGGACAAAGAAAACATTTCCGTAACAGACGAGGAAATCAATAAAGTTATAGAATCTTCAAAAACGGAAGAAGAAAAAAAGGCATTGGAAAAACAACGTTATTATCTTGCCACCATACTGCGAAGGCAAAAAACCATTGACTTTATAGCCAACAGCTAAAGTCCTTCGCATCAACGGTGATGCATAGGAAACCTGCCTGAAAATGATGTATACTGCCGGTGGAGTTACCTTTATATATGAATCAACCAACAGCAAAACAACAGCAAAAGAAAATGGGCCAGTACGTTAGTGACAACGTTCTGGAGTCCGTTCGTGGGCTGGGGACAAGTACTGCAAAGGCAGTACAGCACGATGTCGTCGATAAAATATCAGACGATATGATTCGCGAATTGTTCTCGGCAGGAAAACCCACAAGCGAACTTCATCAGGAAGAATCGGTCCAAATTCCCCCTAAACAGGAAAAGCCGAAAATAACAAATCGGGAACTCATGCAACCCCTAGTGGATGCGGAAGCAAAAAAAACAAAGGAATCGCTTTCACTCATACGGGAGCAGCTCTCAACGCTTGCAAAGCAATCAAAAAGTACAGAAGTGCATAAGTTAACGCTTGAGAACGCGAGCGATAACCAGGGAATCTATCATCAAAACTTCCTTGAGCGTCTGGCAGATGGTGCAAAAAAACTTCTCACCAATCCGGATGACCAACTGACATGGTTTAAGGAATCGGGAACGAAGAGAAAACGGATGAGCTTCTGGGGAGCATACAAAAAGCACGGCACGTCGTTTGGACTCTCAAACGAACGGACGGTTGCGACACAATCGGGATAACCTCCATACACCGCATTCTCATACGGTAAGACTTTATTGCCTTAGCAATCTATCTTCCATATAATAAAGACCGCTGGGGACACGTAGCTCAGCTGGTTAGAGCGTTGCATTCACATTGCAAAGGTCGGAGGTTCGAATCCTCCCGTGTCCACCAAAGGTTGTCACAACAAGATAATTTGACAACAATTGACAAGTAGATGTATTATCCAAAGTAGTATTCCTGCCGTTGGTATATGTCATGACCAAAAAACGGCGTGTCCTTTTTCAAAAGACCGTCTCTGTAGTAACTGGTTTGCTCCTGGTGTTCCAATCATTGACACCAGGTTTTTTTATATCCTCACAAACATTCGCCCAGGATGCAACAGAAACACCAAGCCCAACAGTTGTCCCAACACCTGAACCAACGAATGAAGCGACAACAACCGAAGCACCAACACCAACAGAAATTGTAACTCCGGTTCCAACAGAAGAAATCACACCAACAACAGAACCGACTCCCACATCAGAGCCGACAACAACCGAAGCACCAACACCAACAGAAGAAATAACACCGACAATAGAACCAACAGTTACAGAAACACCCCCCACCACAACAGAACCACCGAAAGAAACAAGTCCGCCTGCAGATGATTCCAAAGGAGAAATACTGGATGGTGCAGCAACAATAGCACCAACGGAAACACCGACCCCAACACTCATTCCCATTCTTGACGAAACAGGTGAGCTTCAAGCAAAAATTTTGAAAAACGTAAAATCTGAAACACTTGATCTTGACGGCGTATACCCCGATGGCAGTGCAAAACTTTCAACAGACAAGGCAGACTATGCACCTACTGATGTAGTTATCATATCCGGATCAGACTTTACTGCCGGAGCAGCATATACGGTAATCATATCTTCCTCCAATGAACCAGCTGTTCATTTCGAAACAACGCTAACAGCGAATGAAAACGGAACATTCATATATGCGTATCAACTTGACGGCATATACAGACCGAATTATGCAATAATTGCATATAACCAAAACACGGACATTATCGACTCGATTACCTTTACCGATGGCCCAAATACAATCGATAATGCAAAATGCATAGAAACAGCAGCGGGGCAAAGTCTTCAATGCACAGCGAATGATGTGACGATTGCAAATGTCACGGATGTAAGTATTTTGGATGATGGTTGTACATCAAGGAATGACACTGTCCAGTTTACGGCAAAATGGAATGTTCAATCTGGAGCGAATAAACGATATGATGTTGGATTATATTTTGCAACGGATGGACAAACAACTGCACGAACAGGTCAATGTTCGGTATCTACACTTCCTACCTCGCCAGCTCCATGGTATGATGACGACCAGGATTTTTGTGGTGATATTAATAGTTCAACGGCATTACAAAGAACAATTACACTAACGGTTGCATGTAAAGACCCCGATGGAAATGGATCACTCAATCTTCCATATTGCACAAGTTGGGATAATAACAAAAGTACAACCTGCAATTCACCGTTAGACGCTGTACCTGGCACCAGATCCAAATGTAATTGTAGTGCAGGAAACGGCATTGAAATCCCTGAAATTGAAGTACCGTATCATGCGTTTATTGAAGTTATTAAACAATTAACCCCAATAACAGACGCGGGTCGATTTAATCTACAAATTGACGGTATTACAAATAAAGCGAATGCTACTAACTCAGATACAACGGAAGCAGTTGAGGTTACTGCTGGAACAAGCAAAAACCCCGGCGCAACACACACCGTAGGTGAAGTTGCTTCTGTGGATCCAATGACAAATCTTGCAAATTATACATCATCGATTTCGTGTGTCGACAAAGGGAAACTGACATTCAACGGCGGGCCGGCTCTCACAACTGCAAATGTTAGCTCCCTTAATGTGCCTGTTGATCAAAATGATGAGATTGTTTGTACTATTACGAATACTCGAAAACAAGCGACGCTGACGGTAAATAAAATCGTCTCTCCGACATTTGACGCCGGAAGATTTAATCTGCAAATCGATGGAGCAATCCAAGGAACAGGAGCAAGCGTTGGCAACGGTGGAACTACCGGCCCTATTACACTCGATCCTGGTCCACACACCGTTTCTGAAACAGCAGTCACTGGAACCAATTTATCCGATTACACGGTAACCTACGGTGGCGCATGTGATTCCTCAGGCAACGTCACCCTAGATACAAACGATGCCAAAACATGCACCATTACCAATACTCGAAAAACGGGAACCATTATTATTAACAAGACAACAATCGGCGGAGATAATACCTTTGGATATACAATCTCTGGTCCTTCAAACATTTCTGCATCCTTTCCCACAACAAATGGATCGGGTACAACAGGAACCTTAACGGTAAACACTGGTACATACACAGTAACGGAGGATACACCACCGGCAGGTTGGATACTCACTGATGTCAGTTCTAATTGTCAAAATACATTTACTGTTAATGCAGGACAAACAGTTACCTGTGCGTTTATCAACACCAAAAACGCAACACTAAAAGTAATAAAAACAGTCACAAATAATAACGGCGGAACAAAGCATGCAAACGACTTTATTACCAATGTCTATCAAGGAGAGACTCTTATCGGATCCCATGTTGGATCTACAACAGGATATGACTTTTCTCTCCAACCGGGAACATATACCGTCAATGAAAACGATCCAACATCTCTTGGATATCAAATGACGGGATATTCTGGAAATTGTGATAGTTCGGGATCGGTTACCCTTGGAGCGGGAGAAACGAAAACTTGTACCATTACCAATGATGATATTGCGCCAATCCTCACTGTCAAAAAAATTGTTACTAATGATAATAATGGAGCAAGTGCTGCTGCGGATTTTTCCTTCCGTGTTAACGGAGATGCTCCCATCGCATTTGAAGCTGATGGGCAAAATGATATAGCAGTATCCCAAGGAGTGTTCTACAACGTTACAGAAGTCACACCAACAGGTTATACAGTTTCCTATGATCAGTGTTCCAATATCGTTATTCCGCTCGGCGGATCAGCAACATGCACCATTACCAATGATGACAAACCGGCAACGTTGATTGTGAAAAAGGTCGTAATCAATGATAACGGTGGTACAGTACAAAAAGACGAATGTACATTTAATGTAAATGCAGGACCAACGCAAAATTTCGATGCTGATGGACAAATTGAACTTACCGTCAACGCAGGAACGTATACTGTCACCGAACCCACAGTGGGAGGATATGAAACAACCTACAATAATTGCAGCAATGTACACCTTCAAAATGGCGAAACGCAAACCTGCACCATCACCAACAACGATATTCAACCTAAACTAACCGTAACAAAGATAGTTTCTGGCGGAACTGCACAGATTTCAGATTTCGATCTGTACGTAAATACAACAAAAGTAACGAGTGGCAACCAAACTGGATTTAATGCAGGTTCCTACACAATAAGTGAGGTCAACAATTCAGGATTTGATTATACTGGAGCAATCGTCTGCGACGGACAGAATTCAAATCAAGTGAGTTTAAACATTGGTGAAGCAAAAAACTGTGCCATTACGAACACCCGTGACGTGGGAACAATTGAACTAAAGAAAATCTGGGCAGGAACAGGTGCCCAGGCAACATTAAATATTGGAACTACTGAAAACGGTTCAGACATTTCGAGCACACAGACAGGAACAAATGGAGGATCTCCATTAACCACAGGCACTGTGCAGGTTACAACAGGTACGTATTATCTTTCTGAAACAGGAAGTTTAACGAATTACACACCTACGCTATCCTGTACCAAAAATGGAGACCCATATGCGCATGGAGCAAATAATTCCGTCACTGTAGGAAAAGACGATGCGGTTGTATGTGAATTCATTAACACACGAAATTCTGGTCATATCATTGTTGATAAAATCACCAATCCATCCGGAGATCCAACAATGTTTGGATTCCATATGGATTCAACAGATACGAATACACACGAAACATTTTCGCTTGCCCACGGAACAGCCCCCATCAATTATGTTGTATCAACCGGCGTCTACACGATACGCGAAGACGCATTACCAACAGGATGGGATTTCTCAGACATTTCATGCTCGTCAAACCAGGGGGGAGAAGTCACAAAAGATCTTATAAATCGAACGGCAACCTTTGATCTTGATAAGGATGAAACAGTTACGTGCGCGTTCACCAACTTTAAACAAGGATCCATAACAATTGTGAAGGACGATAATTTAAACAGTGGTCAGAACTTTACGTTCAACTACACACCTCAGGGGAGCAACACAACGCAGTTTGTTTTGGATGATGACACAGATGCAACCTACACAAATTCCAAAACATTCCAATATCTTTCATCAAAATTCTATAGTATTTCGGAAAGTGCAACTACTGGATGGACACCATCCCTTGTTGAATGCACCTCTAATTACTCTCTTGATTACCCTCAATACGAGCATGGTAACGGCACAATGTCCATTGCCCTTCGACCTGGGGAGGATCTTGTATGCACCTTCACCAATATCCGAGATACAGGCTCCCTACAAGTTTTGAAAAACATTGATCTGACAGGTGATGGAGATTATGGGGAAACAGGAGAAACAAATGCGAGGGATTGGCAATGGCATGCCGTTGGTCCAGTAACTGTGGATGGCAACACGGGAGATACACCTATGAGCGTTATAACAGGAAGGTATGTCCTTTCAGAAACAGATAAAACGGACTTTCATTATTACAATCTCTCTTGTACTGGAGGAGCGTTAGACCTTGCAACGAAAACAGTCACAGTGGAAAAAGATGCAAACGTTGTGTGTACCTTTGAAAATATGCCGGATAAAGGAAGTGTAACGGCACATAAATTTGCAGACTTTGATAAAAATGGAACACAGGACACAGGAGAACCCGACGTCAATTATTTCCAGATGAGCCTTTATGCAGGAAATGGTTGCAGTGGCTCTCCACTTTCCCAAATCGATACAGAAGGAAACGGTAATGCAGTATTTACCGACCTTTTGGTTGGCGACTATTCCATTAAGGAAACGCTTCCGACTCCAGATTTTCCTGGCATCGGATGGGTGAACATCAGTCCGATCTGTCAAAACGTTCATGTAAGTGTAAATCAAAACCAAACAGTGCATTTTGCCAACTTTAAGTTAACGTCCATAAATGTGTGTAAAGAAAACGATGTGAACGGAGATGGACAATGGCAAAATGGCGACAGACGGTTATCCGGTTGGACAATTTATGCAACCGGACCTGAACTGCTAACCGGTACAACGGGAAGTGACGGATGCGTTCGATTCCCAATCGATGAGTATGGTGCATATACGATAACAGAAGAACTCCAACCTGGATGGACACCAACATTCCCTGCAAGTCCGCACGTGGCCTATGTAAGCTATAACACAAGCATGGGAGTAACACTTCGCAATTTCCAATTCGGTTCTATTTCTGGACAAAAATTTAATGACTTGAATGGAAACGGCAGCAAGGATCCTGGTGAACCAGGAATGCCGGGATGGACCATAAACATAGATAAAAACGCAGATGCAAGCGTTGATGCTACGACAACGACTGATGCCAATGGGAACTATTCTTTCACAAACCTCGGTCCCGGCACATATAGAGTGCGTGAGGTTGGACAAACTGGTTGGAGTCAAACAACGACCAATCCCAATGACATCACGATCACAAGCGGACTTGCTGTCACGGACGTAACATTCGGCAATCAAATTCGAGGGTCAATCACGATCATCAAAGATGCCTCACCTGATGATACCCAAGACTTTGCATTTACCAGTCGGCAATTAGGCTCATTTACCCTTGATGACGACACGGATGCCACACTTTCAAACACCGCGCTCTTCTCCGATCTTGGCAACAATACATACTCAATTTCCGAAGATGCTGTCGAGGGGTGGACGCTCACTGACCTCGTTTGCAGCGGTGATACAGAAGCCGTGGTTGATCTCCAAACACGAACTGCAACCATCACACTCAACCAACCTGGAGAAAACGTAACATGCACGTTCACCAATACACGAGATACGGGAGCAATAACAGTATTGAAGTATCTCAATGATTTGGATCATCCGGCAACAGCTACTTGGCAGTTTGATGTTGACGGCACGACCTACAGAACAGATTCTTCCGGAAGAACAGAGGCAATACGGGTTCCAACAGGAAACAATCATTTTGTCACGGAGATAAATATTCCTGACGGACACACGTTTAATACAGCATATTGTGTTAATGAAATCGGAAGATATGTGGGTAGCTTAAGCGCTGCTGCACCAAGCCTCACGGAAATTCCTGTCACGAAAAATGGTGATGTATTCTGTTACTTCGTAAACAACAATTATGGCTCCATTCTCGTATCGAAATTTAATGATGTCGACGGGAACGGAGTCATGGATGAAAACGAGCAGCTTATGAACGGATGGGAAATAACACTCGATGGCCAACCTTCACAAATAACAGGAGACCACGATAACGACGAAGGCAAAGTATTATTCGGTAACTTGCTTCCGGCAACATATACGCTGGGTGAAACACAACAAGATGGGTGGAGGCAAACAGGCATTTATTGTACACGACCCACACCTACACCGACTGTTACAGTAACGCCAACTCCTACTGAGGAAGAAACGGGACTTTGTCATTGGAATGAAGGAGCTGACAAATGGAACGCATTAAGTGTACCGATTACAAATAACGGGCATGAGGGTCATGAAAAAGATTTCCCGTACCAAGGACCGTATGATCTGCATGGTCAAGACGGGGTGCTTGCTGACGGATGGTGCGAAACGGAATATAACAACACACACACAACACCAACCCCAACACCAGTTGTATGTACCGCAAACGGACAAAGCTGTTCTTCTAACAGTGAATGTTGCTCAGAATACTGCAACGAAGCAAATGATAAATGCACAGGCAGGCAAACATCTCTATTTGCCACAAACATGGTATACGCACAGGGACCTACAGAAGAACAAGATACGGTAGATGTTACGGTCGCACCGGGAGAGCAACGCATTTGCTATATCGGAAACCAAGAATTGAATCCTGAGATGACCATATCGAAAGAAAATAACGCAACGACCAACAAGCAACCTGGAGAGAGCGTCCTGTATACACTCACACTACGAGTGACCAAAAACACTGCACACAACGTATTCTTAACAGATGTATTGCCAAAGGGATTCGTATATCGTCCTGAATCATGGACAGCATCAATTACCGGAGGCAGCTTTGATATAGATCATACGACCATTGCGGATCCCAACTATCATTCTCCGGGAGTATGGGATCTGGGCGATCTTACAGCTGGAAGCATCGTCACACTAACACTTACCGCTGACGTCTCCAATGATGAAAAACCGGGGACATACAAAGATTTGGCCATCGCATATGGATGCAAGACTGAAAAATCGTGCGAAATAGGGGACAAAATGAGTGTACTAGCAACAGCAGTTGCACCGGGATACATCGACGAAACATACCATGTCGGAACAGACGTCACCATCGTGAAAGATACGTCGGAATCAAAATCCATCGCAGTGCAACGTGAGGGTGAGGTGCTCGGAGCTTCAACAGAGCTGCCATCAACGGGAGCAAACGCAAAATGGATTATTGTCGCACTTTCGCTTATCATCGCAGGACTTGGTGCAATGGTTGTGAGCACAAAAATGAGGAGATACCATGCGTAAATTACTAACAATACTTGCAATTACTCTATTTGGCTGTTTTGGTATAAAAAATCCAGTGGGAGCGATTACCCAATTGCCAACACCGACGCCAACTCCTGTATTTAGTGCACTTTCGGTGCGGCTTGAGCAACCCAAAACTCCAACAAATCTTCGGGAGTTTGATATCGTATTTGTTGCATTAGATTTAACCGGCCGCGATATTACGGTTACCTGCTGGAAAGACGGACCAAACGATGCAAATTATGTCCAATTCGGAGCACCGCTTACAATAACAGGCGGCGGGAACACAGGTGTGTGTCCGGTTACCTCAAACATTATCGATCCAAAAGGAGATTATTTATTTAAAGTTGTTGCCACGGCAGGAACGGATGAAAAAATTGATACTGCAACCGTTACCTACAACAATGAAGGTCCGGGTGATCCGACAGGATATAGCAAAGAACGAACCAATCTCTGTGATTATAAAATTAAATTCCGAAGTGCTGAAGATAACAATAAAACCGTGAAGATTGAAGTGTACCGTTCTGAAAATACATCATTCACTGCTGATAGCGGATCCCGTGTTGATACCATAACGATTGGATCAAATACCGAAGGACAGTCAATAACGACACCTCCAACATGTGATAAGGAATACTATTTTGGCGTCCGGGCATTTGACAATGCCGGAAATGGTTCGAATGTTGTGGGTGATAGCATTGTAAAATTTACAACGGCTACACCTTCTACGACTGGTACAACCGGTGGTGGAGCTATCGCACTCACAAGCCCAAGTGAAGGTTCGGTTCTTGGAAAGGAAACAAAAGAAGGAGAGGGTGCGATCTTGGGAGAAACAACGCCTTCCGCAACAGAGAGCAAACCGTCACAACTGGCTGGATTTTTCCAAAAGAATGGTATACTGATTCTGGGAATTCTTTTATTGATTATCGGCACAATCGGGTTGTATGTCTCCAAAAAGAAAACCAACCAATAAACACAAAGCCTCGCGTTCATCCAAGACAGTCCTGCAGATTGGTATTGCATGTATCGCTATTGGAGTAATACTCCTTTGTGCAATATTCTTTCCAGTCATCATCAATGAACTCCGGTATCGCTTTGGAACGTTAGCCCAACAAACAACAGGCACGCCAAAGGATATACAACCAATCGATGCAACGTTTGGCATTGTGATTCCAAAAATTACGGCAAATGCCCGCATTATCCCAAACGTCGATCCGTATAACAAAGCTGCATATCAACGTGCCCTCACCAAAGGTGTTGCACACGCAAAAGGAAGCGTGTTTCCTGGTCGAACCGGCAATGTTTTTATTTTTTCCCACTCGTCGGTGGATTTTTATGAAGCGATGCGCTACAACTCCGTTTTTTATCTTCTTGATAAGCTTAATGCGGGAGATAATATTTTCCTGTATATGGATGGGAACAAATATAGATACCAAGTATTCGAAAAAACGCTCGTTGAGCCTACAAACGTATCCTATCTTATGGAAAAAACCGATCGAAAGCTTCTTACCCTGATGACCTGCTGGCCTCCAGGAACCACATACAAACGCCTTATTGTCCGTGCCCAACTGCAGGAACAATAATCATGCTTGCGTGGATATTTCTCATTATTCAATTCTTCCTTGCACTTCTCTTCTTTTTCCTCTGTCTTGCTTTTGCAACAGGCGCACCATTCGTTCCGTCGGCATCCAATGCGATTTCTTCCATGATGCGCTTTGCCGATATTCGTCCAGGCCAACACGTCATTGACCTTGGTTCGGGCGACGGAAGACTCCTGCTGTTGGCAGCAAAAAAAGGAGCAACCGCAACGGGTTTTGAAATCAATCCCTTTATCGTACTCTGGGCAAATATACGTGCGGTGTGTTCTCCTTACCGAAATTCCGTCCATACACTCTGGAAGAATTTTTGGACTGCGGATATATCCCGTGCCGATGTCGTCTTTGTCTATCTTCTCCCGTGGAAAATGGAAACATTGGAGCGAAAACTTCTTACCCAACTCAAACCCGGGTCAATCGTTGTTTCCAATAGTTTCATTTTTCCCCATATCCCACAAATGCATCATGACGCGAAGGAACACGTCTACGCATTTGCTATTCCAAAAAAGGGAAAGAAAACAATACCCATACGTCTATGACACCATACGCTGAAGCAGGACACAGATCACTTCTCTTTGGGAAGGATGTCCATATCGTGCATACGAATGGGACCGTGCAGGTACACCTCGACAACGAACCGGCAATACGTGACGTCCTACTTCTGCATAAGGAGCCAGATGAAATACGCATTCAATCGGATATTCTCGGAGCGGTATATCTTGACGGCAAAAAACAGAAAGAATCGGTTCATATTCCAAAGTCTGCAACAATTACCAACCGTGTCGATCCTTGATTTTTGTTTTTCGTCCGATATAATAGATGTATTCTCGTCTGCATGAGAGCTCACCATTCTCAAAGAGGATCGCTACATCCGGCGAAAAAGATGATAAATTAAGAACCGTTTGACTTTGTGATTGGAACCTCCCGAACCATCGGGATCACAAGGGCGAACGGCTTTTTTGTTAAAGGAGCAGTATGAAAGCAAAACGGACAAACGTATATAAGTCAGGACATGTCGATTACAACAAGTTGGATACGATGCGTCATAGCGCAGCGCACCTCATGGCTGCAGCAGTAAAAAACCTTTGGCCGGAAACGAAGTTCGGTATAGGACCGACAACGGAAAACGGGTTCTACTACGATTTTGAGCTTCCAGTAAAAATATCCGATACAGATTTCCCAAAAATTGAGCACGAGATGCTGCGCTTACAAAAAGCGCAGATACCGTTTATTAAGTCTATCGTCTCCATAAAAAAAGCACTGGGGGATGCAAAAGAAGAAAAGCAAACGTATAAACAAGAACTCCTGAAACAATTGGAAAAATCTGAAACGGAAGTAAGTATCTATACAATGGATCACTTTAGTGACCTGTGTAAGGGGCCTCACGTTGCAACAACCGGTGAGATCGGCGTATGCAAACTCTTATCAATTGCAGGCGCGTACTGGAAGGGCGATGAGCACAATACGATGCTCACAAGAATTTACGGAACTGCATTTGCAACGCAAAAGGAGCTCGACCAGTATATCTGGCAACTGGAGGAAGCAAAAAAACGCGATCATAGAAAGATTGGTGAAGCGCTTGACCTTTTTACGATAAGCGAGGATGTGGGAAGAGGGCTTATTCTTTGGCTTCCCAAAGGGAATATTATCAAAGAGACATTGGAGAACTTTGCAAAACAAACAGAAGAAACGTGGGGCTATCAGCGGGTAACAACACCAAATATTACCAAATCAAATCTGTATTATACCTCGGGACACCTGCCATATTACAAAAGCGATATGTATCCGCCAATGAAACTCGATGATGGAGAGGAATACTTCCTCAAACCAATGAACTGTCCGCATCATCATATGATCTTCAAGGCGCGGCCTCGAAGTTACAGGGATTTACCCATTCGACTCGCAGAATATGGCACATGTTACCGATACGAAGCGTCGGGCGAGCTTTTCGGCCTGATGCGCGTCAGGGGGTTTAGCCAAAACGATGCACATATTTACTGCACGCTCGAACAGGCAGTTGATGAGTTTCTCACGGTCATGAAACTACACGAATATTACTATAATCTCCTTGGTATAAAGGAATATCACTTGGAATTGTCGCTTCGCGATCCAAAAGATACGAAAAAATACCACGGGGATGAAGGTATGTGGCAATTGGCTGAAAAACTTATGCGAGAGGCAGCGGCAAAAACAAACATACCGATGGTAGAAAAGCTTGGCGGAGCAGCCTTCTACGGGCCAAAAATCGATTTCATCATCCACTCCAGTATCGGTCGAGAGTTTGCCATATCGACAAACCAAATTGATCTGTTCATGGCAAAACGCTTTGGGTTGGAATACACGGATGAACAAGGGAAACGACAAACGCCGGTTATTATTCATCGGGCGCCCCTTGGCTCGCATGAACGGTTCATCGGATTTCTCATCGAACACTACGCGGGGGCATTCCCGATATGGCTCTCACCCGTGCAAGTACAGGTGATCCCGATAACGGAACGTCAACAGGCAGCAGCTTTCAAAGTAAAAGAAACGATGAGTGCATCTGGAATCCGCGCCGCTATTGATGACAAAAGCGTGCCAATGGGTGCAAAAATTCGAGAAGCGACATTGCATAAAATCCCATACATGGCTATAATTGGCGATAGAGAAATGGCCGCTAATACGGTCAGCGTCAGAACAAGAAGCGGAGAAGATCTCAAGGCGATGAGCCTTTCAGATTTTATCCAACGCTTAACACAAGACATTGAACACAAGTTATAAACACTACCGCCTCAATTACCAAATCATCAGTCCTACCCTGCGGCTATTGGATGAAGAAGGAAAGCAAATAGGGGTTGTTTCTAAAATTGAAGCATTGCAAAAGGCAAAGGAACTGGAGATGGATGTTGTGGAAATTGCCCCCAATGCCGTTCCCCCTGTTGCCAAGCTTATCGATTTCAAGAAATTCAAGTATCAGGAACAGAAAAAGGAACGGGAAAGCAAAAAAACCCAAAAGAACGTTGACGTCAAAGAGGTACGATTGCGGCCATTTATCGGCGATCACGATTTCAATACGCGGCTCAAACAGGCAACGGACTGGCTTGAGGACGGCAATCAGATAAAAATAAATGTCGTATTTAAGGGTCGGGAAGTAACGAGAAAGGAATTCGGCTACGACGTCATGAAAAAATTCTTGGGAAGCCTTGAGTCGATTAAAATAGTCCGTGAGCCACACATGGAGGGAAAAATCCTTTCCGCTATGGTAGTGCCTGGAAAAAAGACTACGTAATATCCTTGCGTCACCTTCCTTTTTGCCGTATAATACCTCCTATGCCGAAAGTGAAAACCAAGAAAATTGTCATGAAGCGCTTTAAGATGACGAAAAGCGGGAAACTAATGCATCGAGTGCAGGGAGCCCGACATTTACGCCAAAATAAAAGCTCTTCTCGAAAACGAAGACAGGATAGGGCTGTAGCCGTGTTGAATTTGGCATATAAGCGAAAAGTAACACAATTTATGCGAACCTAATTTATGCGAGTAAAACGGGGAGTCACCAGTCACGCAAAACACAAAAAAATCTTCCGAGCCAACAAAGGCTATCGGATGACGAAACGTCGCCTTATAAAAGTCGCAAAAGAAGCGTATCTTCACGCAGGGGAATATGCGTTTGCCGGAAGAAAAAACAAAAAACGTGATTTCCGCGCAGTCTGGATCAGCAGAATATCACATGCAGTTGCCATCAAAGGCGTGTCATATAGTAAATTCATGCATGCACTCAAAACAGCACATATCCAAATTGACAGAAAAATACTTGCAAACCTGATTGTCGAAAAACCAAAAGCGTTTGATGCTATCTTTACGACCGCAAACGGGACGAAGTAAGCTGCACGCGCAGAAATACACGTCCCGCACCAGCGGGATTTTTTTTGGCAATTTTGGAAACTTGATAGTGAAGTAAAATACAACGTACAATAGAAGAGAAAGTGCATATATGAAAAAAACGGATAAAAGCACACATGCGGCAGTGGATGCGGATCAGTTGATACGGCTTCTTTTAACCATTCAGGAGGACGCAACTGCTGCTATTTTGGGAAGCGTTTTGCCTTCAGATGCGCTCCGTTTAGAATGGCTAGGTCGGGGAAGCGAATTTACCAAACTCCTTACCCAGATTCCCTTTGTTAAACCAGATGACAAACAACGCGTTGGTGCAGTGTTAAACGGCGTAAAAAAAGCAATCGAATCCTCCTTGGTAGAACATCAAAAGCGGGTTACCAAAAACACACCACAATCCGCATGGTTTGATGTAACCCAACCCGGAGAACGGCCGCCGGAGGGTCATGTGCATATCGTAACGCAGGCAATTGACGAAATTACGGATATCTTTAAAGGAATCGGATTCACACGCGTTCGCCATCCGGAAGTCGATTGGGATTGGTATGCATTCACATCTTTAAATATGCCGGAAAACCATCCGGCTCGGGATGAATGGGAAACGTTCTTTATCCAAAGTCCTGATGAAAAGAAAAAACGCGATCCCAAATTCAAAAACATTGTCCTCACCCCCCACACGAGCAACGGTCAGGTACGCGAAATGGAAAAAAAGAACCTGCCCATACGTATGATCAACATCGCGAAATGTTATAGGCGTCAAATTGACGTATCCCACACGCCGATGTTTCATCAATTTGAAGGATTGTATATAGACAAGCATATCTCCATCGGACACTTAAAAGGAGTTTTGGACTACTTCGCGCAACATTTTTTCGGTCCCGAAAGAAAAACGCGTATACGGCCGTTTCACTTTCAGTTTACCGAACCATCCTTTGAAGTGGATATCTCCTGCGGCATCTGCAATGGCAAGGGCTGCAGACTCTGCAAAGAAGGCTGGCTGGAACTTGGTGGTGCCGGCATGGTTCACCCGAACGTGTTGAAAGCAGGAAACATTGATACGACAAGATATAACGGTTTTGCGTTCGGATGGGGAGTCGAACGGGCATACATGATGAAATCCAATACTAACATTAACGATATTCGCATTCTCTACAGTAATGATGTACGGTTTTTGACACAATTCTAATATGAACATACTTGTACCTGATACGTGGCTTCGCAAATACCTAAAAACTGATGCCACACCAAAACAGCTTAAAGAGTATCTCTCGCTGTGCGGCCCGTCCGTTGAACGGATCAACACGACAGATCATGAAACGGTCTATGACATTGAGGTAACGGGGAACCGACCAGATGCGATGTCCGTAGTCGGTATCGCGCGGGAGGCAACAGCGATTTTACCGCAATTTCACATCACTGCGACGCTTCAAGAAGATCCGTATAGCAAACAAAAAGGCGAACTAACGAAACGAATAAAATGCTCGACAAAACTCCCCCTCCAGGTGACAACGGATGCGTTATTGAATCCCCGATGGATGACTGTTGTCTTTGACGGTGTCCGTATAGCAAAATCCCCAACATGGATGATACAGGATCTCCAGCGTGCGGGTATCCGCCCGTTAAACACCATTATCGATATAACCAATTACCTTATGATTGCCTATGGACAACCCGCACACGCATTTGATTATGATTGCATCGGCAAACACACCATGCATCTTCGAGAATCTCAAAAAGGGGAAACTATCACAACGCTTGACGGAAAAGTGCATACCCTTCCCGGAAAAGATATTGTCATTGAAGACGGCAACGGCATATTGATGGATTTATGCGGAATCATGGGAGGACAGTCATCGGCAATAACCAACGAAACGAAGCGAGTCGTTCTCTTTGTCCAAACATACGATCCGTCACATATTCGAAAAACGTCCATGAGTCTTGCACACAGAACTGCCGCCGCAGGGCTATTTGAAAAAGGGACAGACACCGAACTTGTCGAGCCTGTATTTGTCAAAGGCGTAAAACTTATACAAAAGTTAACGGGTGCATCCGTTGCAAGTGAGGTTATCGACATCTATCCACATCCGTTTAGTCCATTTGAAGTTTTCGTTTCGCGCGAAAAGGTTGACGCGTACATCGGAACGCATCTTGATGAGAAAAAAATTATTGATTTACTGACGACACTGGGATTCCAAACATCGATACAAAACGATGACATTCGCGTCCTAGTCCCCAGCTATCGGAGGGACGTTAGCATTGACGTGGATATCATTGAGGAAATCGCACGCCTCTACGGATACCATAAAATCATCGGGAAATTGCCGGAAACGGAACCGCCTGTTGTGTTTGAAGATCCGATGCTTGACGCGGAAGCACGGATAAAAACAACGTTACGAAATTGGGGATATACAGAACTGTATACCTATTCCATGATCACGGAAGATGCGATGCGCATATATCATTTCGACACAACAAAAAGCTATCACATCACAAATCCGCTTTCCCAGGACTGGGTTTATATGCGCCCCTCCTTGTTACCGAGTATGATAGCTGCAATCAAACAGAATACTGCATATGAACCAGATTTGAAACTCTTTGAGCTTTCCATGACCTACGGATACAAAACAGGTGATCTTCCTGATGAAGAACCAACACTGATCATCGCAGTAACGGGAAAACGATTCCTAAAACTGAAAGGCATAGCAGAAAGTATCTTTGCTTCCTTTGGTATTGAAATGCCCAATGATCCAATTCCTGCCGGGTATCCGTATGACCAAAACATTTCCATGAGAATCGCAACATTCGGAAGGATCGGAGAAATTGACCGATCACATCTCTTGGCAATTGGCGTAGCCAAACCAATCACTGTTTTGGAACTTTCCGTCCGTCAGCTGGTCAAAAATCAGCATCTGCAACGCACGTATATACCCATCCCAAAATATCCGCCAAGTTATGAGGATATCGCATTTGTGATTCCTAAAAAAACGCCGATTGCAGAAATCATGGCAACGCTTAAAAAAATTGATCCGCTTGTGGTGGATGTGTCGCTGTTTGACAGCTTCAATGACGTCCGCACATTCCACATCACGTATCAAAGTTCGCAAAAAAATCTCACAGCTGACGATGTTGCGCCAGTGAGAAACGCAATCATCAAGCGCATGGCAAAAATATACCGCGCAACTCTAAAAACTGCCTAATATCAAGGAGTCGGTTTGGGCGTAGCGGTCGGGGGAATTTCCGTTGGAGTCGGAATAGGCGTGGGCGTCGCATACGCACGGTTAACACCAATACGTATCTCGCTTTCCGTTATGCTTCCCTTCGTATCAGTTGCTTTTGCCTTAATGGTTCGGTACGAACCATCATCGATACGAATCGTATCGGAAAACGAATCACTGCCCACTTCTTTTTTCTTATCCCCATCAACATAAATTTCAATTTTGGAAATTCCGTTTGCTGAAGTTGCCTTCACAGTAATCTTCACGTTATTATCATTGACCTGTGATTGATCGGACGGTTCCTTGATGGATATGGCGAATGTATCGCCTCCGGAATAGGTTTCTGTCGGCGGATGGAACTTTGCATCTCCCTGTCCGTTTATCCATGCGTTAATCGCTTCCTGCCACCGATTTTTTCCATCTGATGATACCGGATCGTTTTCCTTAAATACGACAAATTGTTTCGTCTCATACTCACCGCGAAGGATTTCCACGGCGCTTGCCAATTTGTTGGAATCGTGTTTGGAAATTTTGATGTTCTGATATACGGGCGACATTCCTGTCGGCTCGGTACCCTTAATGAAAATTTCCTTGCGTTTCGCATCGGTAACCGGCGTACCTCCTGCATAGGAATCGACATCCATTTCAATAATCGTATCGGGCCGGAGAAACGCTTCCTCCTTTTTGTCCTTCAATGCCTCCCGCATGATTCTGTTCCAAATAGGTGCAGCACCGGTAATACCGGAAGCAAGCGATTGATTCATCGGAGAGTTGTCATTGTTCCCGACCCAAACACCGACAGCAATGGATGGGGTATAGCCGATCGTCCAGTTATCCCGTTTGTCATCCGTTGTTCCGGTTTTGACGGCAACGGTTTTCCCAGAAATGACAAGATAGGAGCGCTCGCCAAACGTATCTTTCCTGGCAGTATTGTCGGAAAGAATATGGGAAACAAGATAGGATACATCAGCAGGCAACACACGTTTCCCGGCAACAGTTTTATGTTCAAACAATGCTTTCCCGTTACTGTCTTCAACTTTGAGAATGGACACCGGTTCTTGCCGCAGCCCTCCCGTTGCAAACACACCAAATGCACTGGTGATATCAATCAGCTTCACTTCTCCGCCTCCCAACGTAAGGGATAAACCAAAGCGCGATACGTTTTCATTCGTCGGTTCGAGCGTCGTAACCCCCATATCATATGCTGTACGAAGCACCTCTTTTACACCAACTAATGCAAGCACCTTTACCGCAATGGTGTTGATGGAGTTACCGAGCGCAAAGCGAAGCTGCATGGGACCGCGATATTTCCCGTCGTAGTTTTTTGGGTTATATTCTGGCTTCCCGGGATCTCCGGAAGGGTACTTCGTATCCACGTCCAGAAGCAGCGTAGAGGCCGTGTAGCCCTTCTTAAAGGCCGTGGCGTAGGATATTGGCTTCATGGTGGATCCAGGCTGCCGAAGCCCCTGGGTAACCACGTTGAATTTGAGACCCGCAGCATCCGTTCCCTCGTAATCTTTCGATCCGACCATCGCCAATATTTCTCCTGTCTGTGGCGCTATGATAATTGCCGCACCGTTGGATACTTTCAGATTTTTCACCTTATCCACTTCTTCCTTAACGATTTTCTGTGCACTTTGCTGCAGTGGTAAATCCAACGTCGTGGTGACACGAAGTCCGCCAGCATCGACCGTTTTCTGCCCAAATTTTTCTATCAATTGGTCCTTCACGTATGCAACAAAATGTGGCGCATTTAATCCTGCACTTCCCGATGCAAACTTCACGGTTTCGATTTCTTTTTTCAAATCCGCTTCCTGCTGCGCCGTAATATAGTTGTCTTCCCGCATTCTTCGTAACACCTGCTGCGTACGGTTAATGTACGCAGTTTCACTGCCGTTAAAAGGAGAGTAAATGGAAGGGGATTGGGGTAAACCCGCAAGAATCACGCTCTCGGTAACCGTCAGATCTTTTGCGTGTTTATCGAAATAATAGGCGGATGCCGCCTCAACGCCGGCTGCTGTTCCGCCATACGGTATTTCGTTCAGATACATCTGCAATATTTGATCCTTTGTATATTTCCGCTCAATTTGAATCGCAAGGATTGCTTCCTTCATTTTTCGGGGCAGCGTCTGCTCTTGGGAAAGCAATGCGTTTTTCACCAGTTGCTGGGTAAGCGTGGAGCCTCCCTGCAGATTATGGAACACAAAAATATTGAAGATTGCCCGAAGAAGACCGGTTGTTGACAATCCCTTGTGTTTATAAAAATCCTTGTCTTCGATAGCAATCGTTGCTTCCTTCAGGGCTTTTGGAATATCCTCAAACTTTACCGGAATACGGTTTTCATTCTCATAAATGTCATACACGGTTTCTCCGTTTCGATCCAAAATTACCGTGGACAACCCTTCAACACGGGAAACCTTATCTGGTCTGGGAAGGTCTTTTGCGTACCAGGCAAAAAGTATGGCAACAAAAACGACCCCAGCGAGAATTGCAAAAAAAGCACCTGTTGCAAGAGAACTAATTGTCTTCAATCTTCCCCTTTGTGTCCCAAAACGTTTTTTCAATTGCCGTTCCCAAAAGATTCGTTGCATAGTGCTATTGTACGGCAAATTTTGACAAAAAGGCAACGTATGCTATCATACCAATACAAGTTAATAGGAAAAGCGCCGACGGAGACGAAGTAGAAGATATAAAGTGACAGTAAAGAAAGCAAGCGGCTGATGAAAGCTTGTCGAATTTATATCATCGAAATACCCTCCTGAGCTGTCAGCTGAAACATGTGAGTAAGCGAGACCGGGTAAGCCCGTAACAGCAAAATGCTATGTCATCAGAAAACCAACTGAAGGAGTAGCTAGAGGCTTTAGGTATACCGACCTCGTGTCGGTTTTTTTGTACACTAAAGCAAAAACAAGGTGGTACCGTGGGTTAAAAACTCGCCCTTGTCCCTAATCAAAATAATTGTGGGGATAGAGGCGGGTTTTTTTGTGGAAAACCAAAGCTAAGGTGGCAGAGTGGACAAATGCACTTGTCTGTAAAACAAGCGTTCGTTACGAACTGCGAAGGTTCGAATCCTTCCCTTAGCACCATCACGGTATGCCGAGTACGGCATGGCGTGAGGAGCGTATTATTGTCAAAAAAGGAGACATATGAAAGAAACATTACAACAAAATCAAAACCAACACCTGCTGATTGGTGAACGGTCTGCGGAAGGACTTCGTGAGCGAAATAAATACGAAGACACTGAATTGCAGATGCTGCGCCATGGAGTGATAGAACAACTCAATAACGAAACCCCACCCGTGGCAATCAATCTTGCACGGTGGGAAGAGGATGTTGTCATGATGACAAAATTACGAGAGGAGTTCAGGGAAAAACCGCTTCACATTGCAGTATTTGGTATAGCAACGGAACATGGAATCCAAAGCATTCTTGATTTTGCATCAAAAAATATGCAGGCCAAACAAACGACACTCGTTGCTATAGATATCAATGCCGATATTCTCAAAAGAGTTGATGCATTAAAACTTCCCAACGTGATAACACTCCACGAAGATGCACGGCACGTATCAATACCATCCAACGCAATGGATCTTGTCATCCGTGATCATGTTGGCAACTGTTGTCCGCCTGTAATTGATCGGGAAATGGATAGGGAAGCGGTACGGATATTGCGAAAGAATGGACTATCCATAACAAATATCACAACAAGCGAGCTCCTGATGCAGTCGGAAAAAAGAATAGCTGTACCGTTTTCTACGTTGCTTGAAACCATTGGGGAAGAAGGGGTAAAACAATTGCAGACAGACCTTTTTGATATAGAGGACATGAAAAAAAGTGGTATGACCAATCCGGAGGCGATTCGCGGTATGTTGTTGGAAATTGAACCAAATAATAGTTTTGCGATTTTTGGAAGCGGAGAAACCGACGTACAGCAACAGGTTGATCTTATCGGACATGGAGAATGGTTTAGACCAATAAGCGACCATATCCGTACATGGATCGCTGACGGTTTTCGTGTAGAAGAGATTCGGTCAAAAAGCGGATTTGACAGTCATGAACCTAAATTATCCTGTTTGCGTCATATCGTCTTATTGCGCAATACGAAAGGAAATATATGAACATCGCAACCAATCTCATACATATGGAAGGGAGTCCGGATGAACAAACAAAAGCGCTCATTCCCCCCGTTTGTTTTTCAACAATATTTGCTATGGAAAGACCTTCAAGCGAAGAAGGATTCCAATACGGACGCATCAACAATCCGACACGGACACTTCTTGAAACAAGTATTTGCCGACTGCATGCAGCACGCCACGCCGCAGTGTTTTCATCTGGTTGCGCAGCAATAACCGCTGTGTTGTCTACCCTAAAACAGGGTGACCATATCGTGGCGCATGATGTGATGTACGAGGGAACAAGGCGCATCATTACAGAGATATTTACAAAATTCGGCATCCAAGCAACGTTTGTTGACCTGACAACAGATCACACCATAAAACACGCACGAAAGAAAAATACAAAAATGCTTTGGATAGAAACGCCGACGAACCCTTTGCTGGAGGTGTTAGATATAGAACATCTCTCCAAGATTGCCCATGAACAGAACATGTTGCTCGTGGTAGACAACACGCTCGCAACTCCTTTGCGCCAACGCCCTCTTGATAGGGGAGCCGATATAGTTGTCGAAAGCCTCACAAAAGCCATAAACGGACACTCGGATGCAATCGGAGGATTAGTCGCAACGAACAATCATGAACTGTTTCAATCCATCAGGTTTATCCAGCAAACTCTTGGGGCTGTTTTATCTCCGTTTGACTGTTTTTTAACGTTGCGTGGGCTAAAAACAGTAGATGTGCGGATACGGGCTCAGGATAAAGCAACACAAGAGATTGTACGATGGATGAAATCACAAAAACGCATAATAAAAGTTTTCTGGCCGGATGTGCATGCAACCAAGAGAAAACAGATGCAAAGCCCGGGATCAATCGTTTCCTTTGTCATTAATAGCAGCTGTATACCACCGCATGTATTTTTATCAAGGTTAAAACTCGTGACCATCGCGCACAGTTTTGGTGGACCAGAAACCGTTATTCAACAACCAACAACCATGATGAATCTGTCGGGTCATACCGATACGCAAAAGGGCAGCATAATAACGGAATCATTTTTCCGTTTGTCTGTCGGATTGGAACATCCAATGGATATCATTGCTGATCTTCATCAGGCTTTAGCAACACGTAAAAAAATATGATACAGTAAAGGAGGACTATGGATACAATACAGGATCTCGTAACACGCGGCGTGGAAAATGTTATTCCGAACAAACCGTTGTTGGAAAAACTCTTGCGTTCGGGAAAAAAACTCAATATCTATCTTGGTATTGATCCAACGGCCGTAAACATTCACATTGGACATGCGGTGCCGCTTCGCAAGTTGCAGAAGTTCGCCGAGCTTGGGCATCATGTCACATTTCTCATCGGTGATTTTACGGCGCTCATTGGAGATACATCCGACAAAGACAGTGAACGGCCGGTACTCACATCCCAACAGATAGAAACGAATTTCCAAACCTACAAAAAACAGGCTAGCAAAGTATTGGATTTCTCCAAAATTTCCGTGCGTCACAATAGCGAATGGCTCAAGAAACTATCGTTTGAAGACATAGTAAAACTAACGCAGCATTTCTCCGCCGGTGAATTCGTCGGTCGGGAGCTTATTAAAAAACGCCTGACAGAAGGAAAAAAAGTCGGTCTGCATGAGCTTTTATACCCGGTCATGCAGGGATATGACAGTTATTTCATGGATACAGATATCCAACTTGGGGGCACAGACCAGACATTTAATATGCAGGCAGGCCGGATCCTCCAAAAGGATTTAAGAAACAAGGAGTCCTTTATCATCGCCAACGGATTTTTGTCCGGCACCGACGGAAGGAAAATGAGCAAGACCTGGGGGAATGCCATATGGCTTACGGATGAGCCGAAAGATATGTTCGGCAAAGTTATGTCCCTCAAAGACGAGCTCATACTCCAGTATTTTCTGCTTGCAACCAACACGTCGCCCGATGCAATAGCTCGGATACAAAAACGTCTGGAAACAAAAGAAAATCCCATGGTGCTCAAAAAAGAACTGGCACAGAAAATCGTCTCGGAACTCCACGGGGAAAAGGAGGCGAGTATTGCAAGGGATGAATTCGAAAAATTGTTCCAGAAAAAA
>CAYUUX010000005.1:19860-43374 GCA_964448085.1 uncultured Gammaproteobacteria bacterium | reverse complement strand
CGTTGAAGCGCGTACCGAGGGGAATTCCTGACAAACAAACCAGACATGGAAGATCGGATGATCCTAAAAAGGTTGGTAATGGCAGATTGCAGCGCGTCCACTGCTGTTGTGGGATTCGTTCGGAATGCACGCAACCAACGAATGGGTGACATGGTAAAACCAGGAGGACAACCTGTGCCCACTCCCCCATCCGCAGCATATACAACACCCCGCATACGACTGTCGGCATAACAATCTACCGTGAGAAATGCATTCTTGGTCGATTGTTGTCTTCGCAATATTTCTTCGGAGAGTTGTTCTGTAAACCGCTCCATAAAGCCATCACCAGGATCTTGTTTTCTTCGATCCCACTGCGTCCCGTCTGCGTACTGTAAAACATCTCGTTCAGAATGTGGAACAACGGATGCAATCGGTATATTGTATTGCTCCATCAAATCAGCAACGAGCCTTACTACTGCAGTAAGCTGTTCTTCGGTGAGATTGTTTCCCGCAAGCATGTCTTCAGTCCCTGCTATTTCAATATTAATTACGTTGGGATAGCCTAACGCACCAAGGGATTCGGCAACGGTATCTTCATACATGGGTAAAAATTGAACAGTTCTCCCATCTCTGCCAACTGCAAAATGTACATTGGTGCTTCTTTCTGCACCTTCAGGTTCATAACTCACGACTATGCCGTTGTCGTCAAGCACCAAATCAGCTCTCGGAACTACGGCAACCAACCCGTTGTAGGTACTTTCGATCGTACCAGCTGGCCCTTCATCTGCATGAAGAATAATTTCTGTCGGAATAATTTGATTGTTTTTCAGATCGGGTAACGCCCGGTAGCTATCTGCGAAAAGTACGTCATCCATTTGTGGCGTTGCATCATTGAAACGAAGAGTATCTGCAGATACATCATCGGCTATCTGATCCGGAGAGACGAATGTGTACAATCCGTCATTCACAAAATACCGAACAGGCTCACCGGTTGAAGTAATCAGCCCTTTGAATCCTTCATACGCGCTTTCCCCAATAAAATTTCTTCGTCCTGCGTTGGCAATGGTCGGATACTGGACGCCGTTAACAGTAGTGGTGGTGCCCGGCATGACCATGGCAACATGTCCGATATACTCATCCGGCCCCATGGCAGCAATGACTGGATTTCCTTTGTTTGCTTCTATCTGCGCCTGTGCTCCGTCTACCTCTCTCCATCCGACATCACTCCCCGATCCTGCTGTCCAACCGTATTGTTGCTCTCCTTCTCCCGAGAGCCAATCATATAACCACTGTGCGCGTACTTTTTGTCCCTCATAATACCGCGGCACCTCTACCCCCAATGCTCGAGTAACATCCCAGACAAAAATATTACAATAGGTACCATTATCATCTGCCAAATACCGTGCAGATTCCGTAACGTTAAACCATTTAATGGTTTCCAGATATGCTTGCGCAGAACGCACCTGTCCGTTGGGCGGCAAATCGGTTGCTGCTACAGGAATCCATTCATCATGGTACGGGAAAATTTTCCCGGATGGAGCAACTGTGCTTTTCGCCGTTCCCTCATATGGAGGAGTAATATTCATTGTAAAAAGTGTTGGTGTTGCTGGCTTCACAACTGCTGTGGTTTGTATGGCTTCCTCCACACCTTGAGGAACAGAAGATTCCAGCGGTTCGTGCAACATGTTTGGAGACGTTTCTGTGTCAACGGAAGGATTTGTTCTGGGTATAGGTATAGCTTGACCTTCCCCTGTCAGCCAGGATGGTTGTTCCTCTAACACCTGAACAATTGCCGTTGGCTCAGTAAGCGAGACAGGTGGATACAGTATGGTGTGGAAAATACCCAGTTGATTCAATAAGAGTGAACCCAACATCACAACTGTTGAAATCCCAACGCCGATCCGCACCCATAGTCGTTGGAAAGGAGTTTTTTGTTGTCGGATAAGTGATTGTTGCTCTTTTTGACGCTGTTCTGCTATACGCGTTTGTTGCTCTTGGACAGCATTGAAAAACAGCTTTTTTCCGATATCCGTTATGCCCGTTTGGGTTACAAGACTTTGTTGCGCGTACTCTGGAAGTGAAAGTTTTCCTTTCGCTGTATTCCAACTACGGTCTGTTTGTATGTATGTCGTTGGGTATGCGCTCACGAGTTGCCGGATATCATATGCCAAACCTTGGAGCGTCTCCATTATTTCTGTTGTTTGTTCACGGATGGATTGCTGCAACTCCTCATCAGTCCATATCTGTTCTGACGGAAGTATCTGACCACTCCGCATCTTTTCTAACATAATACGGGCGACTTCTTCAGCCAGTAGTGCCTCTGAGGAACCTGTGGTATCTGCGACCATCGACGCGTCGATGAATGGAACAATGCTGTCTGTAATATCCTGCCGATATCGAGCGAAAACAGTATGCAACACTTGCCTGACATTCTTGGAAACATCAAGTGTCCTTCCTTTTGCATTACCGTATCGGTTCGTTATGGAATCTCGTTGTAGCCCTACTCTCCCCTGAAGTAGAGTTTCTCCGAGATCTTTAACCAAAGTTTTTTCTGTTCGGACGCTGAACGTAAACGAAGAAATACCGCGTTGTTGCAAATTCAAAATTGCTTGATCCAACTGAGATACAGAAACAGACTCTCCCCGTCTTGGCAGAAGAGTCACCAACCCTGATGATTTTGAATACAATACAACACCGTCAGAACCTAATGGTATCAGCACGGCAGTCCCGTTCAGTATTCTGTTGATGGTTGTACGTGGATTTTGTGCATCTTGGGAAAGGGGTGAGGCAAAATATGGAGCAAGCGATGTCGCTAATTCAGCTCGCAGAAACGAACGAACAGCGTCGCGAACCTGTTGAGTGGTCCCATCAGTCGGACTTCTTCCCGCTAACAGTTTTTTATATTCATTGGATTGCTGAACCAATGCAATAAATGCATCGATGTTTTCCGGTTTTGCAAGGTCATTTCCTACCTGAGCTCGCCATGCCTTTTCAACAATTGCAGTCAACTGTTTTGCATCCACACCTCTCTCTGTTTGTTTTTGTAAACCATTCAATCTATCAATAAATGTATCAAACTGCTCTGTTACCATATTCTTTCCAGTCCCCAACCATCTTCTAACCGTATGACTGCTATTCGTCAGTTGCACCTGTGCGTATTCAGTCGCCGATGACGGGGTTACCTCCAACAAAGATATGGATACTTGAAGTTCCTGCAAACTTTCAAGATACATCTCCAACGCTTCTTTTTCTGATGAAGATATGGTCGGATCCGCAAGGGCATTCTGTGTCGTTGTCAGCGCTTTTTGTATTGCGTTGAGCGCATCATCTTTTTCTGCTTGCGTTGGTTTTACACGTACTTCCTGTGTTTCAATATCAGCATTCAATCCATCAAATACAACAGCGTTTGCAAAAAAGTGATCTACATACTGCTTTGCAGCACCAACAGTCGCCCGTGCACCGACCACGTCATCCTCTGTCATCTGTCCTTGTGCTTTGGAAAGCATATTTTTGATGGTTTGCACAACAATCGAACAATCTGAACAACCCTTTTTACCGATCGACGTAGTGAGTTTGCTGTCATTTAAAGAAAATATATCGTCTCGTGACATGGCGCGGTCATGTGGAACAAATGCAACAAGATGACGCACTTTATCATTTATCTGGAGAAGTTGACCATTGAGTTGCGAACGGAAATTCGTCCCCTTCTCAACATCTCGATGACCAATAATCCATTGTGTATTTTCTGGGTGTAATCCTAAATTAGTAAGTGTTCCTCGAACTGCTCGCTCAAGCACCTGTTCATTCATCTTTCTGTTGTCTGTCCAAAGTAAACCGGAATAGCCGTTTGTGTCCGTTGTAAGCCGAGAATCTCGTCTGTCGATTTGCTCCATGGTATATACATCACTTGGGGCCGCATGACTTACAACAAAATTACGACCATTGGTCTTACCAATTGCAACGATAGGAAGTGATTTTTCAAACTCCGACCATTTATTCAGGAAATCAGCACCAAAACGTGATTTGATCCAGATTTGGACCTGCAATGCTTCTTGAGCATACTTACGGAATATTCCAAAGATATCGTCGTGATTTCCGCGTAGATAATGAAAATTAAGAGGGTATCGTGTTTTCAAATCCATGATCATCTTCATGAGAGTCAAGGAGCGAACCATCTCTAATTCCATCTTTTTGTCATAATCACGATCCCCCATTATCGCCCAATTCTCTTGAACTTCAGAATGCATGCCGTCTCCATCAATAACGATATTGATTTTCCCTTGTGCCAAAAGATCCAGTACAGTAACTCCTTCATAATTGCTTCGTAACACTTCCAGAAGAAAATCGCGACGAGCATGTAAATCAGAAACTACAAGTGTGGGCGCATCACCAGGCAACATAACAATTCCTGATCCGCGTCGCAAGACGGAAATAACATCATTCAGGGATTGTTCATAGGAAGCCTTGGACTCAACCGTCGTGCGTTTCGCCTGATTGGTCATATCATTCATCAACCGTTGAGCTTCCGCTTTAGCTCCTGCTTGTTGACGCGCAAGATTAGCCGCTTGTTGCTGTGCGGCTTTTTGTTGTGCAGCCGCCGCTTCTTTTTGCTTCTGTGCTTCCGCTTCTTGCCGTGCTTTTTCTGCCGCAGCTTGCGTTTTTGCTGCTTCTTGTGCTTGCTTCTTTTGTACGTTTTCTTTTGCAACCGCGATGTCATTAGTTATCTTCACGATTGCCTTTTGTACGTCATCAACTGTTGCCCGTGCGGGAACCGATGGTGATCGTTTCCCCGTTATACTCTCCAATTCCATTGCCAACCCCTGATAGTCTTGTTTTAATGTTGCAATCTTCTCATTGTCCTGTTGAGATACAGCTTGCTTTGTGCTTGGTACGTCTGCTGGTTGGCCTTCGGACTGTTTTTGTGGCTCCACATAGACAGCAGGTCGCCCATGCTGCATCCATCGGATGAAACGGGACGCATCATATCCTGCAACGGAGTAATTAAAATATGGAATAAATGCGCTCACACCCCTGCTCAGCCACCAGGATACTTGTTTTGGTGTTGCGTTGATGATTTTCCATACAGGTGTACTCCTGTTTGTCGTTATGGTATCCAGGAGTGTTCCGAAATCATTTAGATTTCGTACTTGTCGAATCTGACGAAATGCCTCTGTAACCACTGTTTTTGTCCGCGCCCATGATGTGCCAGCGTTTTCAACAACAGAACGGCCAATACGGAACAGGTCATACCCCCACAACCCGTAGGAAACATACTTCAACCCAGGAATGAAACTCCCCACAACCCTGCTTGTTACCCACGCCGTAACACCTTTCCGAGAAAAATCGGGGTTCAGAATAATAAATGAACCATCTCTCCTTCGCGACCAGTGATTTGGATCTTTTGGTCTTGCCAATAACTGCTTCAAAGAGGGTGTGCCAAGCTCTCCAGTCACAGCTGTAACAGGAGTTGTGGACGTGGTGGTCGTAGTTGATGGCGCAGTATTTGGCGCCTCTTCGACCCTTCCTGCCCATTCAAACAACCGTTTTATCCATCCTCCTGCGTTGGGTATATTCACTGCTGTTGTTGGTGGCGTATAGTTGGCAAGACTGCGTTTTAAAAGGGATATTGCCTGTTCAACTTCCTGAATTGTTGGTTTGCTTTTCAGACTTGGTGCATCTGTTCCTGTTTTGTTTTTCCACTGTATCGCCAAATCCGCATAGGTCTTTCGATATTCCGTCACGATGGCGTTCGTCAAATCCACAATGCCCTTCTCCAAAGACGTGATATCGGTTTCATCAACCGTAGGCATGCTGACCTTAAGTTTTTCCGCAAGTGTTTTTACTTCTGTATATTTTCCAACGGTTTTTGTAAGAACTGCGGGATCAACAGCGCGTACTGCAGGGGCAACAACCGAAGAAGCTGGTGCTGCAGCTGGAGCAACCGGTGCAACGACGGGAGCAGCAGGTGCCACCGGAGCAACAGGTGCAGTTGCAGAAGTGCCTGTGGTTGATGACGTTGTAACAGCCGGTCCTGCTATATTTGGACGAGTCAATACGTTTTGAATCCAATTCCTTACAGTTACAAATGTGTGCTGTATCCAATTCCATATCCTTGTTGGCAAAGATTCTTTGGTTGCAGTGGTAACAACAGCGGGTTGTGCAAACGCAGTCTTGAATTCATCAAGAATCGGCTTGGTCATCGCCTCAACAACCATGCTTGCATCTGTGATAATTTGTGTACCTCCCTGCGCATTATGGTTATCGATATATTGCTGCAACCGTGCTGTTGCATCGAGCTGCTTGGAAATGTCTCCCGTTGCAACGGATGCAAGATATGTTGCCATCTCATCAACCACACCATCGCTTGGCGTTACTCCCAATATTGTGGTAAGCGATTGTCGAACAAATTGTTTTGCACCCTGTGTTACTGTTGTAATATTTTTCTCAATCAATCCTGCATCTGCCTTTGCTTCGTCAAGTGCTTTTTGGGCATCTGCTATATTTTCTTCTGCGAGTTTGATTCCTTCATCAGACTCTGCAAGGCCCGGAAGGACGATACCGGCACCGGTACGAACAACAGTATTCCCTTTCACCTCAAGTGTACCGGCAACCGCTTTCGCTTCTGCAGCCTTTACGCTTGATGCTACCGTACCCTGAGGAACCAAAAGATATGTGGCACGAGTGTTGGTGGGACGCGAAATACGGGACGCTCGGGATCCAGTAACCAAGTACACATCCATAGGTTGCGTAATAACTACCTCATTTCCATCTATGGTTATTACTGAATCATCAACTTGGGGAGTCGTAGAGCGTTTCGCAAGCTCTGTAGTAGGTAATCGATTCAAGGCATCAATGGCTTCCTGCCGCAACTGTTGTATCTTTGCTAATACCCCTTGGTATTTCAGAAGTGTTGCCTCACGTTTCTGTATCAGAGCGGTTTTTCCCGCTGTTACCAAATGATACGCTGAGAATAATTCGTATTGCTGACTTATGGATATTGTGCCGCTTACCCGAACTTCCTTTGCAGCAGTGATGCCTGCAGTGATTTTCTCAACATCTGTTTTTGGATAGACATGACCGGTTGCGCGTGTTGTTGCAACAGTCGTTTTGGGCATCTTTACGCTATCAGGTGTTTTCCCATCCAACATTGCCTTCGGCATGGTGCTGGGAGATGTCGTGGTTGCAAAATATTTCACTTCTTCCAATGGTCCAATAGGTGCTTTCGGTTCGATTTTCACTGGATCTCTCCACAGAGCCATGAACGCGTCTTGCGTCAAATACGGTTCGTTGATACCAAATGACTGCCGAAGGGATGTCACTTCCGCATCAGACAGGGAAAAGGTTTTTTTCAAATTGTCCAGGGTACTTTCGAGATTTTTGTAGGTCTCTGCACCCCGTTTATAGACTTCCAACCCGATATCATCCCCTTCAAGGGCAAGTCGCGAGAAAGAACTGACCTGTTGCTGTTTCACCCGCTCCGCATCAGCCAAGAGCGCATCAAAGTAAGAAGAGATCTTCGTTTTTTCCTCCGCACTTTGTGCGGTTTTCAAAAGTTGTTGTTTGGCAAGTTCCAACGATCTTGCCGGAGCTTCCGCAATGCTGGTCAACCGGTTGTCAACCAACGCACGACCAATCGAATCATCCAATACGGTTTTGAAATGATCGATAATCGTTGTTGTATCTTTTGCCAACACCGTCGGGTTGTTGGAACGGACAAGAAGCGTATATTGGGAGGCGTTGGCAATATCCACATCGCTCCACCCTTCCCCAACAAGTTTCTGTATTTTTGCAGGGACTCTGTTGCGCTTGAATGCTTGGGTAATATCTTCCATGGTCCGTGTGTCGTCTGTAATTACCGACCATCGGATATTCTTGTTCAAATCCGTTACTTCCAAATCAACAGCGCGTGCACGACCTTCATAGATGATCAGAGTATCTTGCGGATCAACCTCCAGAATTTTTTGCACTCGCTCATTCCATTCCTTCATCGAACTAACCGGTTCCATGACGCGCTCAAACCCTCCGTCTTGGTACCGGACAATACGCTCGATATAGTATTCCGTACTGATGCCACCGTTGGGATCGGTAACAAATTTCGTCCTGGCAACATACTTTGTATTGTCAAATTCGGTAATAAGATTATCAACGCTATTTTTGTATGCCACCCCTTCATCGATGATAACGGCCGCATGTGCGTGGGTAGCGGTTGTTCCCAATTCTTTTTCCTGTTTCGCCCACCCGGAAATCAGACTCTGTTGCCTGGATTGAACAAACAAATATGTCGGATCGGGTGGCCGCTCTGAAGCAGATGTGGCAAGGATACCAAGCTGTCTGGCTGCCGTATCCGGTGTTGCATCGTACCCAACCACTTTTTCAACAACATCCCGATAGATTTCTATATTGGATATCTGATTGGACTTTGGACTCACGGTTAATTCCCCCGCAGCTTTCACTTGGGATGTGGGGAATCCCGCTGCTTTCAGCAAATCCGGCGCTTCCGTTTGTAAAGCAATCTGTTGGGCAACCTGACTGTAATGCTCTCCTGTTGTTCCACCAAACCGGCGAAGAACCACCTCCATGCCTTCCTGTCCATAATCATTGCCGGGAACCTTGTTGAGCACAAACCATCGTGCCTCCAAATCCTGCTTCCTGTAGGAAAGATCCGCCAAGAGTTGCCTATTCAATTCCAGATCCCCTTCAAAGGTATCCGCGCTTTTTCGAAGCGTCGCTACAAACTGTTGCTCCAGTTCATCAAACGGCACTTTGCCGGGACTTCGAAGCTGCCCTGCCAATTCACGAAGCTCCCGTTTTAGAGCAATATCTTCCGGACCTGCCGAAGCAAGTGCTTGGTCAATAAGGTCCGCATAGGAGTTGGCAACGATTGCTTGATCTTTAGGAATGGGGCGCATATAGCGCACACCGTCTTTTTCATACGTAAAGAAGAATTCATCGACAACCTCTGACATGTCGCACCCACCGCCAACGCAATTTTTCTTTTGGATCGCTTCTGTGAGTGCACTTCTGAACTCTTGAAGCGTTTTTGAAGACTGCACTTGACCACTAATATCCAAAAGTTGTTGTCCATCACGAAGTCCCATCAAAAGAGTACCATCGGTAAGATCCTTCACCGCAACTTGATCACCGAAGGCAACAGAATATCTTCCCCCGATGACAGCGCCGATTTCATCAACAACCAACGTATACCCTTTTCCACCGCTGCTTTTTTTCAACAACAAGTCATATAGAAGTTTTGCGGCTGGCTCTCCATCTCCTGCTCTTCCCTTGATAATGCCCCATCCATTATCAGAAGATTCCGTGATAATCATCAAGCCCGATTTTTCCGGGTTTTTGACGGCATTGGAGGCAATTCGTTGCATTTCGTCAACAGGAATTCGACGAGCGTCGTTTCTAACAAACGTTTCGCTAATTTCCAAAAATCCGAACTCATTATCATAAAATACTGTCTTTATGCCTTGTCCGTCATAGAATTTCTTCATTCGCGCAATTTGTCTCACATAATCTGTGGCATCAGTCGAACTGGACAGTGCATGGACGGATCGACTCTCCAAGGCAGCAAGAAGCGGCCCAACCACAGTTGTTTTTCCGCCACCGGCACCCAGCTGTTTTATGCTTTCCGGACTCACCAATGTTTCTAACTGTTCTTTATAAATATGGTATCCCTGTGCCGATTCGAATTGATCAACAATGCTGTTCAGTCTATCAATTTCGAGTTTTAATTCTTTTGTGGCGCCATCCGGGTATCCGAGACGATAGGTTTTTTCTCCTATCGTATCGATTCTGGGAAGCACCCGTTCTCTAAATGCGCTTGACCCTCCTCCTTCGGAAACAAAAATGCGCGTGTTCCCGTTTACGTCGGTAATTTCTATTTGGGATTTCCCATGCAAATCATCCAATATGCTTCCTGGATTGGCAGGATCGTATGGGAGTTCGTCATATTCAAATGTTGACGTATAGCCTCCCTTGCCATCAGGCACTGCCACTTCTCGTCTATTGGTTTTTATAACCGTTGGTTTCGTTGTATCAACATCCGCAAGAATCGTTGAAATATCCTTGCTTTCTGTTTTTTGTATGCTTGCAATATAGGTATCCAATGCCGCAAATTGCTTCCCGGCTACACCACCCCCAGTTACCTGCTCTGCGATGGCTCTGAGTGCAGGTTGTTTGACACGAACCTCACCCGTAATCTCTGTTGCCAATTGTTTGAATGTTGAGACAGTCTTCCCCACACCGGACACGTTTCCGGTCAGTTTCGCATCAGAGAACTGGATGAAATACCCCTTTTGCAGATATGCTCCGGGAATTGCGGTATCAGCATTCACTGCACGCAAAAATACGACGTTTCCGTCCTTGTCAAAAATCCGGACATACCCACCATCTGTTGGCTTTTGCAACGTACGGGTGTTGTTGATATAGAACTCGGTTTTTCCACTATCGATACGAATGGACGCATCAGCTGACACAAGGGAACCGTATGCTTTTTCTGTTCGAGCAGCTGTCCGTGCAACATTCCCTGCATCAGCAAGGTAGGCAAACCGATCACCCAATGTCGCTTGTTGTGTCCACAAACCGTTTTGATTTTCCAATCGAATTGCTCTGCCAAATGGATTCCCGGAATCATCTAAAAATTGCATCTCCACACGGGTGTTGGGACGGGAAAGAATATATTGGATATCAGCGGGAATAAAACGGGACTCTGCGTCTGATCCAACACGCCATGCATATGTGCGTGGATTTCCATCGGGTCCAATATTCCAATCCTCAACCAACGGTTTTCCGTCTTCCCCGACAATGCGCCACTCCGCACGGTGTGTACCCGTAACCGTTTCTTCAAACACTTCCTCCATGGAATTGGCACGGATCGGCGGTCGGAACACGGTATTTTTCCATATACTTCCCTGCCCAACCACTCTGTCGTTGATCCACTTGTTCAGACTAAATTTCCCCGTAAAAGAATCGATCCCCGAAGCAAGACCTAACCCATTCGTATTTTTGGCAACCGATCGGGCAAACCAGGAAAGCTCGGTTATGGAACCGTTTGCTCCGATAACTACTGGTCGCGCTTTCCCGTTTTCAACAACATCCAAAATGGTTCCACGCAATGCGCGCTGCTCATTTGCTGTCAAATTTTGGAAAAGCTCATTGGGAGACGTGGTAAAAATTTTCTTTGTTCCATCGGCAAGTAAAAGAAACTTCGGGGAAACAACAGTTGCTATCCCTTCGGTACTGATGTAGGTAGCCGTATCTTTGCCAAGCGCGATAATAGGATAGGCTGTACCGCTATGTACTTTTGGTATGACGGCCTGACCATCCACCCACGCAAGTCCTGCCTTTTCTCCGGAAGATTGGGTAAATTTCACAAGTGCTACAAACGCATCTTCGTCTGCCTTAGTTGCAGTACCAATATTAACTGACCCTATAATCGTGTTGTTCGCACCGACCAATCGAAGCTGTCCTCCATTTTTTAAGGTCAGGGATGACACAACATTCCCCTGTGCATCCGTTTGGTATAGAAGCGATCCGTTTTTGAGCTGTGTTGATGTAAGTGCGTCCATTGTATTGGGCAACTTCGAAACAGACGTGGCTCCTGGTCTGATAGAGGAAATTCCACGAAGACCATTGGTAGCCTTCATCAAGTCATCAATTTGCTCAAACGGCAGTTGCTCTCCCAATTTTTGAAGAAACGCGCTTTCAGAAACTTGAATCATATCACCCTGACCTAAGGTAATGGTTTTTTTGGCAATTGCAGCATTAAGCTCTTCAACGGTTCCAGAGAATCGAATCACCCCGTTGTTGTCAACAATTCTTGTAAATTGATTCTGTTTGATTGTTGCCAAATCCAGAGCGCTTTGCTGTCCATCAAGCAGTAATTTATCCCCCGTCTTCAAGGTTCTGAGATCCTTGCCGACAGTTGATGTAAGCGGAATGGTTGCGCTATCTGTCACTGGTGCCTTCAGCGCTTTCTTTGCCGCCGCTGCATCCTGCCACATTTGAAACGCCGACTTATCCGTGATGTTTTGCACGGGTTTTAGTGACGTAAATTCCTTTGGCAATTGTTCGGCAAGCGCTGCAACGGTCTTTTTTTGTGAAGCAGCGGACAGGAAACTGGCTTTTTTCATTGCCGCAGCAAGCATGGCATCTGCCTCCTGTTTTAATACCGTGTCAACGGGCACCCACTTGGTGATGTCACCCGCTGCACGAATGCTTGCTTCCGTTGTAAATTCACGGATACTCCCATCGGTTGCTACGCCCAAAATCCGTGATACTTTGCCACCCGCAAGCCGTGTAATGGCTTCTTCCCCTGTAACCCCAATGCCTTTGGATGCCATTACTGCATCTCCAAGTAATGACCGCGTTGCTTTATTCGTCAAAATTGCACCAAATCCTTCTCCAAGCGCATTAAATGCAATATCTTGCAAGATATATGTTGTCCATTCTTTTGTTGCTGCAGCTTGCCTGTTATCAACAACCGTCTTGGCAATATCCTCTGTAATGACTGTATTCCCGCTTGCTGCTGTTGCTTGGACTTTTTCCTTAAATCGTTCCTGTACAGTGACTGTTGTTAAATCAACAACGGCTTGTGTCGCAACATCGGTTGCAATTTGGATACCCGCTGCTGCAGCAACCGCTCCGGGACCCGTTGGGGCCATAAAAATACCCGTAGCAAATCCAGCTGCCATAGAGACACCATTTTGAACAAGTGTTGCGTTCCTATACCACCAGTTCGTTTCGACTTTTTTGCTGTAATCTACAACACTCTCTTTTGCCAAATCAAACAATGCGGCATTTGCACCATTCTCCTGTACCCATTCGGAGTATGGTTTGGAAAAATCAATGGCATTACCCGTCAAACGGAATGCACTGTTGATGCTGTTTGGACCAGTTCCATATACTGCCTTATATTGATATTGCGCATTGGAAGTATCAGTCACACTCTTGCTATATTGTCGCAACATCGAAGTAAGTTGTGATGCACCATTCATCAATGATGATGAATTATATTGTTGAAGCGCTCCTTGTCGTGCTAACACACCGTCTTGATTCAAAGCGCTTTGAGCTAAATCAGTCAATTCTGCATCAGATTGGTAAAACGTGCTATCTTTATGAATATCTACCAATTCCCCTTTGTCATTTAATTGGGTCGTGGCGTTGTAGTCCAACTGAAGATCGGCGGTATTTCCAAATGCCTCACGCAGGTAACTGAAATTATTTGCAGCTTCCTGTGGACTTGCCGTGCCTATGTTGCCACAACGAAACCCAGAACAATTTTTCACCTGATTTTCAAGAAGGGCTTGCGCTTTTGTATTTACGGACGTATACAATCCGTCCTTTTTCAATGCGTCAATGTCCACTTCCATATCCGCTGATATGTATTTATCAGCATTCACATTAGGCGTGTGTTCAAGAATGACAATAAGCGCATTATTTACTAGGGTATCCGTATATCTTCCATACGGCTTCGTTGCATCCGGTACGATGGAAAATTTTTGCGTTGTGGCTTGCCCGTTCAAAACAATCTTGTAATCAATTTTTTCTGCAGTTTTACATTCTTCATACGCTTGATTTGGATATGCTCCAGCAATTTCCCCTCCTCGTGCGATTGTATTTGCATAATCCTGGCATTGCGCAGCCTTGTTAGCCAATTGTGGAAGTGTAATATTTCTCTCCCACCATGAAGGGATAACTTGTTTAAGTGGATTTTTTATATGACACGTATTCGTTGCCGCATCGTAGGTTTCATTACTCGCGCACATGGAGGATCTTTCACCGGAAGATAAAAGAACTTGTGCCGTTCTTCCTGTTAGATCATAGGTTTCTGGTATTGGACTCGTGCCGGTAAAGTTTATACAGAATCCCGTGCTGCGTTCATACGTAGCTGTTTCTCCAAGCATGGACATACATTGGAATTGTTTACTCGTTAAATCCTCAAGAAGCGCTGTTTTTTCTGCTTCATTTAATGGTTGTGGTGTGGGAACAACCGTCCCTTTTCTGGGGACACAAAATCCTTTTTCACACACATATCCTGTTTGACAGCGCTTAATCACACCAACCTCACACCGATCTAACGGTTGTACGGCAAGTTGATCTTCAATGTTTGCCAATCCCCCCTTATATGTTTCATAAACGTCTTTTGCTTGATCAATCAAATTCGTAGGAAGCGTTGCCAATAGCGTGTTTCTATATGCCTCCAGATCCGTACAGTATTTTTTCCTATCAATTGTATTTGTATATGTTTCTTCACACGAGCTTTTCAGTGTCGACTGCGTTCCCGTAGTAACTATGGTGTACGTATCAACCATATCCTTGTATGCTGCCCGTTCCTCAATAGCGCCCGCACGCATATCCTCGGGAAGTTGATTCTTCAATGCATTAAAGGCGCTTGTTTCAGTCAAACAGAGTGTAATAAAACTGGCTTTTTCCCTGCACAAGGCCATGATTTCCTCTGAAGACCCTTGGGTAATTTGTAGCTTCAACCATTCGTTCTGATAATTCACCGGGAGATTTTTGATGGCATCTTTGGGATTACTGGCGGTTTTGCAAAGCGCATCGGTGGATCCTTCACAAAGCGTAGGATCAAGAAGATAAGCGTACAGCTTGGCATCATTGAGTGTTTTTTTGATGTCCCCAAATTCTGTTTTTACCCCGTTTGCGGTAAATGCACTCGTGTAATTTGTGTTAATGATAGCAACCGCTTTTGCATAGTCTTTACAGGTTGTCGCGTCCGCAAAACGCATACACAAATTGGTAATGGAATCCAAATTCCCGCTTGTGGTCGCATATTCATAGATATTCTTAAGCGTTGAAAGGTATTGTGCCTGAATTTGCGCTTGCAAAACAGGGGGAAGATTGGAATCTTCCAACAGCACACTGCGAATTCCTTGTGCAGTACACGTTTTTGTTTTCTCACGAGAGGAATCACCAAATCCGTACGTTGCTCCTATACCAGTCGCTCGACATTTCTGAACGAGTTCCGTGTCCGAGAGAGTATACAAGGAAGCTGTATCGGAAAATGTTTCGTACGTTTGAGAAAAACTTGTAAAGCTCCCGCTTGCCAATCCTTGGGACAACAATTGTGTAAGCGCAGGATCTAATATCACGTCTTTCCATTGCAAACACGTCATCTGGTATTTGTTTTCCGTTTGTGCGCAATATGAACGCAACGACTGATCATCGATATATTGAAAGAGTTTATTTTTTTCAAGATTTGCCAGATCCTGTGCGTTTTTGTCGCACGTTGTCTTGTCTGCTGCGGACAAAGAATCTTTTGCCTGTGTACACCAATCCGCTTGGGATTTAAAGGAAAAATAGTCTTCAAAAAGCGTATTGTAGAGATTCGGTGCAAAGTTTTGATTCACCTGAGCATAATAATCCGCACCCAAGCCTGTTGTACCGTACGCAAAGTTTGCTGCTCTCCGTTCATTACCACACTGAACGTCCGTTTTACCGTCGGCAAGACAGAGATAATACTTTTCTAAAGCGGGATAGTACGTATTTTGTACAGCAACCGTTTGTGTGTATTGCTTTTGAATTGCCAATATGTCTTCCGTGGTAAGCTGTGTTTGCAATTTGGCGATAACAGCAGCCCTGCACGACGTTACATTCTTTTCCGTTGCACAATCTTCAAGACCAGTAGCATATTGATCTAATCCTTTCGCAATTTTTGCTTCATATGCTTCTACTTCCTTAGCATATGCTGCAAGCAATGCCTCATCCTGCTGGATAAATGCGGGAATTCTGGTAAGGGGCATGTCTGTCCGAATCCATAATCCAGCTTCGCAGCGCCATCGATTCCCCTTATCATCCGCACTGTGATATGGACCAATGGCAACATCACCACTGGCAAAGGTATAGGTGTATTCCATGTCTCCTTCGATTTTCTTAACAACGCATGGATCCGCTGGAGTATTTTTTAGACTCCCGTCAAGATTAATGGTTGATGGTGCCAGCGCCGCAGCCTGTGCATAAGTATCCCAATACGAACTCTCTGGAGTAAGCCATGCGGGCCGCATGGTTGCAGGCAGATCTGCCGGCGCTAACCCATACGCACTTAAATTTACCCATAATCCGGTCGCACCGTTGCATCCATACATATAGCCGTTGGTAAAACTGATGGATCCTGCAGGAGATCCTGACCCACCACTGCATGTCAACGTTCCTCCCTTTAAATTTGGGGGCGTTGGAACCGGAATTGGAGTAATGGTCGGTGATGTCCCCTTGCTTCCAGGAGTTGTCCCGGGGGACGTTTTGGAAGTTACAGGGGTTGATTCCTTTTTATACCCGCACTCCGCAATACATTCATTTTTCTCATAGGTATTCCGTTGTAATTTGCATCCAAGAACACAAGTCTGATATGCGCTTTGATCAATGATGGTTGTTGTTTGTGTACAATACCGTTCCGTATTGTCTGTATTCGGAACCCAAGTGCCATTACATTTCCAATTAACTGGACAGCCAACACCCGTCTTGTCACAGGTTGGGCGAAGGTTTGTATCCGTAAGCACCGGTATTCCCGCTCCCGACGCCTCTTTTTCTATATCGGTTTTTGCTGGTCGAACACAACATATGGTACCGTCCGAAAGCGTTCTGTACGTTCGCCCTCTCCGTGTACACTCAGAAATTGTCATGGAGGCATCTTCATTTGTAGAACACGTGGCTCTTGCGGGAAGAAGCATGGTTGCCACTGCTTTTGCGCAGGCATCTGATGTAGAGTATTTGGTAGATCCAGGTGGGACATTTCCATCAGCAACTGCCTCACATTTTTTATCCTTTATGATCCACACTCCAATACCACCACCTCCTCGAAAACTGGTTTTAAAACCGTTTTTCAGCACAAGATCACATTGGTCTTTGCTCATGGTTGCGGTAGGTGTGGAAACGCATTCAAAATTCTGTATCTCATAGCGAAGAGTTGACGAAGACGTGGATGCTGTCAACGGTACACAATATGCTTTTCCAATTTGACCAGTACACTTCCCCGGTTTGCCCCCGACTGTACATTCCAAACAGGAAAAAAGAGACGTGCAGATCTTACCATTTAAAATATTGCAGGATTTGCCAGTATTTTCCGCAGGGGAAGGTGATGGAGCTATTGAGGGAGATATCGACGTTGCTGGCCGTTTACAACAGACTGTTCCGTTAGCAAGCGTCCTGTATGTTCTCCCCCTTCGAGTACACTCGGACACGGTCATGGAAGAATCCTCATCGGATGCACATGCTGCTGTAGAAGGTGCTTTTGTGGGTGTTTTTGTTGGGGTTTTGGTGGGGGTGTTTGTCGGATACGCAGCTCCGGTACAGATCCCTCTTGTACAGTATCCCGAGCAACACTCACTCCCTTGACCACACGCTACTCCACTTGTTTTGCAGGATGCTTTACATGCGCATGTATACTGCGCCGTTGACATACATGTTCCGCTGGAACAGGTACCTTTGCATGTATTTGTACTCCAATCATATGAACAAACTGTCGGTGCTTTTGTGGGTGTTTTGGTCGGTGTTTTGGTTGGTGCTTTTGTGGGTGTTCTAGTTGGTGTTTTGGTAGGTGTGTTTGTTGCTGTTGGCTTTGACATACAAATGTTGGCTGTTGGATGACAATACCCTGAACAACACCTGCCATCAGAAGAACAGGAGGAAGTAAAATTACTGATACAGGACGGTGTTGCGCTCGGTGCTTTTGTGGGTGTTTTGGTCGGTGTGTTTGTTGCTGTTGGCTTTGACATACAAATGTTGGCTGTTGGATGACAATACCCTGAACAACATTTACTGTCACTGGAACAGGACGAGGTAAAATTACTTATACAGGATGGTGTTGCGCTCGGTGCTTTTGTGGGTGTTTTGGTTGGTGCTTTTGTGGGTGTTTTGGTTGGTGTGCTTGTTGGAATAACCCCACCAGCACAAATAGCGCGAATGCACGTGTTGTTATTGCAACAATCACTGCTCGTACCACATGACTGCCCTGGCTGTTTGCATGTTGTATTCGTTGCTGTTGTTTTAGAAGTCGGTGCTGTTGTTGCCACTACCCATTTACAACACCCATCTGACGTATCACAGGATGCTGATGTTGTACCCGAACAATCTGCATCTCCACACACACCCGTAGACTTTATCCTCTTACATGACCCACTTGCAGCCTGACTTCGCACATCTTGTCCTTCACGCTCAACATTTCCTAAAATCACAAATGTTGTTATGGCTACAACAGCCAGAACAACCATTGGGATAATCTGGATAAATCCACGATAGGCTCGTTTGGTATGTTGTGTGTGTTGTGTCATGAAATCCAAAGGTATGTAGAGGCCGTATATACGCCGTGATATATAACAAACAGTATCGTAATAGAACACATGAGAAGATTTTGACCGTTGCGTGGAAATAATTGAAGCAATGTGTAGTGTGTGTATCCTGTCACGCAAACTGGACAATGAATGCGTTTCCAAACCCTAAAGCTAACGCTTCGTTTCACGTCCCTATATATTAATAACTATGAAGCGCAGTGTATGGGATTGTCAATAAGGAACTTGAGGCTCGTTACTTCTTGACGGTTTTAGGAAGAAGATCCAAATACACAACCGTATAGAGGAGGCTAAAAAACGGCGTGGTAATAGCCCATACCTGCGTCATTATGGGATGCACGAAGGAAAGAAGGTAGGACAAACCGGATGAGCAGACACTGATGAGAAGCAATCTCCAGAGTACCGCAAAAAATCTCCCCTTCACAAGTGCTCGGCTTTGTTTAAAAACATGACGTTTCGTTGTTCCCAATACCGCAATTGTCGGTGCGAAGAAAAACCAGATACCGACGATGATAGCGGGAATAACCAACAATATCAGACTCAATACCGCTAGGAAGCCAAAAGCCACAATTGTACCAGTGGTACGCAAAACAGAACGATGTGCTTCCCGCAAAGAGACGGAAAGTACTATATGCTCCCCTTTTGTGATATGAACGGACACAAGAAGAAAAAGGGCAAAGAAAAAAACGGCACTATATATTGTAAGAAGAACCGTCAATCCAATCAAAACCATGTATATTCCTTGCTGTTCGGATACCTGCATCAAAATCAACAAAAACGGCGGGAGCAGCGCTAAAAGCCGCATGAGGACAGCAAAAACCACACCGCTCACAATAAACCACTGTAGATATTCCTTGTTCTTTACTGTTTTTACGGCGGAAAGCAATAGTGGAATAACGGGTGTCAATTGCGCATGCATAGCTTCATTATGGGTAGGTATTCGACTCTCTGTCAAGAAGAGTTTCTTGACAACTGGTTTTTAATATGCGACGCTAAACTATATGAAGAAAAAAATCGCTCGCCGCAAAGCAGCAGCGCCGCGGACAGCCAAACGCAGCGAGAAGAAAAGCTTTCTTCTCATGCTGAAAAGCTGGATGTTCGTCGTGATGGTCGCATTAATGCTTGGCATTGGTGCCATCATCGGCAATTTCATCAATCTTGAGATGAATGCGGACAATCCGCAGGTTGCCGGCGTCACCATCGAGGCTGAATAACACGTCTACAAGCACAATCTTCCCTTGAGCTTTCGTGTATATGTTGTGGAATCCAACTGTATTCAGGGTGGCATCAAACCAAATATTTGTTTATAATGACGTCACGGTTTTCGTTTACGGGCCCGTAGTATACCGGTAGAACGACTCCATGGCATGGAGTAGAAAGGGGTTCGATTCCCCTCGGGTCCACCAAGTATTTTTGAGGGCCTGTAGCACAGTTGGTAATGCGCCGCATTCGCATTGCGGAGATCGGGGGTTCGACTCCCCCCAGGTCCACACACCACAATTCATACAGTTTGTCTTCATTAGTATATCTCTACAATTTTCTCTCATCGCTTCCCTTTTTTTCATCCAAACGCTTGCGGGAAATATATAAAGAATGTTTTTGTAACAAGATAAAAAGATATATAGAATTACGGGAATTATACGAATGGCGTTTGTATTTAAAAATGGATTAGCACAAAGATGGAAGAAAAAAAGGACAATAATCTTTATCACTCATCACGTACTAATTGATAGCACTATATGAGATAAGATTGCTAAATATATCCTACTTAAGATACGACTGGGGATTTACAACCGCACCATTTTTCCGTACCTCAAAATGCAGATGGGTTCCGGTTGATCGGCCTGTGGATCCCATTTTTCCAATAATCTGTCCTTTGGATACTTTATCTCCCGGCTTCACATAGATAGCCTGGAGATGTCCATATAGTGTTGAAACACCGTTTCCATGATCAATCATCACATGTTGCCCATACCCCCATTTCAGATACTCAACAAGCGTCACAATACCGGCGTCTGCAGCAGCAATGCCCGGTGCTGTAGGGTTTGCTATATCCAAAGCATTATGATACCAGGAAGGATATTGGGTAATCATTCCTCCTGCGGGCCATATGAGCTGCCCTGAACCTCCTGCAAAAACCGTTGGCACAAATCTCCCGGCAGGAGCAACCGCCTCCGGCTGAATACCATCGGGCACCACGAGCGTCTGACCGATATTAAGGGCAAAAGTTTCAGGATCCTCAAAATCATTGAAGGGGAAGTTGACTATTTTCTGCGCTTCCGTTCGGTACTTCTTTGCAACGGAATAAATCGTATCCCCTTCCCGCACCTTATATACGATACCGGTTACCGGCGGGATCTTAAGCGACTGATCAATTGCCAGCGCATCTTTGGTCATGTCATTTGCCCATTTAATAGTGTCTATGGAGACACCAAATTGATCCGCTATCTTTTTTAGCGTATCCCCCTGCTTGACGGTATATATGATCACCTGATCTCGCGGTTTCTCGGATCGTTGCGTGTCCACTCCTTGAGCCGTATCCAGAGTTACGGCAACAGCCGAAGGTGGTGTAAAGTCACCTAAAGTATTAGGAAGTGCTCCAGGATACGAATTTGCCAGAATCGGAGCGCTCGCTGCTCCAGCAACCGCAAGCATCACCAGGGAGATGTGCAGGAATGGCCATTGGTACGTTCCGCGTCTTGCCATCAACATATCAACAAGAACATCCTTGCGTTTTTCAAAATGGCCACCCGCGTGTACCAAATGTCTTTCTATGTAATAGACCCAACCCGTTACCCATGTGCGGATGTCAGCAGTAAACTCCTGGAAAAACCGTTTCATGTATTGTCTAAGGGTATCAAAATTTTCCTATCAACGCAAACCAATAACAAAAATCCTGTGTTTAATGCTGCACTATCAATATGTAACAAAAATATTCTAAATATATATAAATAATCGTATTATTTATTTTATATATCATACTATTACATATACCCGATCCACCTTTTGCGTATTTTTACCCCCCTACATAACGTTTCCAACCGATGGGTATACATAACGTTCCTGAAAGTTGCAAAAAATGTAAAAGGCTCCATCAAAATTTTGATCAACTATAAGACATAAAAGAGATTTTTCACCTCTATTTCTCCTTACCTGCACATCAGAGAAACACCAAAATGAAATATCATGAATTTTGGCGTCAAAACAATAAATAATAGAAAAAGTGCAAGTATTTTTCTAAAAACATCCTATAACAGTTATAAGAACTGAAAGAATATTTAACCCTATAGTTTAGCCTCAAAATACAAAAAGCGCTTGAGGCTATTTGACATTCATACAATTACCTATTGTAATAAAACTATGACCACCCAATTCGCTTCGAAAACCCACCCAAAAACCTCAATATTTTCCCGCATGGGGAAAAATGTGTATATACGACTGTTTTTCGTACGCCGGTAAAAACATATCATGCAAACACAACCAATGTCATCACAAGTAACTATAGGACAAGCAGCAAAACAGCTGTCTGTTTCAAAGGGCACGATACGTAACTGGATAAATACCGGCAAACTTGATGCGGTCATTGATGTAAATGGCATTCATCTCATCCAACAGTCGTCAATTGAGAAAATGAAAGGTCTTTCCTCTTCCCCGGACAAATCTTTGGAAAAACATGATGAAAAAGAATCAAAAAATATCAAAATACATCAACACCCGTTATCCATCAGCGAAGCAGCACATTTCTTGAAAATTTCCAAAAATACACTACTTCGATGGGAAAAGGCGGGTATCGTCAAAAGCGCGCGGACAAAAACAAATGCCAGACGCTACTTCCCGGAAGATCTTCTTGCGGTGTTGTCCAATCGCACAACATACCAGCGGTTACCCGAACAAACGATCCTTGTAACAGAACTCAAGAAAACTGTGGAAATTCCCCAATTCCAACCTGAGGAAATCAGAACCGGCACACCCGAGCAAAAATCAACGGAAACACAAAAATCCTCGATATTCACAAAGCACGAAATCCCGGATGATCCGATGACATCGTTTGTCGCCCCCATGCCTCCTCCCCCTGTCCCAAAACCGCACGATTTTCCCCAACCGATACCAAACCAAGAAGAATCGTTTATAGTACAACCTCTTAAAACATCAAAAGATATCAAAGGGGGTCGACTTACCGGAAATGGCTCAAAAAAACCATGGCCATTGTATATGGCTATTGTATTGTTAGCATCTGGTGTCGTTGTTATAGCAATGCAGGTAATCGGCATTCAACAACAACGGTCTCTTTCTTCAAAAGCTGCTGGGACCAGTAAAACAACTTCAAAAATCGCAACAATTAAACCAACCACCGCTCCTGTTTCTGCCGGTTCTGTTTTGGGAGCAAGCGGCGCAACAGGAATTCAGGGGCCAACCGGGGCAACAGGTGCAACGGGTGCAACCGGAGCTACAGGACTAGAAGGACTTCCCGGTGTTCTGGGAGACCAGGGACCAACGGGGACAAGTGGAGCAGCCGGAACAACTGGTGCAAGCGGTGTTGTTGGAACAACGGGAGCAACAGGTGTTGTTGGTGCAACAGGAGCAGTCGGTATCACTGGTCCAACAGGAACAACGGGAGCAACCGGAGGGTATGGTCCAACGGGAGCAACCGGAGCAACCGGTGCAACGGGAGATTACGGACCAACAGGAGCAACTGGTGCAACTGGAGATTACGGACCAACAGGGGCAACGGGCGCGACGGGGGCAACGGGCGCGACGGGGGCAACGGGACCTGATGGTGATTCAGGCCCAACTGGTGCAACGGGGGCAACCGGTGCAACGGGAGAAATTGGACCAACAGGACCAACCGGAGAAATTGGTACCTCTGGTCCAACCGGTGCAACCGGGGCAACCGGGGCAACAGGAGAAATAGGACCAACGGGAACGTATGGAGCAAGTGGACCAACGGGGGCAACCGGGGCTACGGGTGCAACCGGGGCAACTGGAAGCGTTGGTCGTTCTGGTCCAACAGGGGCAACCGGGGCTACGGGTGCAACCGGGGCTACGGGGGCGAGCGGTTCAAGTGGGGCAACAGGAGAAAAAGGTCCAACTGGAGCAACTGGTGCAACGGGTGCAACGGGAACGTATGGGGCAAGTGGGCCAAGTGGCGAAACGGGGCCAACGGGTGCAACGGGAGCAACTGGTGCAACGGGATTTGCGGGACCAACTGGGGCAACCGGTGCAACGG
>CAYUUX010000005.1:0-19760 GCA_964448085.1 uncultured Gammaproteobacteria bacterium | reverse complement strand
GAATGGAAGGGCCAACGGGTGCAACGGGAGAAGTAGGAATCACTGGTCCCACGGGAGCCACGGGTGCAACTGGGGCAACGGGAATGGAAGGGCCAACGGGTGCAACGGGAGAAGTAGGAATCACTGGTCCCACGGGTGATATCGGTCCAACCGGGCCAACGGGAGATTACGGTCCAACAGGTGCAACGGGAGCAACAGGAGAAATCGGTGCAACTGGAGCAACGGGTCACTCGGGACCAACGGGTGCAACTGGGGTAACAGGTGCAACTGGAGCAATTGGAAGATCAGGTCCAACAGGTGCAACCGGAGCAACGGGTGCAACAGGAGCAACGGGTGCAACAGGAGCAACGGGTGCAACAGGAGAGGTTGGAAATAGTGGTCCAACCGGAGCAACGGGTGCAACAGGAGCAACGGGTGCAACCGGAGCAACGGGTGCAACAGGAGAGGTTGGAAATAGTGGTCCCACAGGCGCAACAGGCGCAACTGGGGCAACAGGCGCAACTGGACAAGCGGGTCCTACGGGAGAAATGGGGGCAGGTGGTCCAAGCGGACAACCGGTATTTGGTCTGAATGTAACCGATAACCTTATCTACCCCTACCCTGTCGTCAACAGAAGTATCGCATTGGGAAGCCTGACATTTTCTCCAACAGATAATCCAAGCACAACATCAACGGCAAGTGCGCGCATCCTGTTAAATGGTGATAACGGAAATATCATTACGCAGGGAAGCATTGGTGTAGGAACAACAAGTCCATCAACCGCAATGGAGGTAAAGGGACGAATAATAGCGTATAAAGATAGCACGACAAACGGGTTCCAACTCGACTCAACAGCGTATGTTCAAATAGAGGACGGAGGGGGAGAAACAGCTTCTAGGATGGTAGTAAATTTTGATTCCAACGATTATCTCTCTTTTAATAGATCTGCAAACAGTCTATCGCTTCAAATTAGTGACAACAACGGTGTCATCTATTTAAATGATTCAAACGGGAGTTGCTCCTTAGACCCTGGCGCAGGCGCTTCATGGAGCTGTTCATCGGACAGACGATTGAAAACCGATATACAGGAACTCACCAGTGGTCTCTCGACCGTCCTTTCACTCAAACCCTCAACATTTACCGTTCTTGCTGATGGTTCCAAAGCTTCGGGTTTTATTGCCCAAGAAGTACAGGAGGTACTCCCCGATGCAGTAACGACACTAGGAAACGGCATGCTTGGAGTTGCGGAAGGTAAAATGATCCCTTTTATCATCAAAGCCATACAAGAAATGACAACGGTATTTACACCACAACACATCATTTCTCCTATTGCAGAAATTGAGCAACTAAAAACAAATGTGATATCTCCACTATCAAACAATGCTATTGAACTCCAACTGCCAGAAAATGCATCTGTTATCGTTACAAATGACCAACATGAAACGGTTGCTGCAATCGATGCACAAGGAAACGCAACATTTGCATCACTTGCAATTGATACATCCGCAACGGTTGCTGGAGTGCTCACAACATCGGGGGTAGTATCACAAAATGCGCGTATCAACGATACATTATATGCATCACGCATCATCACAGATCTTGGAGATATTGACGAACGCATCGCATCACTTTCGTCGCAAATTGTCGAAAACCAATCTTCTCCCCCACCACCTGAAGAAGAACATATTGCAACACTTTCCGCTTTTCCATCATCAGAAAATGATTTCATTGCAACGCCAGCTGCAGATATTTCTCCCATACTCTCCGCTACAACTGCCGCGTTTTTGGAAACGCTTTTTGCGGGCCAAGAGAACAACCCGGATTATATCGATCTTTCCGGAAGAAAACTTCAGGCAGACACGATCACGCTCAACAACAATTTGTCTGTTGTCGGAGGCGCCATCCTTGGTGAAACGATGATAACAGGATCATTGATGATTGATGCATCACTGTTGCTCAGTGATGGCACGATAGATGCGCTCTCACAGACGCTGTATCTGCAAAAAACCCGTCTTGCCAATATTGATCTTATGAACGGCAGCATGATCATCGATACGAATGGAAACGCGGTATTTTCCGGCAGTTTGGCTGTGAAGGGGGTGTTAGGCGCCTCCATCATAAGTCCGCTGCAAAACGCTGATTTGATCGTCGATTTGGCACATCTGGAAGCATCATCCAGCGCAACACCTTCTGCAGAAACTGCGTTTGGGAAATTGGTCATCAAAGGCGAGAGCGGCAATACGGTCGCACTTTTCCAGCCGGATGGATCTGCCAGCGTGAGTGGTAGACTGTCTGCACAAGAATTGGCAGCTGCCAAATTTACCGTATCTGTTGATGAAAACGCATCGGATTCTGCAAAAACGGCTTCTGTTGGCGAGGCGACGCTTGTGAAAGGCACAACGACCATCATCATTCAAACAGACAAGGTATCAGAAAACTCTCGTATCTTCCTCACACCAACAAGTGCAACGGACAAAACCCTTTCCGTGATTGCAAAAGAATTGGGAGCATTCACTGTGGCTATCACCTCTCCCACCTTGCAGGATATATCATTCAACTGGTGGATAATCAATTAATTTATCCCTGACTGAGGCTTTCCAAGAATTCTTCGTTGGAATTCGTTTTGTTCAGCCGTTCAATCATCATTGCTGTCTGCTCATCGTCAGACAGGAGCGTGAGCATGTGCCGCAAGGTTGTCACGCGTTTCATTGTCTCCTCCCCAAGCATGAGTTCGTCGTGACGGGTTCCTGATGTTGCAACGTCAATTGCCGGAAATACACGGCGTTCCTGCAATTTTCTTGACAAGTGGAGCTCCATGTTGCCAGTTCCCTTGAATTCCTCGTAGATGAGATCATCCATTCGACTTCCCGTATCAACCAATGCAGTACCGATAACGGTCAGCGATCCGTTCGTTGATTTCCCTGAATCCGGTGCGGCTTCCACACATCGTGCTGCACCCAAAAACTTCTTTGCCGGATACAGCGCTGCCGGATCAAATCCTCCGGAAAGCGTTCTTCCGGATGGATTGACCACAAGATTGTATGCGCGGGCAAGCCTGGTAATTGAATCCAGCAAAACGACAACGTCTTTGCCCATCTCCACAAGCCGTTTTGCACGATCCAACGCAATTTCCGCAACACGGGTTTGCGCCTGTGGTGATTCGTCAAAATTACTCGCCAACACTTCCCCTTTGATGCTGCGTGTTAAATCCGTCACTTCCTCCGGCCGTTCTCCAATAAGTGCTGCCATCAGATGAACATTTGGGTAGTTTGCAGATACTCCAGCAGCAATCTCTTTGAGAATGGTCGTTTTCCCCGCTTTGGGAGGAGAGACAATCAATCCTCTTTGCCCAAATCCGATCGGAGACAACAAATCCATCATGCGTGTTGAAAGCGGAAACTGTCCCGTTTCCAGACGCAGAAGCGTATTGGGATAAATGGGAGTGAGGTCATCAAATCGTGGTCGATTAGTCATCTCTTCGGCAACCACTCCATTTATTTTTTCTACTTTTAATAGTCCCCAATACCGTTCGTTTTCTTTTGGTTGTCTGGCTTGCCCCTCTACTTCATCGCCGTTTCGAAGTAAAAACCGTCGGATCTGAGACTGAGATATATACACGTCTTTGTCTGATGGAGTGAATTTCGGACGCAAAAATCCATGCCCTTCCGGCGTCAAATCGAGTATGCCTTTAACGGTCTCCGTCGGAACGTTGATGTCTGCAGTAAACCCTGCACCGTCTGCCGTTGGGACAAAGTCACGCTGCATTCTGCGGAAATTCCCCTGATATCCGGACTGTTGATATCCTTGACCGCCAAAATTCCTTCCCATCGGCCGATCATATCGACCCCGAGAAAACTGTGGTCTGCCATATCCGCCGGGTCTGTGCACCGGAGAACGCATGGGTTGTTGGGAAGAAGGAGTGATTTGGGGTTCCTGTACGTCACCTTTTTCTTTTTCCTCAGGAATGTTTTGAACGATTGGCTGCGTGTCAACAGGCATATCGCTTTTGGGACCACCAATGAGATCGTCAATGGAAAGTCCTTGTTTGGGCACTTCAATTGGCTCCGTAAATGCGGCAACCTGAGGTTCTTGTACGATGTCGCTTTTCTTTTTGGAAGAAGCGGCTTTTTTTGTGGTGGCTCGGTAAGCCATAATATGATATACGACGGTGCGAAAAAAGTGAAAACGGAAGATCTTACGCGTTTTGCTTTTGTTGCACCACGTCCTTAGGGTTAAAAAAACAATTAATACATAATGGAATTACGCATCTGATCGCTGAAATTCATGAAAAATATATTCCGTACGTAAGAAGAAACAGTATTCGTACGTGGCCGCATTTAATCATACATCCGCTTTGTTTGTCAATATCCAAATTCCGTTTATCGCTTCTCAATCTCCCAAATCGTTGTTGTCCCGGAGACAAATACCGGAACACCGATGTTGTTGAACTTATCCGTTTCAAGCATCTGATACTTCTCCCGCTCCATTGCGCCAACGACAACATACCGGACAGAATATTTAGAAAGGATATGTAACACTTCTTGAGGGTCGGAAGATTCATAGATGATGCGTATATCCTCAACGCGTGGGGCCACGATATCCCAACTTCCCCGCCACAACCATTCGTGTACACCCCATCCGCTCACTGTGGAGAGACCCGAAAAAGAAGATATGAGATTGTAGTCAGTGTAGCTTTCCCCATCCGCTTCAACGATTATGGGCGCTTTTCCCGTTTTCCTCCCTTCCTCTGCTTTCTCTCGAAGCCAGAGAACCGCTTTCCAGTCACTTGGATACTTGTCCTCAAACCAACGCATACCAGAGATACTCTCGTATGTTCTCAACTCCCCAAAATACGATCTGATGGAAAATATGGGATATATGGATACCAAAAAGAGTTGTGGGATCAGACATATGATAAAGATCGTTCGAAGTTGGCGGGTATTTGGTAACGGCGCCTCATATCCAAAAAGTGGAACTGTTCGCTTTTTTTCGTGAGACGGAAATCGTTTTCGAAACAGCATGGTGGATATGACGTACCCTGCTATTATCGACCACATGATGAATGCCTGATATCCCAGTTTAAACATGGTGTTACTCCGGAAGTGTCCAGGATAAATATCTTTCACATACAAAAACTCCGGAAAGATAATAAGGCCAATACTAAAAAGAAAGAACACTTTAAGTATGCGAAGTATACTCTCCGTATTATCATCACGTTTCCGAAAAAACCGTGTGTACATCCATGTGCCACAATACCAAAAAAATCCCCACAAAAGCGACATCATCCATAGCGGTGAGTGTTGACACTTTTCCACTTCTTCAAAAACAAAAGGGCCAATCTTACTTCCGGAAAGGGATACAGGTGGACAATTCACCCCTATGCCGGTTGCAAATGAATCAAAGAAATACAAAAACGGCAGCGCTGTGACAAGTGCCACAAGTGCTACCATCACCACCGGCCAGATATAGTCATACCATTCACGAAGCGCTTTTTCTTTGGAAGGAAGAATGACGATAACAAGCCATAACAGTGCAAATATTCCCCCATAAATAGGCCCGTCCAATGCATTCGTCATCAGCAATATACCAACTAAAAATCCGTAGAACCCTAAAAACCCCACGTGCTTTTCGTAATTGATCGCGCTTGTATGGGAATACCGAAATAGGAAAAAGGTAATAAGCATACCAAGCGCCAAGAGCACAAATGGTAAGGAAAGTACGTGTCCATGCACATCGGATACGACAAAGGAGTAACTGGGAAATTCATGAATTGTGAATGGAATAAACCGGGTGGCATTTGCATACCAATACCGAAGCATTCCCTCACCAAGACCGGTATTGAGTTCACTCCATTTCCAAAACAATTCCCAAAAAGGCTTCACGTCTTCTCCTGTATACCCTTTGGTAAAGGCATACAGCGTTTGCATGTTACCGGCAAGCGTCACCAAAAATGATGTCAAGATACCAGCAACAACGGGTTTCCCGTGCCGTTGCAAAATACCATACCATCTCGGCTGTACTTTTTCTTGTGTATCATGCACCGCTTGGGACGTAACACGGAAAAGCTGATAGCCAATCCCGAAACTCATGGACGCAGTTAGCGCAAACAACGTTGCAAGCATGAGGTTGAACGTCATATCAAGAGACATGCCTGCTAATCGTGTCAAAAGTGCGGTCACCAAATGACCAAAATAGTAATAATTAATATATCCCCCAGCCCACCACATGTCTGGGGCTGGAAAATATCTGCTGTTAAATATGGTGTGCATGTACCCGTAATCCATGAACTTCTCCAACCCGTTAATGGAAGGTTCATGCGCTTTTATAAAACTCCAGAACAATAAGAGAGCAAAAAATGCCACCTCTTCAAGCAAAATCACCCATAATAACCGTATACGTTCCGGCGTGATAACGTGCTGTATGCGGAATGTTCCGTTTCGTATCTGGGAAAATCGTGGAATAAGAAGGCTGACAACAAAAAGAAGCGTCATGCTCCCGACAATAGTCCAGTAGGTAAATGGAGCAACATGAAGCGTGCCAGCTACATAAACACAATACGAAACAACCGCAAATCCAACGGCCTTCGCAAAGACGTATCCCCGGTCATACCAGGAAGAAAACAGGTATTTGGTCAGCGGAAACGCTGCTACACCGACAAAAAAAAGCGTGCTCCACCATTGAAAAACCAACGCAATATCAGACCATGGCATAGGCTTGAGTATAGAGGATATACAATAAAAAATAAATCGTATCCCTTGATATACTATGGTAATAGGCAACATACATATGAATGTGCAAAAAGAACGCACCCTCTCTATAGTTTTCTTTATATCGATTTTTGCCATTCTCTTCGCTTCATGGCTCATGCTGCATACATTCGGTTACGACAAAGCGTCGTCTTCGATACTCATAGCACCGAAGGCGTGGAGCGACTTTGGCGCCCACATTCCGCTTATCCGTTCGTTTTCCCTGGGAAACAACTGGCCGATCGAGTCGCCCCTCTATCCCGGAACCCCGATTCGGTATCACTTCCTGTTTTATTGGGTTGTAGGCACGCTCGAACGGATAGGGCTTCGCATTGATTATGCACTCAACATTCCGAGTGTTCTCGGATTTGCAGGGCTTATGATTTTGATAGCAGTATCCGGCAAAAAACTTTTTGGGAGATGGGTTGTCGGCGGTATTGCAATGGTGTTGTTTTTATTCAACAGCTCGCTTTCCTTCTTGCGGTTTTTTGCTACGCATCCACTTTCCGTCCATACCATTATGGATATTCTGACAAACAGCAAATTCCCGGCGTTTGGCCCGTGGGATCAGGGGCTCGTAAGTGCATTTTGGAATTTAAATATCTATACCAACCAACGACATCTGGCATTTTCCTATGCATGTATTTTGGTAGGAATCCTGCTTCTGTCCGGATTACAAACCATGTCTCTGCGGAAGAAACTCAATGCATCGGTCATGGTAACGCTCTGTATGGCAATACTCCTTTTCACGAACCAAGCATCAGCGCTCATCGCCGCAATATGGTTTGCGTGGCTCTTTCTCCTGAATAAAAACACGCGCATACCTTTACTTGTTGCCGCTCTCTTTTCCCTTCCCTATTTTCTTTTACTATTAGTATTAACGGACCCATCGGGCGCAGTGGTATTTGACCCCGGATATCTTGTCAAAAGACCGTTCACCGCGGCGTCATTTGGCCTATTTTGGTGGCACAATCTTGGTTTATCCCTGTTCACGATACCTCTTGGTTTTGTACTCGCGCCCCGAAAAATTCGAAGACTATGCATCGTCCCGATGGTGCTTCTGTTTGCAGCACCAAATATCCTTCGGTTTTCCCCGGATATGATCAACAACCACAAATTGTTGAATTTCTTCATCATCATAGGAAATCTTTTTACCGCTTATGCGCTTGTATGGCTTGTTGGGATAATAAAAAAATACACGGTCCACCTCTCAATCCGGTATATCGGCTATCTTTTAATCGGAGTACTTATGTTCTTCTTGACGCTCTCCGGTATTATTGATCTGTTTCCCATTGCAAATGAAGAGAAAGGACATCTATCGGATATGCCGCGAAACGTTGATGCGGAATTTTTCCGTACCAACACCAATCCCCAGGATGTCATCTTGAACAGCACTTGGTTTTATCACCCTGCATCAATTGCAGGAAGGAAAATTTTTGCCGGCTATACGTACTTCACATGGTCCTATGGATACAACGCTGGACAACGGGAACAACAACAGGTCGCGATATTTGAATCAACAAGCAAACCACAGGCATGCGTATTGCTACAGCAATACAACATCAAATATGTTGAACTCGCAGACAAGCCGGAAGAATTTCTCAAACCCAATTTCGCATTGTTTCAACAGTTTTCCCGTATCTATCGAAACGATATCTCTGGTATAAGTGTGTATGACGTGGAAACATCCTGTAAAGATTTATGAAAAAACACTGGAAAGAAATTCTCGGTGTCATGGGAATCGTTACTATCGCGCTCTTTTTCCGCTTAACGGGCATTAATTGGGACCAAGGCCATACTCTGCATCCGGATGAACGGTTTATCATCATGACCGTTGAAAATATTGCCTGGCCAGACAAGCTGAATCCGCATTTTTTTGCGTACGGAAGCCTCCCGTTATATCTCTTAAAAATCGTAAGTTCTGTTGTGGGTTTTATTAATCCTTTGTTGGCTACATACGGAAAAATGCAACTTGTCGGAAGGGTCATTTCCACAATCTTTGATATCGGCACACTATTGCTTTTGTACGGCATCATAAAGAATTTTTCTAAAACACGCACCACGGCACTTTTTGGGGCCCTGTGGTATGCATGCTCTGTCCTTCCCATACAATTGAGCCACTTCTTTGCGGTTGATACGATGCTTACATTTTTCACGATGTTAACCATATACCTGTTGTTGCTTTACCATAAAAAGCCTTCTTCTGTACGCGCAGTAACAATCGGTGTCGCTTGCGGAATGGCTGTTGCAACAAAATTTAGCGGTGTCATGGTTGCCATTCCCGTTGGCGTAACACTCTTATACAACATACAGATTCATTGGAAAGAACGATGCGTTCATGCAGCCTATATGCTCTTCGCAGGAGTAAGCACCTTTATTTGCTGTCAACCTTATGCTCTCCTGGATTTTGCGACGTTTTCCCGACAGATCATAGAACAACAGGCAATGACAAAAAGCGCATTTACCTTCCCCTACACACTCCAATATGTGGGGAAAATCCCTTACGTATATGAAATCACAAATATTTTTTTGTGGGGTCAAGGCACAATACTGGCAACCATGTCCCTACTAGGAGTAAGTATTTGCACGTATTTGCTTATTCGCAAAAAAAATTATGCCCTAGGGATTCTTCTAAGCTTCTTTTGGATCTATTTTGGTGTAGTGGGAAAATTCGCTATTGGATTTATGCGGTATCTTTTGCCAATATATCCAATTCTAACAATATGTGCAGCGTTATTGATGGAAAAAAGTACTCGGAGAGCATCCCGAATACAATCGTACATAATCTATGTATGCTTAACCGGAGGAATCCTTCTATGGACAAGCGCTTTCATGCATATCTATACAGAACCGAATGCACGAACGCAAGCGACCAATTGGATTCTTGCCAATATCCCAGAAGGCTCAACAATTGCATTGGAGCACTGGGACGACGGTTTACCGCTTACATCCGCTTCTTTGTACGAAATGAAGGAATTGCCTTTGTATGATAGTGACACGAAAGACAAATGGAAAAAAATATACACCACATTGAATCAGTCAGACTACATAATCGTTGCAAGCAATCGTTTATATGTGCCACTCATGAAAATGACCAATTGCAATCGACTTCCGGTGGGTCGATGCTATAAAACAACCGCTTCCTACTATCAAAGGTTATTTGATGGCTCCCTAGGGTTCCAAAAAGTTGCAGAATTCTCTACCCTGCCCACCATACCGATTCTCAACATTCCTATTAACGACAGCAGCGCAGACGAATCGTTTACCGTCTACGATCATCCCAAAGTGATGATCTTTCAGAAAACTCCATCGTATCGATCACTTCGTTAAAAAAAGAGTTTGGCAAATTTCAGAATGCCTTGACTCCAGGGGGTCCTGTGAGAAATACCTGTTGTGTGGGAAAAACTTGCAAGGTTATCCAGATACCACTGAAAATTTCGTCGCAGTGCATCTGCATTGGAGTACTTCGGCGCATATCCGAGCTTCTTTGCCTTCTCTATAGATACATAGGAATCTTTTCCTGCGGTTTCATAGATCCATTGATATACGGGAGACAAGTGAAGTTTTTCCAAAACCTTTAGTCCCCAGACAATAAGACCTTCAGGGAAGCATACTACGTGCTTTCCGTGTCCTGCCATGGTAAGCACGGCCTGGAAGTCCTCTTTCATGGTCTTGTACATTGCAGCACCCACATTAAACTCCCCATTCACCTGCTTTGCCGGTTTTATACTGACGAGATATATGAATTGACAAAGATCCTCAACGTCCATAAGTTGGTATTTGTGTGTACCATTACCCAATATGGGAAATCCATGACCTGTATATGCCCAATCATAAAGCATCCCGAAAATACCAAGGCGCTCCGGTCCAACAAACGTTTTTGGACGCAAGATGGGAACACACATACCTTTTTTCCTTGTCCTCTTACACGCTGCTTCTGCCTGAATTTTTGCCTCACCGTACGGACCGACTCCTGTAATCCGATCATGTTCAAAAATCGGATGGTGATCCGGTATCCCGTATACGGCAGTTGAAGAAATGTAGATGACACGTTTCACTTTGTGCTTGTGTGCTGATGCCAATACCACTTCTGTCCCTTGTACTTCCGTAGAATAAATATCTTCTTTCGAATATAACGGCAATGCGGCAGCACAGTGAACGACCACGTCTATGCCTTTCATTGCCAGGTCCACATCTTTTCTATTTCTGATGTCTCCAGTAATCACTTCAACGCGCTTTTTTTCTGGATAGGCAAAAGGAGCAATGTCAAGAGATCGAACGTGACATCCGCGGGCCAAAAGATATCGAATGAGGTTAATTCCTAAAAATCCTGATCCGCCGGTTACAAGAAACAAACGTGCGTCTTTCATATGAGTAAAAACAATTTATTGAGTATACCACAGAATAAAATCATGGAAAGCTAACGTGATGTTTAATCGCTAATCACAGTAACACTCTTTATCCCCAACAAAGCATCTTTTGGTGAGGGGTATTTATGTACAAATACGTGTTTCTTGTCAAATATGTTATATATCCAGTAAATCTTTGTTTTTGTTTTAGTAACCAAATATTCAACGATGTCAAGATTATCTTCGATAAAATAATCCAAGTGAAGTTTGTTAAGCATTCGTTCCTTGAAAAGATGTGGCTGTTCATTGTGTTCATTCGCATAAATAGCGGTAAACACATTTTGTAACCCCCGCTGTTGAAGCCACGTTGGTATTTGCGCATCAAGATAGCCATACCGTCCGCTCACTATATATGCCTCCACCCTTCCCTCTTGTACCAACTGTTTTAAATATCCCATGCCCTTTCCCGGAAAAAAACTCCATTGGTGCGGGAGCCAAAAAAGAAATTTCATCAGAGGGGATGTGGGAATATAAAATTCGGTACGGTGCTTTTTAAGTATGTGCCGCTTGATAAATGTTATCGGTGCACGGATTATCCGAAGTGGATTGTACGCAACCACTCCATCAAAATCCAAACCAATACGTATTATCTGTTTTTTATGGATATCTTTTTTCATCGCAGCCAGTAAATGATAACAAATGCGCTCATCCCCCATCCGGCAGACGCAACAAGAAGCGGAATGTCGCTAATGAGTAGTTTTTGGAACGACCCGGGTTTTCCGATATACAACTGCTGTAAAAATCTCAGGATCCCATACAAAACAAACGGAATGGTCAGCATCAACCATTTTCTTGCTGGATCCAGTCCGTCGGAGGACAAACCAATCCCTTCAAGTGCAAACGTGGTTAGAAAGGTAAAGTATGTATACGAAAGAAACGAAGCGGTTGAAAACACAGCTATGTACGAATCCAGCAACCGTTCTGAATACCGCTCACGAATGACACTCGCATACTTCATGTTCCATTCATGGCGTCGTTTTCCAACAGCAAAAAGAAGTGCAAGAGAAAACGCGGATAATGCAAGCCATATGGATATATGTGTATCACTGGCAACTTCCCCCGCATACAAACGTAATCCATATCCTGTTGCAAGTGCCAGAATGTCCAAAATCGGCATATGCCGAAAGAGGAACAGAAGCAAATAATGGATAACCGAATAAATGAGGGCTACGACAAAAAATGCCGGTCCTAACATGAAGGCAAGAAGCATTCCAAATACAGCACAAATTCCCCAAAGCACCCACGCAACAGACAGGGATATCCGTGAGGATGCGACCGGACGATGTTTTCTGTTTGGGTCTAATTTGTCTTGTGGCGCATCAACAATGTCATTAATGATGTAATGGGAAGATGAAAGCAAACAAAGCGCCAAAAAAGCAAACGACGTTTGCAAAAATTCAACCGGATGAAACAGTGCGCCTGCAAAAAAAATTGGCGCATACACAGCAAGATTTTTTACCCATTGCCACGGACGGAGAAGCAAAAACAACTGATAGAACATCGTAGAGCGGATACGTTCCTTCATGGTATAAATGCTTCCCAGAGTATATCGAGAAACCATCATTCTGGCAACAGAGATTTGTCTGTACGCGCTATGCTACAATCCGACTATGCGCATTGCAATTATTGGTGGAGGAATAACAGGTCTTGCAGCAGCATATGAGCTTGTAAAATGCGGCCAAGAGGTTACGGTGTTTGAAAAGGACGCCGAACTCGGCGGTTTAGCATCAGGCTTCATACCAGATCATGGAGGCTGGAATTGGCCACTGGAAAAATCCTACCATCATTTTTTTACCAATGATCGTGCCATCATCGCTTTAGCAAAGGAGATTGGATTGCAAAACGATTGCATGATCCTTGCGCCGACAACAGCGGTATTTTGGAAAAACCAACAATACCCCTTTGATACCCCCATCAATATTCTCCGATTTCCCGGTATTTCTTTTGTTGATCGGTTGCGAACTGGCGCAACCGCTGCTTTGATGAAACTCAACCCCTTTTGGAAACCGCTAGAACGCGTTACCGCACATACGTTTTTTAAGAAACTCAACGGAACTGCCGCATGGCAAACCATTTGGGAGCCGCTCATGATCGGCAAATTCGGTCCGTTTGCCAAGGAAATAGCGGCATCATGGCTCTGGGGAAGACTCTACAAACGGACACCGAAACTGGGATATTTTCGCGGAGGGTTTTCCCATTTTGTGACGGCACTGCGAGCGCAAATCGAACGGGGCGGCGGCAACATACATACCAATACAGCAATTCAGTCCATCAAACAAAAAGGATCATCCTATATCGTCAACAACAAAACGTTTGATCGGATTCTCCTTACCGTCCCCTCTTCCGTTGCCTCACGCCTCATGCGGTTTCCGAAAGCTTTCAACGAAAAACTTGCTGCAATTCCACACTTGTGGGCACAGACGCTCATTTTGGAAACAGATACTCCAGTTCTTGACCAAACGTATTGGCTCAACATAAATGACCGAACGTTTCCATTTCTTGCGGTTGTGCAACACACCAACATGATTGACAAAAAATACTATGGAAATCGGCATATCGTCTATCTTGGAAATTATCTGCCGGAGGGACACCCATATATATCGATGACAAAAGATCAAATACTCAAAAAATTTCTCCCGTATCTTGTCAAGATCAATCCTCGGTTTAGCAAGAAAAACGCTATACTGCGTTCATTTCTTTTTACTGTCCCCAACGCGCAACCCGTCCATCGAAAAAACTATTCAACACTTGCCCCGACCATCCAAACACCACTGTCGCACGTCTATCTGGCAAACCTTGATTCTATTTATCCGTGGGATCGGGAAACCAATTATGCGGTTGAGCTTGGACAGCGGGCAGTGCATCACATACTCCACACCAAAATATAACAGTCACCCTCATACATAGATATACTTGAAATGTATTATAGGGTTTTAACCATTTGACAACTCATTATCACCGCGTTACAATCGGCAAACTATAAGATTTTTCTTTTTTTTATGGGGGGTTGATTGTTGGGCAGGCAATCAACTTCCCATTAAACGAAGAAGGATCACATAAAAACTCCGTGAAATTTTCCCTTGCTAGCAATCTTCATTGCATATTTTAGCTTCAAAAAAATATTTGACAATAATTACATGCGATTGTTATTCTGCGGTATAAGATATTGCTTTACTGCAATATCTCAAAAGAAAAAGCATTACTATACGTAGCGAACTCATTCGCAAGAATGACCCAAACCCAAATCTGCTAGCGGTAGTGATGCTTTTTTAATGGCATAAACGGTATTTCCAATACTTCTCCATTATTTGTAAACGGGAACTCACCAATTCCTCCTAAAGCATGCTCCATTTTCCTGAAAAAAATCTGAAAGATACAGAAAAAGACCACCTCGCGGTGGTCTTTTTCCCCAAATCTGCTAGTACAATCGATTACAAGGTAAATACGGGAATACTTATTCCCTTTTTCTTCAGCTCGATAAATTGACGGCGTACGTCTGTTTCAAAACGCTGCCGCTCTTTCACCATGGGAGAAACGCGAGCTTTTGCATTCTCTCCTGTTATACTGCCCAAACCCATCTGCTTTAGCAGTAGTTTTACTGACATATCTTTATTCAAGACCTTTTTTTCTCCCTTGTCAAGTCCCATAGGATTTTTAGTGGTCTAAAAATGATAGCTTATAGTTATTTAATAGATAATTACATTGTTCAAACGCTCTTAATACAATATATATGTTCTGTGTGGATAACTTTTGCATAACTTGCCCCTCTCATCACATCAACGTCTTCAAAGGAATACCCATACAAGAAGCTTTTGTTTATCAACGATACAAAGTTACTTGAGGCGTGCAAAGAAAAGCTGACCAGCAGGTGTATGCAGTACTTTGGTAATAACAACGACCACATCCTCCCCTATTCGCTCTTTCGTATCCTCGACAACTACCATGGTTCCATCAGAGAGATACCCAACCCCCTGTTCTCGTTCCTTCCCTGCGTGTGTTATTTTCACCGTTATCTCTTCTCCAGAACTGATAGCAATCTTGAGTGCCTGCGCCAAGTCATTGATATTCAACACCTTGACCCCTTGAGCACGGGCAACTTGTGCCAGGTTAAAATCAACGGTCATCAATCGTGTTTTCCATTGTTTAGCCAAACCTATCAGCTTCATGTCCACTTCTTTCGTATCCTGCGGATCGGCTGAGACGATATTCAATCGTACTCCTTTATTCGATTTTTGGCTTTTGAGCGCGTTGAGTACGTCTAGACCGCGTCGCCCCTTGGAGCGGCGAAGCGTATCCGAGCTGTCCGCTATATGCTGTATTTCACCTAAAACAAACTGGGGAACGATGAGCGTTGCAGCAAGAAATCCGCTGTTGACAATCTGGATGATTCTTCCATCAATAAATACGCTGGTGTCAACAACAACCGGATAGTCGCCTTTCGGTGCAATTGGCTTCTTTTTCGCACCCGCAGGATGCTTCTGGAATGGCCGCGCGGTGAATTTTCCGAATGCGGTAAGATTTCGCACGATCTCCCGCGCAAGCTCCCGTGTGAAAGCGGATGAGTGTGTCTCTTGTTTACCAATTGCGTGCTTCCCTTCTCCACGCTCTTGTATAGATTTGTCTGAAGATGGGTTCGTACGATTTTTCATTGCCACAATTGTATCACAAGAAAATGGAAATGCAGTGGATCTTGATTTATCACGTTTTCGTGCTATACTCTCTCAGCTATGGCCCTTCAGGAAATAAAACGTGGACCAGCGAGCACTGAATCACTTCGAATCATTGAAGCCGCTCCCCCATTTATTAATCAACTGCTAAAAGCGTATCCTGATATCTCAATAACCGAAGACGTCTTTGACAAAATACAAAGACAAGCATCTGCTTGGGATACACAACTCATGTTGGATCACATGAATGGAGAAGTTGACAGAACACGTTTTGTTTCCGAATTCGTTGGAATATGCGATTCAAGCGATCAGGTACAGGAAGCGCTTGATGAAATTGCGTACAAAGAACTCAACAAACTCGCAAAAGAACCAGTCCAACTGCAAGAAGAGGTATTTTCTACACTCCAAAAAGAAACATGTTCTATGGATGCCCTTTTGTGGCTGGATACCGAACATGGAGCGGTTACACAACAGCTCAAACTCGAAAGAACTCCAGAGGCGCAGTCATTTCGAGAGCGAAACATACTTGCTATTGAACAAGCAGAGAAAGCATCCAATGAACAAGAATTGAGTTTTTTCACATTACTATTATCAGGGGTGCAACATAGCCAAAAGGAAACACCATCGCTACGGTATCTTATAAGATACCAAAATGGCAATCTTACGGAAGTGCACCGAAGGGTCACAGTACCATTTCTTCCTAAAGAAAACAGAGTATTACTGGAACACCTGACCCCCCGGGTATTCCAACGTGAATATACGTCTGGAGAGCTTGATCCTCGGACCCTTAAAGGGTTTATGTGGCATTTTCGCAAAGCAGGAGATCCGCTTGTTCGTGTCACAGCGAATGCAATTCGATCCATAAGACAAACTCGGGAAGAAACAATAAAAATTCAGGCAAATGAAGATCGAATCCGTGACTATTTTGCCTCACACTAATAATTGGTTCTGCACCTCTTTCAACGTCCGCATTTTTGAAGAAGACACCACTTGAACAAATCCCAATCGTCTTGCCTCTTTTGCCCGCCGTTCTTCCTGCCCAACTCTACGCACCTCCCCTAAAAGACCCAGCTCTCCAAACACAACGGTTTTTGCGTTCATCGGTTTGTTTGTATAAGAAGAGATAACTGCACATGCTACGGCAAGGTCTGCAGCGGGCTCCGTCAGTTTCAATCCCCCACTCACGTTGATAAATACGTCAGTAGTTCCCAAAGGGAGACCTAATCGTTTCTGTAAAATGGCTAGAATCAGTTGTAATCTGTTAAAATCAAACCCGTTGGCAACCCGCCTTGGAATGGGGAGCTGACTGGAAACAACAAGTGCCTGAATTTCAACCAGAAGTGGTCGGGTTCCCTCCATAACAACGGTAACAACTGACCCGGATACATTTTTTACCCTATCTTCAAGAAATATCTCGGAGGGATTTGCTATTTCCTTTAGTCCATATTCTTTCATTTCAAAAATACCCACTTCTTCTACTGGACCAAAACGGTTTTTGAGAGTGCGCAAGATTCGCGCGTCCGCAAAGCGCTCCCCCTCAAGATACAAAACCGTATCCACCATATGCTCCAACACTTTTGGCCCTGCAATTTCCCCTTCCTTCGTCACATGACCGATGATAAGTAGTGGAATTGCGTGCGATTTGGCAAACGATACTAATTCTTCCGCACAATAACGGATTTGCCCGACAGATCCTGCCATGCCGTCCAACTCGGTTGAGGCAAGTGTCTGAACGCTATCTATCACGACAAGACGCGATTGTATGTATTTTTCCGAAGCTGCCCATTTTTTCAGAGCCTCTAGAATGCCCTCCAACGTCGTTTCCGCTAAAACAACGATGTTTTCCCCGTCAATATGCATACGTTTTGCACGAAGTTTAATTTGTTCCGCAGATTCCTCGCCAGACACGTACATCCCACCGACTGCGCCAAGCACATGCAAAAGCAGTGTCGATTTTCCAATCCCTGGATCACCGGCAAGAAGTGTTACCGACCCAGGAACAACACCACCACCCATCACCCGATCAAATTCTTCCAGTCCACTTCGTAAACGGTTCTTTTCAATATGCTTTACCTCAGACAACCGCTGCGGTACCGCGCCCTCCATAAATCTATGCGCGGATTTTCCCCTTGTGGAAGTTGCCGAATCTTTCACTGTTTCCACTAACGAATTCCATGAATCACAATTGGGGCATTTACCGTACCATTGGGGGTATTCCGCACTGCATTGTTGACAAATATATGAGGAACGTACCTTCATGTACGAAGCATTGTACCACACGAACACATACGCAAACCTTCCTTACCGATAGCCGATCGGCTTTTCTGTAAGTGTCATGGAAAGGCTGATCTTTCTTTTTTCCGGTTGTACGTCTTCGATGGAGACAGTCAGTTCGTCGCCAACCTTTGGTTCCTCTCCTGGCGCAATTTTGCTGATATGAATCAATCCGTCAATTCCCGGAGAAAGGTTGACAAACACACCATACGGGGAAACGCGAGATACTTTCCCTTTGACTTGTGTGTCTTTTTCAAACATATCAAGCACATGCTCCCATGGATCCGGAAGCAATTGTTTCAGAGACAGCGTTAGTTTTCCTGTTTTGGGATCGATACCGATCACTTTTACCTTCACGGTATCGTTAGTTTTGATATACTGTCCGAGATCTTCCACTTTTTCCCAGGCAATTTCTGAAATATGGATCAGTCCTTCAATATCACATGTTTCTCCATCCTTCTCGATGGAAAATTTCGCAAACGCACCAAACGGCACAACACCGGTTACTTTTGCTTCCACGATATCCCCTACTTTCACAAGATCCAACAGTTCTTTTTGTTTTGCCAGATTCGTTTCTTCCGTAATTGCGCGTTGGGAAAAAATCAAACGATTCGTCGCCTGATCCACTTCCATGACTTTCACCTGCATACGTCGTCCAACCATCTTATCCAATTGTTTTGCCGCATTGGCATCAAATTGTGATTGGGGAATATATCCACGAAGCCCGCCGCAATCTACAAGCACACCTCCACGGACCTGTTCTTTCAAGAGAATATCAACCAGCTCACCGTTCTTTTGGTGTTCGGCAAGCGTATTCCATTGTTTTTCGAAAATGCTTTTGCGAAGTGACAATACGGATTGTCCTCTGTCGTTTTCGGAAACGATCACCTGTGCAGTAACGGTATCACCGACTTTCAGCGCAAGGATCGTGTCTCTATAGGAATCAAGCTCCCGATCAATAACCACACCTTCTGTTTTTCCGCCGATTTCAATCGTCACTTCTTTGGGACTTACGCGTGTTACAACCCCTTCGACCACATCACCCTTTTTCAATCCTTTTAGGGAATAGCCGGTCTCCCGAAGGAGCTCTTCCATTGTGGTTGCAGTGACTTTTTTGGGGGGTTGAGGTTTTTTCTCCTCTGTTTTTGTTGTCGCAACGTCCTCCGCGACTATTGGAGATTGTTTATCGAACTTTTTCTTTGGTGCCATGCATGTATATCCGCCTTTCTTTTGGAATTAGGGTATTATACAGGAAACATGGGAGTTTTTCCAACCCAACAAAAAAACCGCTCCACAATTCCCCAGCCTTGACTTATCTTCCCAGGATCTCGCGAACCAAGTATTGTCAGCGCTGACCTGTTTCACTTCCGAGTTCGGGATGGGATCGGGTGGTACCAAGTCGCTTCAAAAACTGGAGAACTCTAGAGCGGTTCTCAACACTTAAACTACAAGTAATTGCACATAAGGGACAATCCATGAATCTTCATGTGATGCCATATTCGTTGGTTAGAACAAATCCTTTGTTCTCCACAACTTCGATCGATTAGTACGAGTAAGCTAAATACCTTGCGGTACGTACACTCCTCGCCTATTAATCCCGTCATCTTCGGGAGATCTATAACGATTCTTCATCTTGGGGTGGGCTTGGTGCTTGAGATGCTTTCAGCACTTATCCCTTCCAGATC
>CAYUUX010000004.1:21335-51566 GCA_964448085.1 uncultured Gammaproteobacteria bacterium | reverse complement strand
ATCATCCATTTAGCCTTAATCGAAATAGAAAGAGAGTAATCCGGAGTAGTGGATTGAAATGAACAACCAGCGAGTAATTTTAGATGGGAACCAAGAAATAATCCCACCTGAAGCAGTTCAGGAAACAAAAAGAGAAACATTGAATGTGGACGAAGCAATTGGGCAATTTAAAGATTATCAACGTCTTTGTAAAGAATTGCTCACGAATGAGGACTATTCTAAAAGTAAAGACAAAAAAGGGAATTGGGTTCGCAGGAAAAATAAATCAGCATGGCGAAAGTTGGCCCGTGCCTTCCAAGTAACCACCCGGATACTGGATAAAGAGGTAATCCGAGACCAGGAAACGGGCAGGGTTATCGAAGCAACTTTTTTAGTGGAGGCAAGCTTACCATCCGGTCGTACTGAAGAGGGATGGGGGGAATGCAGTATCTGGGAGCGAGGTCATGAATATGACACGGTGGACAATAAAGGACAAGTGACATGTAAGGGCCCCTGCAATGGTCGAAAGCATTTCACAAAGCCAGACCACGATATCCCTGCAACAGCACACACCAGGGCCAAGAATAGGGCAATATCGGATTTGATAGGGGCTGGCGAAGTCAGTGCTGAAGAGATAGATGGGCAGAAAGCAATCAGCCGGTCATCTGGAAGTGATGACATCTACCCAAACATCCGGGTCGCCATGGCGGAAATAAGAACCAGAATCAAGGAAAGCGGGAACAGGGCCTCAGATGAAGAGATTCTGAGGCAAGCACATATTCTCTATGAAGAGGGCCATATCATGGAGGATATTCTGAAAGAAATACAGGAGGAACGAAAACAGCCCCCAGGGGATTAAAGGGGGCTGAAAAATGGCAAACAAACCATACGTTCCAAAAAATCCCAAAAAACAACCCCCAGACCTTTTTGACACGGCTTTCGGATATTCCGGGGGGTCGTGCAAGAAACACAACTACTCAGTCTACATAGTTAAAGGGGAAGAGATGAAATTCCCCAATAACGAAAACCAGGCATTCAGGGAGGCCCAGTTAGCCGCAAGGGAGTTAAAGGACTACGATATAACTTATGATATCATGTTCTCCGATGGCCGTAAATATTACACAAAAACCTACAAAGACCTCAACAACCCCAGAGAAGCCAACAAATACCAGAAAGACATGCGAAAATATTATAACAAGAACTATTATAACCGGGTGACTAAAGGGAACAGCAAATATAGGAAGATAGAGGGGTTAGAGGGAACCGTAGTCCGAAAGGATGAAAGGAGACAAATAAAATACCCCAAAAAAGTTAGAGACGTAGAATTTGCCTGGGACTGCGTGAAAATGGGGAACATAGTATTCATCAAGAAATACTATAAAAAACCAAAAAGAGAATCCCGCAGGCGTAAAAAGGAGAAATCATTGCACACGGAAAGCTGTGCTCCAATTGAACTTGATTATAAAGTATGTTTCTGTATAAACAAGGCGAAACACAACGCAATAATGACGGCCATCAACTTGAAAACAGCCAAGGGCCTAATCGTGCACCCCTCCAATGAGGGCCGTATCCTCGAATCGGTCGAAGACGTTGAAACATTACACTTCGTAAAAGCAGAGGCCAAAGCCCCCCAACTGGCTAAAAAGAGACAAAAGAAGACAGGCGAAAAATACAGGATTATTTGGGTCGAAGATTGTCCTTCCGGGTGATAACAATGGGATTAACATTAAGTGACGTAATTGACGCAATGCTCGAAATTTATGAAGAGCACGGAGACATCCCGGTCGAATATATAGACCAATTTGAAAGAGACAAACCAATAGTTAGAATTTTATTATACAGCCATAACGGAATTAATAAGTTACTATTGGAAGGGATAACAGCTTAATCGGGGCTCATGAGGTGGAAAACATGGAAAAAGACGATATAATGATTGGAATGGTAATTTTGGGGCTATTTTTATCTTTAGCCATGGCATTAATTGTCCTGGGAATAATAGCCACAATACTATCCTATGGAATGCAAACTTTAGGGGGAATTTAATGGAAAGAACATGGTTAATTGCTTATAGGAAGATATTCACCCCTGAAAACACTTTTTACTTCCAAGTAGACCCGTCAGTAGAAGATTATTGTTGCGGGGGCATGGAAGAAGCCTGGTCAGACCACAGGGTAGGTATCTGGAAATTCGGGAATGACCCCTCTTTAGCTTTATTATACCCTGAATGTCATGAAACCAGGGTCGAAGCAGTCCCTCTATTATTCTGCCCCTCCTGCGGGGCCAGGATAGTAATGATGAGCACGGGGGATTACCGGGAACAGATATCAGTTACCAGGGTCATGCAAGTGAAAAAGAAGGTTATAATTAAACCAATCAAAGAGGAATAGCCATGATTCCTGATTTTCAACTGGTCGATGTACCAGTAGCCAAACAAGGCAATAATAGGATTTTTAGTTATGTCAGGGATACAGAGGAAAGAAATTATATCGGGGTAGACACCGAAACAACTCGCCAAATAGGCCAAACTCCATTATCCCTCCAGGTCGCCCAGTATTTGGGGAATAACAAATTCAAAGCCCTTTATGTTAGGAACAAAAAGGCCCGAAAAGACCGCCAGAGGAAAACCTACAAAATCCAAGGATACCGGGTCGAAGTTCAAGTAATGGATGGCCCGGCCCAACATTGGGATTCTATATTGAATAACCTCCTGAAAGTGCCAGATAACACCCTGGCCTTTTTCAACATGTTATTTGACGTGCCCATACTGTATAGAACAGTTCCATCAGAAAAATTCGATGGATACTGGTATTTTAAAGCACGTAGACATATCAGTTTAAGGAGGATACCTGGCAAGAGAACAATGATTCTCCAAGGCCCCTTTGATTTTCTGGATACCCAAACACTATCAAAGGTACTATTTGGGGAGCACAGCCTGGCAGGGGCCGCCAGCCGAATCCTCAATTTAGCTAAATTGGATGAAGAGGCCGATGGGGAGATTAAATATGCTGTTTGGGACGCATGTTTAACTTCATTATTGGCATTCCGCCTAACAGAATACCTTAACGCCATGAACCTTAACATCCGGCCGGATTATGTGAGAAGTGGGGGAACTTTTTCAAAGTACCTCCTGGCAGATATGGGGGTCAGGCGGCCCAGATTTACAAATAGGGATATATACCCGTTCTGGAGGGCTTTCTATGGGGGGAAAATTGAGTCTCACCCCGAATATACTAAGGTTCCTATTGAGGGAGACATAATTTATGCAGATATCCAGGGACAATATGCTCAGGCCATGGAAGACGCTAATATAATGCAATTTATGACCTGCGAAAAGATAGGGGTGGAGACTCTTCCAGGCAATGATAAGTACATGGTGCCAGATAAACGGAATGCCTGTATGGCTGCCAAAGTTGAGGTCGATAACGCTATACTCCCGGTGAAAACAGTGAGCAAAAACTTATTCCCCATCTGTAAAGGTGAGGACATCTACATGCTCCCGGATATCTGGGCAGCCAAAAACCTAAGCCTTTGTGATATCGAGATACTGGAGGTATATAAGCCCAAAGCCATAGGTCGCCAAAAAGTAGAACCCAGGCACAATTTGAACCCTTACACACTGGTATCGGACTTAATAGAGCAACGAAAGAGGGCCATAGATGAAAACAGGGCTCACGATAATAAATTCTATAAGAACGTGATAAATACATTGTACGGGCTGGCCGTGGAGGGCTCCACCTACAAATCTGACAGGATGGGGGTTTATGCAAACCCTGTGGTCGCGTCTACAATTACCTCCTACGGCCGCTGGCTGCAAAGCGTGGGGGAACGATTCATCCGTGACCACGGCCGGGATGTTTATTACACCCACACAGATAGTTTTTTCATGGACAAGGACTTATTCAAGCCCCTCCAGGAGCACATGAAGACGGTCGGAACAACTTTAACTGCAAAAGGAACAGGCAAGGCCCTAATCGTGGTGGCCTCCCAAAAATACGCATTATTCCAGGACAAAAAAGCCACAAAAATAGCAAGAGACCCCTCCAATAAATTCCTCTTTACATTACACGGAATCACAGACCCTCCTTTATTACTCCATCAACGATTTTACAATCTACTCGGTCGGAATTACATGAAGGCGTTCCATTGCTTTAAGGAGGGTGAAAGCCCATGGGAGTACGAATTTGAAGGAATGGACAATATACTGGCCCGGCAACAGAGCATAAGCACGGTAAATCAATACAGGCTGGTTCAGGAAATGTTCAAAAAAGAACAGATACCTCAAAACGTACGTGCGGGAATGTTTTTCTTCAAATCGTATGCAGCGGACGGGACTCTCCTAATCACCCCCTCTTTAGAGATGGCCCACCAGGTCGGAGAAAAAACAATAGAGTTATTACTTCGCAAACACTTTGGAGGGGACGATGAAAAATATAACTACAAAAAGAAGGAACGATGGCAAATTAACTTGAATAAAAACCGAGTTAAACATGAACGGGGGTCTGACCCCCTGGTCGAATCACCTATATTAGGGGAACTTTTATAATTGGCTGCAAAAAGAACATAGTAACAATGTGGGAATGTGTTTATTGCAATTACATCTGGCAACCAAGATTGAACCGGCCAAACCGGTGCCCCAACTGCTTCAAGTGGCTTCCATTATGTGGAGATGAAGACTATCTGAAGTGGGAGGGCAAGGTGGTTGTGTATGTAATAGGAATATTAAATTATGGGGAACCACGCTACGCCAAACAAATAAGCCACAAACTTCGAGAACTCAATGTAAATATCAGTGCCAAGCAAATCGGAGGCATATTAAGGCGGTACCCTGAACATTTCCAGGCCGTAGAAAAATCTGGAGGAAAACACAAATGGATCGTATTACAAGGGTAATGGTCGAAGGAAATAAACTCCTTTGCCTTAAGTGTGGAAAGAGTTGGACACCAAGAGTAGCCCAACCCCGCCAATGCGGGGGCTGCAACAACCGAATAGACTGGGAAGCGTCAGGCTATCCCTTTGGGCACCCCCAACTGGTCGCAGAGATGGCTAAGAAACATGAGGCCAAAGTGGCGGAGAGAGCTCAGGCAGTTAATCCAGAACCACGATATACTCCAGAGCCCCGTAGGAGGCAACATATTGAAGATTCACCGGAATATGTTCCCCCTACGATAGTGGAGCAACAAAGACCTCCACAGGCCAACCCCTACCCTCCACAGCCACAACCTCAACAACAGCCTCACCCTTATCCGCAGCCACAGCCCACCCCTCAGTATAGGCCCCCGGCCGACCAGGCACCGCAACAATATCCTCCGCAACAGCCTCCCCAAAATTATCCTCAACACCCTGAATATTATCCCCCTCCTCCTACTGACGAAGTTCATCCTGCAAGCCGTGATGACCACCCTGCGGATATGGGGGCATTACCGCCTAATCTGAAGTTTAAGCAGAATATGAATCCTAATAACATGTTCCAGGATTCTCAAAAGGCCATGGCAGGCGACCAGCCAAAGAATCCCGTGGGAGCTCCTGGTTTATTCCAACTCCCAGATTTGAAGCCGGAAGATTTGCAGATGATTATGGGCCTGGTTTTTGCTGAGGAAGATAATGCTTTAAGGGCCAGTGAGGCCGTAACTGATTTTTTGAATAATAATAAATCTGAGATAATGCAGCGAGTAGTTGGCACGATAGGAAGCGGAATGGCAGGCCAAGGCGACCCGCTGGTTTCTTCAGCCCTGCTTATGGTGGGGACTTTGGGCTTTTTGAAAATGTCAGAGAATAGGGCAGAAACTAAAGATTTGCAAGCCCAAAAAGAGGAACTTGAACAACTAAAACAACAAGCGACCGTAGTGGCGGAGGCAGAACCCGAAGATGATGGAAGTATTTTCGGAATAGAGCCCCCAAAAACCGGCCGCAACAAGGAGGAAAGAGAAATGCCTGATTTAGGTGACGAAAAATCCAAAGTCCCAGACCCCTCAGAGGACATTTTTGGGATAGAACCCCCTGCAAAGAAAACCAAACCAGTTGAAGAAGAACCTGAAGAAGAACCTAAAAAGGTATATCCGGGATTCCCGGAAGACTTCGGGCCGGAAGATGAATTTACGGATGAAGACGTGTATGGAGGGGAGGATATAGTTCCTCCTAAATCAATACCAGTCTCTAAGGATGATGTTATTGGATTACTTTCCATGTTCACGCAAGTACCAGATACATTGCTGTTGATGATGGTTAAGAAGAAAGTGGATGTAGTAAGTCAATTTGAAGCACAAATAAAAGACCAGATGGGGGGATTGGACGAACCTACCAGGGAGAAAATAGAAGCGGTTCTAACCATGCCAATCGAAGACCTCCAGGAAATACTTGAAGACGCATATAAAGAGACGGGAGCAAAACAGCTTAGGACTTTAAGCGAACCAAAGGCCAGAGGATTCTTAGAGGCGAATCTGGGCCAAGTTCACAGAATATTATCAGAGGGAGAATAACATGCCATATCCAAACCCAAAAACTGACCGCAACGTCAGTGATTTAGTTGGCTACTGCGTAAAAATGGATGATTTTAGAAATATGTCCAAAAGGGTGTACCTTTACAGGAAACACTTTGGACATAACCCTCCTCTTGTGTATATTAGGGAGGGCATGAAAGGGGATTATGTAACATACGACCACTTTGAAAACATGGATTACCGCCTGACAAGATGGTTGTCCAATCCTGCGAAAAAAGGCAAAGTTCCAGGTTGTATTTACACTAAAAAACCAGTATACGAATCCACCCCAGTCATTCCTGAGAAAATGCCAGAACCCCTTAGTGATGGGAATTGTTTCCGGTCGGCTCAGTGGGCAGTTTGGAAACAATCAATGACTACCCGGCTGACTTGCGGCCCCTACGCAACAAAGCAAGCACTAGTTGAATGGGCTCTTAACATCCCGGTCGCTGAGATTGCAGCCATAGAACAAACAGGAATAGGCAACGTAGGAACCAACCCGGCCAATATCCTAAATGGAGTTCCGAAATTAACTAAGAAATATGGAATCCCCTGCAAGGCATACACAAAATCATTCAGGAGCATAGGATGGAAAGGGGTCGGGCAGATTTTAGCAGACCCTAACCGCACCATGATATTCCATTTGGCCTATAAAGACATCTGGGGCCATTACGATACCCCAGTTAAGAATTGCCTGAAGGAAGATTTAGTATGGATTGCTGAAAACCTCCACGGTGAGGTCGAAGTTCATCCCTGTGATAGAATTGAAAGTTGGATTAGAAACACCCCTGGCAATCAGGACAGTTGTATAATCTTCGAGAAAATATGAAAAAAGAATTTGACCCGTTACAACGGTACGCAGCAATAAAAGAGCAATTGTCAAAATGTGCTCTAAAGCGAACCAATAAAGGAATTGAAGAGCGGGCCATCCTGGAAATGGAGGCGAGAATGTTAGCGGAGGATTTTGAATGGATTCATGACGAAATCTAAAGCCCGTTTGTAAATCGGAGGTGGTGGTCATGTCCTACATGTTGGTTATACTGGGAGCCTTATCCTGGTAGTGGCTACGTGGCACAGGTCGGTTTTTATTTAGCAATGCTCTAAAACACCGGCAACCAACAAAAAACATAGGATGTGATTCAATTAAGCGAGAACTGGCATTGCTGGTACTTTCCTTTGCGTTAATAATTAGCATATCACCAGCAACAGCAAAAGGAGTTGGAGCGTATAATGTAGAAGATGGAGATGGATGGGTAACGGCCACGGCCAGATGTAGTTGCGGAGTTAGCTCCTACAACTACGGGGTCGGAACGTTCCAAGATTACTGTCCCGGCTGCAAACACCATAATTGCCTCTACTTTGAACAAGGAGCATATTATGGATATAACCGGGGCACCTCTCCAGAAGGACTTTGGGCATGCAAATATTGTGACCGGGATTATTGTGCAAAATGTGGAAAAATCCACGATAATTCAGGATACTGGTTAATAAGAACCTCAAAACCAGCACCGGAACCAAAACCCCCGGTCGTACAACCCAAACCCAAAATAGCCACTACAAACCTACTATGGACAACGTACTCCATACCCCACAGCACACTTCAAAAGGTGAATCAAAACCTTTTTACTGAGGTGTGGACATAATAAAACCGTGGACTACTTCACCCGGCAACCCACGAAAAGCCCATAATCTGCGGCCTGCCTGGATAAAAAAACCCCCTGGGATTCAGGCAGGGTAGAGTTGAATGCAAAAAGGGAATATTGAGTTTAAAGAGACGAAAATACCCTCCCCCGGTTATTTTCTTTAATCTCGCAGTATAACATTATGGGCCCGTGAGAGGTCGCCGGGGGGAGTTTTCTTTTTTTGGAGGTTTTTAATTGAGGAATCTGAAGCCAGGAATGAAGATTCTAATAAAAAGGAAGGGGAGCACGTTCCCTATGGTCGTTAGGAGGGTATCTAAGGGCCAGGTCTTATTATATGATATTACTTTTAAGCTTGAAAATTGGATCAGCTTAAATCAGCTTTCACGTATAATACTGGATTGATTCATCAAATCACCGCCTTAATGCACAAATCAATAAATATTACTTCAGATAAGAAGATATATCATGGCTATTGCAGTGGGAACTTCAACAAACCAGCCTGATATCTCAGTCTCAAATCACCGGGATGTTTCCGCCTGGTCTGTGCGTTCTGATGAGGCTGCAATACCCGCACCACACACAATACAGGATTGTAAGAAACGGTTAGACGTTTCTAAAAAATTCACCCTTCCACGGGACGAAATGACCAAAGTTATAGGGATTTTTGGTCAGAGGGGTTCCGGTAAAACATATACAGCAGGAGTATTCCAAGAAGAGGAATACATGGCCTGCGGTCGTTTTCTTGTTTTTGACCCGGTAAGAGCACATACTGGAATTTTAACTTTGGAAAATGTAGAGGGCATAACTAATCTTGATGTGGCTGATTCTGAATTTTGGGCCCACGAAGTTACTAAAGAGGGGAACAAGACTTCCTATGTCTTCGATTTATCTAACATGGAAAGGGGTTGGGATGACGCTGTTATTTTTGTTAATGAGTTCTGCAAACATGCTCTTTTAAAGAATAAACGGCCTTTAAAGGTCTATATTGAAGAAGCACACATATTTTTACCAATAGCCAAAGGAAAAAATACACAACATATAAGCCGGTTAGGGACGGTCGGAAGGCAATATGGGTGGGGTGTAACCCTAATAAGCCAGAGGCCCGCACAAATAAACAAAGATATCCTAACTCAGGCGGACGCTATCATTGCAATGCGGTTAATGTATCCGTTAGACGTGAATGCAATGTACGAAATATGGGCTCAATCAATGCCCCCGGAACAAGCCAGGTCGCTAATTGATAAATTACCCCGACAACGGGCTGGTGAGGGAATTATATATTCTTCAGAATGGTTAGAGCCCAGTAAATATGAACAGATGTTCCAACACCGTGAAATTTTCCTGAAACAAGTTCAATTTAGAAAAAAATACACCCCTCACCTTGCAGTCACCCCAAAATTTGAACCAGAAAAGGATATGCCTACAATGGAAGACCTTGCGGCTGTTAATAAGGCCGGATTGCCTGCCAAAAAAAGTGTCTCAGAAACAGAAATGAGGGACTCCAATGACGAAGAAATGAGGTCAAAAGTATGGCAGTTCGGGAAGGATTTAGCAGCGGTCGCTGGAGGGTATGCCTGGGGGGACATGTTAAAAGGATTCGCAGCCGGTGAGGATTATGCTAAATCATTTGCAGGGGGATTAGTAGCCTATTACGGCAGTGCTAAAGAAAATGGGATATTAACTTCATTCGGTGTTGGCCTATGTGCCAGCGGTATTATGAGTATACTTAAACAAGAAGGCTTTTTAAAGACTTAGGGAGGAAAAAGAAAATGCCACACGTAGAACAGGATTCAATGGCAACCGTATTAGGATTTATAGGGGGGGAATGGCTAACAAACAGATTTTTAGCCCAATTCAAAATCCCTGCCTCTGGTAAAATGTGGATGAAGATGATGTTAGGGGGGCTCATATTATATGCTGCGGAAGAAGAGCAACAGTTCTTTTTAAGTAGTGTTGGAGTAGGAGCCTTTGCCAGCGGAGTATATGATTATTTGAGAATGCAAGGTTATCTTGCCAGTGCTGGTGAAACAGATATCCCCATGATTACCCTCCCGGTCGAAGAAGCAGTTTTATTGTCACCAGATGAATATGTGATTGTGGGAGAGATGTAAATGGATAAATACCAGCGTGTTTCTGATTTAATGGATATGGACATTGTTCCAGGGTCGGCCTTTACTTATGACCCGGCCCAGAGAGATGCCGATGAACAGGCAGAAAAGCGAAAAGGAGTTCTGCCTGGGATGGTTACTCAAATCAAGAGTATGGAGAAAGTTATACAACAAAAAGAAGAAGAGCAAAAGCGAAACATGATTTTATGCTTCGCAGCCGGACTTATAATCGGATTTTTGCTTTTCAAAGCTATGAAATAAACAGGAGTGAACAAAATGGTAGACATGGACACCGTGTATAAGGGTGCGTCAGTCATTGGCGGAATGATAGCAAGCGACATGGTCGCAACTGAAGTGGGTAAAATGGTGCCTTTTGAAGTTCCATTCAAAACCCAAATAATGCAAGTTGGAGTTGGGGCTGCGTCCTTAACTTTAGTGGGCAAAAGGCCCGGCATAATTGGAACCGTTGGAACCTACGCTGCAATCGGTAGTTTCGCAAGTGCCGTTCTGGGACTTTTAGGCATGTCTTTCAAGCCTTTCGGAATCCCACTGGCTGGTGCTGGCGAAGAAGAATACTACGTAGATGAAGCCACTGGTGAAATCGTTGCAGCCGCTGGCCCCATTGAAGAGGTATTCGTAGATGAAGCCACTGGTGAAATCGTTGCCTCCGCTGGTGAAATGCCAGTTGTAGAGCAACCAGCCTACGACATCCGTGATGACGAACCCATCATCTGAGGGGGGTTAAACAATGCCCGCACAAGAAGGATGGTTCAAGGATGTATTTAGCGGGCTGTTCTTCCTCACCATTGCCTACGCTGCCGGGAGATGGCAGTTTGATAAGGCAGGAAAAACGATTGATAGAATAGTAAAAGATAAACCCGTCTTAGTTGCAGGGGTGGTTACTACCGCAGCGGGGCTTTATGCCCACGACCAAGTACCAGACCACCCAATGAGCATATTGGTAACTCTGGCCGGACTAACTTTATTGGGCGAAGAAGCCGCAGGGTTAGTTAAAGGCAGATTTGGGCAGGCAACAGATTTATCAAGTTCGGTCGGGTTAATCCCTTAAATAAAAGGTGATATATATGGCCTTAATACCTCTAAGCGAATATCAGAAAAAGTTGGCGGCAGTAAAGCCCCCTTCCACCCAGGTCGTACAACAACAGGCCCAATCCGCTGTTGCAGCCACGCAAAAACAGGCAACAGCAATGGCGACATCCGCACAAACTAAAGCAGCAATTGAGGCAATCAAGCCTTACCTCCCCTGGGCAATCGTTGGAGGTATCGCAATCGCTGGAATCGCAATCCTCCCGGAACTTATCGGGGGAAGCATAACTCGGAAGGTCGCTAAAGAAGGAGCCAAAATGGCAGCCGACAAAGTTGCCGATAAAGTAAAGGAACCTGAAGCAGACCTAAAAGGTGACAAAAAAGCAACCAAAAAGGAAAAGCCAGAATCAGATGAAGAAGAAACCCCCCAGGCCGCAGTAATAACTGAAGGGGCCGAAACGGGGGAATTGGAACAGGTCGAAGTACCGGCCGAAATTCTACCACCTGAAACTCCAAACGAACCGGTGATGAAGGAGCTCGAAACAGAATCACCTCAAGAAGATGTTTCAATCCCAGTGGAGCAATTGGTAAATCCGGCTCCTGAACCAGTGGTCGAAGAGGCTCCCCTTCAACAAGATAAGGCAATCCTCAATGAGAATGCACCAGTTGAAACTAACGAAGGGGAGGCTTCGTCCTCCGAACCAATAGTTGCTGAAGAAATTACACCCGAACCTGAAATAACTGAAGTTGTGCCAGAACCACAAAACCAGCCTCACGATACCACGATAGCCCCCCCTGCCCCGGTCGAAGAACCGGTGCCAGAGGAAGAACTGGGCCCAGAAATCCCCATGTTACGCCTAACAGGCCAAAGACAATTACATGACCCGGAAACATGCACCCCAATAGAAGCCGTCAAAGCGGAAGAACCAACTATTGTGGTCGAAAAACCAGTGGAATCATTAGAACCTACCCCAGAACCAGCAAAAAAGGATAAATGGCTGAGAGTACGCATAGATGACCCGGAACTCTTCGATGATGATACTTTTGTAACTAAAGAAGTATCCAAAAACACCCGGTTAATACTTGCAAAAAAATGGGGTGAGGACAAATTAGAAGTCCAATCCCTCCGATTCAGAAATAAAGAATCGTTCAATGAAGCCAAAAAAGATATTGAGAAAAAATACAAAGCCAAGCTGGTCGAAAAGGGAGATGGGGACTACGGCCTGGATAACATAAAAGCCGAAGAACCAATAACCAAAACCCTAACATTGCCCCCCCGCAAACAAGACGAAATAAAAGAAATTAAACGGAAAGTTAGCAGGCAAATAGGGCTAAAAAAGATAAATTTGGACGTGGAACCCGGTGATGAAATAATATCCAAAGCAAGTTTCTTCAAAGGCCCCGCCATAGTGCATAAAGCGGAGGAATACACGTTCACAGTCCAAGACAAAGAATCTGGGAGAATGTATAGAGTCTTGAGGAACATGATTAGGAGGAAAGATGATGAAAATTAAAAGAAGCACCATGGGATTATTAGGTGCTGCGGCTATTGCAGTAGTTGGAGGACTTGCCCTTATGCAATCCCGCCATCCAGTGGTAGCCCAAAAAGTCCAACAAGTAGCGGAAAAAACTGCAAACCCTGAAGCATACAGTAGCAGAAACCCTAAATTAAACGAACCGTTACCCAATCTATTAGAATTAACCCCCCCAACTGAGCCCGAAGTGCCACAAAAAGATACTGTATTACAGCCCTTTGAACCGTTACCCATGCCAGCCATGGAGACCAAACAAACCGTAAGGCCCAAACTACCAGGAATAGGCAAAGGCCAAATAACTCGGAAAATGAAGAGACAAAGGAACGCAGTATGTGGCGAACAAGTCCAGCAGGACGCAGCCGGGGATTGTTATAAGCTTTGCAAGCATAAACAAACTCAAAAAGAGTTCAAAAAATATGCTCCATGCAAAAAAGCACAGGTAACTCCAAATACCAGATTAGAACCCCAAGTGTCCCTTTACGTACTTTAAGGAGGATGTGAATGGATATTAAACTGGTCGGTTTGGGGATAGCGGGCTTAGGAGTTATAGGATACCTCCTACATAAAGCCATGGCTTCAAAAACCCAAACAGCCACAACTACAACGGGAGGAACCCCGGTCGGAGTAGTGGCAATAGACCGCAGCGTGGCCTCAGATGCCCCAAGGGCAGCCGTTGGAGCGGCTAACTTAATACCCATAGGCCCGCAAAAAAATCCTAAAGCAGTTTGTTCCAGGCCAACATTAAGACAAAAGCCATGTCCTCCAGGAATGAATTGTTTAAGCCAATATAGCCCTGGTTGTTATCAGAAATGCGTAACAACGGAAGGAGGGGTCATAACGAAAGAGGTGCCAATGGTTAAGTGCACACACCCATCCAGGTCGTATGGAGGTAAAAAAAGATGATATTAAAGGATTTAGAGGAAATAACCTTTGAACAATGGATGAAAATCGGCGGATTTGCCTGTTTGGGCATGTTATTCGTCTATTATGCAGTAGACCTTTTAAGGAAAGACACCAGGGATAGGACAATCTCACCGGTGCCCATATCGACGGGATGAAAATGGAAGCTCCTGAGCAAGTTAGGGTCGTTACAGCCCCAGTAGTAACCCCACTAATGAAAATAGGCCACACATTAAACGAAAAACGTGAGGCCGTCAAAGCCCGATATGGCGAAACTTTAATATTATACACTGAAACATTCATCATAGGGGTCGCCGCAATTCATATTTATGAATGGTTCCGGAAAAAAGGATTAGTGGAAATTGTATCCGAAGTAGACCGGGACATAGAAAATGACGCAAAATTCTTCAATTTCATAATCCCCAAACCCAAAGAAGTAACCAAAGCAATTGACAAATTGCCTGACAAAATGGATAAAATCACAAAATAAGGTTCATATCGAGAGTAATCAGCATGGCAAACACAATATTCCTTTGTGGAGTCCCTGGCGTAGGTAAAACGTACCTACTAAGCAGCCCAAAGATAATCAAGACACTTGCAGATAGTGACTATGAATTAGTGGGCATGGGTTCCGTGATGTTCAAAATAGCCTTAGATAAAATGGTTGTTGAGGACAGGGACGGAATGAGAGAATTAGATAGGGAGACACAAATGGAGTTGCAACGCCTGGCTGCGGAGGAAATCAATAACCGCTACGTTGAAAGAAATAAAAACGTAGTAGTAGACACGCATGCCTCCGTTCTAACCCCGGAGGGATATTTAGGAACCTTTTCAGTGTGGGTCGCTGATGAAATTAACATAGATACTATCGTGTTAGTGGAAGCCAAACCATCCGACATACTGGAAAGAAGAATGAAAGATACCTCCAGGCGTAGGAATGCTCTTGAAGATGAAATAATACAACACCAGGACTTTAACCGTGCCGTGGTCGCTGCCTATACAACTTTTAGTACAGCAAGAGCTCTTATATTAGACAACAGTACGGGACGGGCTGAAGAAGCTCAGAATAGGCTACTGAGGGTGTTGTAAAACCAAAAGCCTAAAAAACAAAACCGAGGTGCGTAATATGGCCGAAAGAAACATTATAGACTTGATAGAACTGGCCCGTTTCCTGACCGGAGACAACCTAACTGAATCATCTGCCAATGGGCAGAAAAAGAAAATCCGAAAGATTGAAGATAAACCAATCACCGGATTACAGTCTGCTTCCCTGGCTGCCGGGGGTAACGTGGACATCATTGATGAAGAGGTCAAAACTGGCCGAACCATGATATTTGACGGTATCATGGCGGTCGGAGTGGACGGGTGCACCATCTCCATCTACGGAGAAAACGATGTACCTATCATAAGTGGAGTTCCAGGAGACATCATTGCTGACTTAGTTCAGGAAGGATTCAAATATCTGGTGCCTCACGTAATCACCGCTGGTAACAACTACCGAGTGAACGTGACCAACACCACTTCCTCCGCAATTGCCTCCGGAATCAAAGTTCTGGTTAAAGGAGCAAAACTTTACTACTGAGGGAATTAAATTCCCTCTTTTGAATTTTTTGCCTAAAAAACTGAGAAAGAGGTAAAGAAAATGGCAATAAAGAGACAAAAAACTGAATATATTGATACCGGGCTGATATCGGTCGCTGTGGGTGAAACAAAAACCCTCTACGATAGAACTCTCCCGAAAAAACATCGAAGATACATCACAAATATCAAGTTCCAAGCCCCGGACGGTGACGTGAACCTAACCCTAAACGATGGGGACACCGACATTAACCCGGACGCTAAAAACGTTGAAGCATTTCCCCAGTCCCTAAATCACCCTTACAACCTGGGATGGGGGAGCACCCTAAGAGTAACCTGCAACCATGGACTAAGCAGGACAATCCAAGTTAGGGCAATCATCAAATGTATAAGAGAAATAGAGGAATGATACCATGGCAGGATTAGGAGTATCAGCACCATTAAAATACCTCTCCAACAAGACCGACATCCTAACCGGAACGGTCGAAGTGACTGGCAGCGGAACAGGGACATTAACCCTCACCGTCACCAGCGGAAAGGTGTTACTTGCAAAAACCCTTAGTCTAATCTGGGGAAACAGTGGGTGCACCATCACCAGCATAGTCATTGATGGAGTAGACCACAAACTCCCGGTCGCCAATAGCGTGACCAGCTTAGACTTTGAAGACCTCTACGGCCTACCTCTCTACATCCATACCAATGTAGTGATAACCTTTGCAAACAGTTCAACAACTGCTAATTGCACGGCCACATTCAGAGGATTAGAAGTAGACAGCAACGTTTAATTAACGTAAAAACCCCGTAAAACTCAGTCCAATGAGGGGGAGGACTCAAAAAAACCCCCTCACCCCTTATAATAATTAGGCATACTGGAGAGAGCAGCAAATGGTACTTGATAGAGAAATATTCCCCCCCGAAGAAGTGGAACCGGTCGCGTCTCCAAGGTGCCCATGTCACGATATTCTATATTACTCACCAGGAACAGGCATATACGGCCCAGGCGGAGCCTATGGCGGAGGCCCAGGCGGAGGCAGCGGAGGAGGAGGGGGAGGAGAGTTCCCAATCCCATCCGGATGTATTGGAACCACACTGGTCGCCACTACATACAGCACCGATGGATGTGGTGAGGGCTATGAATGGGTTAATACTTATTTTGAGGCCGATGAAAGATTCAAAGCCAACGTAACAGATTTAGTTTCTAAGTTCATAGTATACACCACCAGCCCCATAAGAAGCAACGGAGGGGCCTGCTGCCCAGTAACCTCTAATATGCTCGACTACGCCTACGGAGCAGCCATGTTTTGGGTTAGCGAGGACAACATGGAAACCTGGAAGGCTCTGGATTTAGGTTCGTGGGGGGCTGATTTATGTTTCCAACCAGGAGAAACCAAATACGACCGAATTTTACACCCCTACAACCGAGGAGCAAGGTCTTTTCGTATGGATAACGTTAGTCACGTTGGGATTAGTGTTTATAATGCAGGCCATCCTTTCTTTAGAAGTTGCAACCAAACCTATGTAAGGGGACTGGTAATATGTGCACCGAGGGCTGATTAAAATGGCTTTAAATGGAACATTAACTCATATAACGGAAAATGATGAAATTAAGGACAAGCAAAAAGCTCCTGCAAGTCAGAACAATAAATTAGTTCAGACAATAGTTCACCTTAGTTCTCAAGAATTTACTAACATGAAATCAGTTTACAAAGAGGGAGGAACCTGAAAATGAATGATGAATGTTTAAGTGCGGAACAGGCCAGGATTCTATGCCGGCTGTTGCAATCGTACCGTGCGAATAATCCGGATAATGAAGACCGGCTTTTATTCGAGAGGGGCCGGGTCGAAGTGCCTCCCCAATGTAAAGGGGTAGTAAGTTACCCGGTTCAAGACGGGGTGTTATATCTGACCAATGTGGGCATGGATTATTTCGATTGCACCATGTACCTAACGTATTTCGATACCAAACTGTTAGATAGCAGCCCTGACCAGATACAGGGAGTTAATGATACTGGTCGAATGTTTGAGCCCCCGGTGAAAGTGAACGATGAAATAAGATTAGAAATATTCAATTTAAACCAGGGAGCAACCCAATTAACGGAAGACCTGACCGATGACGGCTTAACAGTCCATGTAAATTCAACAGAGGGCTTCGATGACGCAGGCACGATAAGAATCGGTGATGAAAAAATAAATTACACCCGGAAAACCAGCACCTCATTCGCAGGGTGCACCCGTGGAGCCGTATATACCACAGCCGCAACCCACGCAAAAGATGACTGGGCCTATCTCGATTACAACATAAAAGTCTTCAACGTACTGTTCAAGGGATGGATAAGACCAGGGAGGAAGTGATTAAGATGGTTAAAGACATTAAACTGGTCGGTTCGATGGTGGAAACCATCTTCGGAAGGATAATAAGCATAGGAACCGTAAGCACCGTAGAAAACATAACTCTCTTTGAAAACAGCGTAGACGAAGACGGCAACGTAAAGGTCGCATTACAATCAGACGGCTCAGGACTGGCAACCGAAGCAACACTACTAACAGTATCCACAAACACCGGATACCTTGAGGGCGTTCTGGATATGGTTCAAGTAGCCAATGCCTCAGTAGGAACCGGGAGTTTCACCTGGTCGGCTTTAGACGCAGCAAACACCCTCAAAACAAAAACAGACCTAACCACCCCCACAAATCTACGCAGAATCTACGATGTAATGATAGAAAACCCCTCCCAGGACACAGATATCACCGGCCAACTATACCAAAAACAAACATTCAACTCAGTAGTTAGATGGGTTAAACTGGGAGAAACTTTCACAGTAACCAAAAGCCCGGATGAAACAAATCCAGACCAAGTGAATAAAGTCAGTGGGGTCGTTGTAAAAGTTCAGGGAGCATACTTAGGCGAAGGACTGGGAATAGCCCTCTGGAATAACGATATTGCAACAAATGAGTTCACCGCCAGACTGGTCGTAAGAGAGGCGGACTAAAGGAGGACTAAAAAATGGCAGTAAGCGGTAAATGGTACACAAAAGCCCAGGCCAATATGATGAAAGGGCTTTTTGATTTAGAAGACGACACCATAAAAGTCATGCTTTGCACCAGTTCATACACCCTGGATAAAGAAGCACACGAATTTAAAGACGACATAACGAATGAGGTCGTAGGGGCCGGGTACACAGCGGGAGGGGCAACACTGGCAAATAAAGCAATATCAAGCCCATCCGCAGGCGTAACAAAATTTGACGCAGATGACGCAGAATGGGCAGCGTCCACAATCACGGCCAGATATGCTATAATCTACAAAGACACCGGGGTCGATTCAACTTCCCCATTATTAGGATATGTAGATTTCGGAGAAGACAAGATAACAACCAGCACGGTCTTCAGAGTCCAATGGAGCCCAGATGGAGTATTAACTTTAACCCAAAATTAGAGGGGGAATGAAAAATGGCTGACCCGATAGAAGTTGGAGAATTTATTCAAATACCTGCCACAATAGCCGCAGGAGATACGCAGAACTTAAAACCTGCAAGTGAATATAACGACATGATTGTTAAACGCATTTACACAAATGCGAAAGATTTCACCATTAACTTTACCGATGGAACAACAGTCATGCCAATCGAAAGCGTAACAACAGGGGATGTGCTTAAAGAAGTCACCCTATATTGCACCGGGGCCGATTCAGGAGTTTATTTCACAATAACCAACGATGAAGCTGAGGATGACCTGGTAATAGTTTATGAAGCAGTTATATGCTACAAAGCCGACCCCCTAAGAACCCCGGAAGGCATGAAAGTGATAGGGGGGATTAGTACCAACGTGGCCTCAAATGGGTTCGTATATTTTGAACCTACCGATGGTTATTTAAATGAGGAATGGCTTATCATGGGGGTTATACTGGAAGCGAATGCAGAAATACAATTGTTTAATGACCCGGATATTTATGTGAATAACGCCATCACCGGAACGACCCAATTAGTAGGAGATTTAGAACTCAGACAACCCGATTCCACGATATTCTACCGGGTTAAGAATAAAGACGCAAGTGCAAAAAATATTGGTTATGTAGGATTACAAACCCGCATGCCTGATCCAGAATATAGTGCCCCAGTAGCCTAATAAAGGGAGGACAAATGGCCTCTAAGAAAACCCCTATACCCTCAATACACGCTGCAAAAGCAGGAATGAACCCATTAGTCCCTCCTTACTCCGGGAGTACGGTTATGGCTAAGGGGGAAACTCCTGGCGTTAAAGGTCAAAGTGTAATAAAATCAGCACGACCGGAGTTCGTTCAAGACAAATTAGATAGTAAAGGGACGGTTATGCTTGATGGGTTCCCTCTATTAAGTGGGGAATCTGAGCCTACGGATGTATTAGTGGAACCTCCTGTTTTGGCCGTGGATACGGCTCTTCCTACTCCGTGTGTTTCTGGGAATTTGAAGGGGGCCGGGACAAGTGGCGACCCTTATCAGATATGGTGTTGGGCTGATTTGGTTAAGGTAGGGACTGGAATTTATACTTTAGACAAGTATTATAAGTTAATGGCGGATATTGACGCAACGCCTTCGGCAAGCCTTAATTCTGGGGCTGGTTGGTTGCCTCTCGGCAATGCGACCACAAATTTCACAGGGGGATTCGATGGAAACAACAAAACCATTAGCAACCTTTTCATTAACAGGCCCACCACGGATTATGTTGGATTCTTAGGATATATCAACACTAACAATATCAAGGATTTAACAATATCAGGGGATGTAACTGGTCAGAACTATGTGGGATTAGTAATAGGGAGAACCAACTATAACAACAGCTTATCTAATCTTAACTCCGCTGGCGAAGTTGCAGGAGTAGCTCAAGTGGGGGGGGTTATAGGGGCTTTAGATTACACTTCAGGCACATTCACAATAACTAATTGTGATTCAACAGCCAACGTAACCGCCACAGGCTCCAACTGTGGAGGAATTGGGGGGATTGTTTATAGGGGCAATGTCACGGGCTGTAATTATGATGGGGACATAGTTGGAACCAGCAATGTAGGAGGATTATTTGGAACCTACGGGAACAGCGGGTCAAGTATCCAAACTTCCACGGTTAAAGGAACAATAACTGCAACCGGCTCAAAAGTGGGGGGGGTAATAGGGACATCCACCCATTTCATTAGCTTAATCGGATTCAGTTTAAACTCCAGAGACCTCACCATCACCACCAGTGCCACCAGTGACTACGTAGGGGGTTTAATCGGATATCTGGATGAAGGCAACAGCACAAGCTACATAACTAATTGTACTGTGGAATTACCACTTTCAGCCAGGAATTACGTGGGAGCCCTGGGAGGATGGCTAAAATTAGTCCAAATCTCAGGATGTGCCATAAACTCAGATATCACAGGAGCCTCTTATATCGGAATGGTCGCCGGACTATGGGGATGGAATAACCCCACCATACAAACCACAACCATCACTGGAACCATCAACGCAACAGGCAGCTATATCGGAGGAGTGGTCGGCCAGGTAGCCCACACCGGAACCATCACCGGAATCACCCCAAACATCACCATCACCACCACCGCAACCAGTGACTACGTAGGAGGCATAGTAGGGTACTCGGACGAAGGAGCGGCCGATACAACCATAACCAACTGTTCAGTAACTTTTGACATATCTGGTCGGAATGAGGTGGGGGGAATAGGAGGCCACCTAAGACACGCAGAAATAACAGGGTGCACAGTAAACGCAGATATAAGCGGAGCCGCCAGCGTTGGAGGGGTCGCCGGACTATGGGGATGGAATAACCCCACCATACAAACCACAACCATCACTGGAACCATCAACGCAACAGGCAGCTATATCGGGGGAGTGGTCGGCCAGGTAGGCCACACCGGAACCATCACCGGAATCACCCCTGACATCACCATCACCACCACCGCAACCAGTGACTACGTAGGAGGCATAATAGGTTACTCAGATGAAGGAAACGCAGCGTCATATATTACTAATTGTTCAGTAACCTTTGACATATCCGGTCGGAATGAGGTGGGGGGAATAGGAGGCCACCTAAGACACGCAGTAATAACAGGGTGCACAGTAAACGCAGATATAAGTGGAGCCTCCAGCGTAGGCGGAGTAGCGGGAACATGGGGGTGGAACAGCCCCACAATACAAACCACCACAGTCCAAGGCTCAGTAACCGGAACCGGCAACTACATAGGAGGATACGTAGGAAACATAGGCCACCAGGGGATAATAACAGGCCCCACAATATCATCATCCAACTTTACATTAACCCCCGCAGCAACCAGCAACTACGTAGGTGGAATAGTAGGAGGTGGAGGGAGTGGAACCAGAATAAGCGGGGCAACAGTAACCCTAAATATAACCGCACAGGACTACGTGGGGGGCATAATCGGCCAACAAAGCGGGGAAGGAGTCGGAAGAATATATGGGGGGTCAGTGTTCAATGGAAATATATCTGGTCGAAGTTATGTGGGGTTAATAGCCGGAAGCAACTTATGTTATGGAACAGATTCTGGAGTTCAAAACACCACAGTAACAGGGGTATTAACTGCCACCGGCAATTATGTAGGGGTCGTAGCGGGCCAGTTAAGATATTCAGCAAACACAATAACATTTAGTGGCGTAACCCTCACGGCAAGTGCCACAAGCAACTACGTTGGAGGGGTGGCGGGGCACCTTGTAGGGGCCACCACCATCACAGGCTTAACCGTGGATTTCAATGTAGCGGGCCAGGACTATGTTGGAGGGATATACGGGGGCACAGATTCAAATTGGGAGGCCACAATCGTTACCAATTGCACCGTGAACGCCACCATAACTGGCAGGAGCTTGATTGGAGGGATTTGCGGCCACAATGACCAATTCAGCACCTCAACAAAAATATCATTTTGCACAATAAAAGGAACCATAACAGCGTCAGGAAACCAAGTGGGAGGAGTTGCAGGAGCCTACCGGTCTGAGATTGAAGACATTACTATCACAACAGATTTAACCATCACCCCCAGTGCCACCAGTGATTATGTAGGGGGGATAATAGGGGCAATCTGGGCCAGGACAACCATTAGGCGGTGTGATGTATCCACTCCAATCACCGCCAGAGACAAGGTCGGAGGAATAGTTGGAGGAACAAGTAACGGCAGTTGGGACAACCTAATTATCAATGATTGCGAAGTGAACACCACCATAACTGGCAGAACCCAGGTCGGAGGAATAATAGGCCACGGAGACATGTATGGGGGCAGTACAAAAATATCATTTTGCACAATAAAAGGAACCATAGCAGCGTCAGGAACGCAAATCGGGGGAGTTGCAGGAGCCTACCGGTCTGAGATTGAAGACATTACTATCACAACAGATTTAACCATCACCCCCAGTGCCACCAGTGATTATGTAGGGGGGATAATTGGGGCAACATGGGCCCGTTTATACTTAACCCGCTGCGTGGTCAATATCAACATAACAGGCCAGGACGGCGTTGGAGGAATATTAGGCGGAACCAATTCTCCCACGGGGGATACAGGGACATATACTCAATGCGTGATGACAGGGAACGTGACTGGTCGAAGTAACGTGGGGGGTATAGCTGGAGTTAGTGACATGTATGGGGTAGGTTCAGAGATATCTAAATGCCTCATGACGGGAAACGTAGTTGCCACAGGAACTCAAGTAGGAGGCATAGTGGGATACGTCCGAATGAACATCACAGATTCCTATGCAATAGGTAGCGTCCAAGGCTCAGATAAAGTTGGAGGACTGGTCGGTTATCAATTTACTCATACAATAAACCGGTGTTACAGTAAAGGAGCTGTCACCGGTTCAACAAACCTCGGTGGCCTGGTAGGATACAAAAACATTGGAACCGCTACAAATGCCTTTTGGGACACCGAAACATCAGGTCGCTCCACGTCTGCCCTGGGAACTGGAAAAACCACCGCAGAAATGATGACACAAGCCACATACACCACATTTGACTTCGCAACCCCAGTATGGCTACAAAACTGCTTAAACGGAGGCTACCCGTACCTAAAAGACATAACTCCCCTACCAGAGGCCGGGGGAACAGTCTGCGGAATCCCAATTGATGTTGAATTAGAATTACCAAGCCCCACAGTTGAGGGGGGTATTGGAGTAGATGTCCCGGTGATGGAGGTCGAATTGGAGGCCCCGGCCCCCATGATAATAACCACAGCCGAAGGGGGCTCAAATATGCCTATTAAGTCCCCAATTATCCCGGCTGTTATGACTCGGCCGTCATCATGGTGCATGACGTGGAGAGTTAGGAGTACGTAATTTAATGGAGGATTAATTTATGGCGAGATGGATAGAAGTTCAAGGATGTGTGAAATACACTAAGCTTAGTGATGGTAGGCGTTTTTGTGTTAAACGTGGGAAGGTCTGGAAATTAGTGAACGACCAGCCACAAAGGGCCGCTGCCCCAGTTAGACGCAGGGCTAATCAGTGGAATCCCATTGCAATGTTAAGAGCGAGATTAAGATAATATATTTAGGAGTTGAACAAATTGGATACAAATGGAAAAATAAGCACAATATTAGTAACAATAGCCTTATTGGCCCTGGGATTCTTCGCAGTGAATCCTGAGTTACTGCAAACGATTTTCGGTCAGGCCGCAATTGCTTTACCGATAGGTGGAATCTTACTGGCCTTTTACAATTATTACTGGCCCAGATACCAGAAAATGGTCGAAACTGGTGAGCAAGTTACCCTGGATTGGGGTAAAGTTTCAACGTTCCTGGCTACCGGACTGACTATTATAGGAACCTTTTTCGCAGCCGACCCCGCATTACTACAAAACACCGTGTTATACTTCATGGGTGGGGAGTTATTTGCAAAATACGGATTACCCGTCCTTTACATAGTCACCGCAATCCTCAACTACCAGTTCCCACGAAACATGCAAAACCAGCCTGGCCCTATAACTGAAGAAGATTCAGTAACGGGTGGCGAAGCAATATGAAAATAAGTAAAGAAGACCAGAAAACCATAACCAACGTAGGGGTAATCATTGGCGGCTTGATAGTGGCTAAAATGCTCTTTGACAAGTTCATGAAAAAAGACAAAGTAGTCCTCCCGGTCGTTAAAGAACCCGTAGAAGAAATTAAACCAATAGACAACCCCGTAACAGTTCCAGGAACTGGGAACTGTTTCCAATGCCCTGAATAAGGAGGGAGAAGCCTATGGTAGAAATGCCTGACATGGAAAACATAACTGAATACGTGGGTGAAAATAAGGAAATGCTGGCGGTCGGTGCGGCTCTGGCAGGAGTAGGCATATACCTATTCCTCCAAAAAGAAAAAGAACCCGAACCCACCCCGGCAACCACAACGGAGCCTGCAAAAACAGAAGAACCCTCTACATCGGTGGTACCAGGGCAAAGCACAGGGGCAGTATCAGTAGACCCCACCCTACAATCAGACAACACAAAACCAGTAACAACCGTCCCCCCAACAGCAACAACAACTAACCCCTCCCAAGTAACCACAATAACCACTGTGAAAACAGTGTATGTACCGGCAAAAACCACGAAAAAGAAAAAGAAAAAAGTTGCTAAAAGGAAACCCAAAAAGAAGGCGGTTAAACGTAGGGTCGTTAAACGGAAAGCAAAAGTCCGAAAAGTAGTGAAAAAGAAAAAAGCCCCCACAGGCAGAACTTACGGAGGGCTCAGAAAACAAAAACCTAAAAAGAACTTCTCAACAGGGTTCTTAACAGGATTCGCAGCCCCCATAATGAGGTGAAAACAATGCCGGAACTACCATCTATCCCAACAAATCCAGGGGACGCAGTAGGGTTCGCTGAAGACCATTCAGAAATCCTAATAATAGTATTAGGGGCTTTAGGGATAGGTGCGTTCCTATTCCTCAAAGGCAACCCCTTCCAAAACAAAGACCCCACTGTAAATGTAAATCCTGAAACTGGAGAAGTAACAATCACCCCTCCAGGAGGGGAAACAAACACCCCCGTAATATCTGACAACGCAACCACCCCAGAGGCAACCACCGCAGCCGAACCAGCCACCCCGGTCGCTACTCCAGTAGCCACCCCGGCAGCCACCCCGGCCCCCGCAGTTAAGGCAGCCCCTAAAAAGGTTGTTAAAAAGAAGGTCAAAAAGGTCAAAAAGAAAAAGGTTGCCAAACGTAAGGTCGTTAAGAAAAAGAAATCCAAAAAAGTCATCAAAGCAGCTAAAAAGGTTAAACCAAAAGCAACCAAATGGTTCCCCAAAGCCAGGACTGGCGGAGGAATGCCTAAATTTGTAAGGTGAAAATCATGTTAGAAGATTTAGATATAAACATGGAAACCCTTGAAGAAAACAAGGAAATCGTGGTCGTGGCTTTAGGGGCAATCGGATTGGGGGCATACTATCTATATAACCAGATGAAAACCCCCGAAACCCCGGCAGCAACCACGGAATGCCCAGAGGGGCAAGAATGCCCAGAGACCAAACCAACATCAGATAGCCTGGTCGGAATAGAAAAAGGGTTCTCAGGAGATGGAAGCGGCTCCAAAAGCGGAACAGCCGATTCACCAACCCCATTCACTTTAGGCCAGTCCACCGGTGCGGTCGCCATTGAATCAGGCGTAGCCAGTGACAACGTTGCAACCCCCTCAGTGGTGAACTCAGTAGTAGCGGAACCCGTAGGGGCCCCGGTCGTAGTAACCACCACCGCAGGAACCAGCGTTACCACAGTGGCAAAAACCGTAGCCAAAAAGAAGAAAAAAGTTGTTAAGAGAAAGGTTGTTAAACGTAGGGTCGTTAAGAAAAAGAAATCCAAAAAAGTCATCAAAGCAGCTAAAAAGGTTAAACCAAAAGCAACTAAATGGTGGCCGAAGAAGAAAGTGGTTTATAAGAAAAAGATAGTTAGGAGATAGTCAATTGGCAGTGGATAAACAACTGGCAGCGGCTTATTTACATTCAGCAACCGAGAATAAGCTGTTGGTAATCGGAGCGGGACTTGCAGTTCTGGGAGTCACCGCAGCATTGGTAATGCTCCCGAAACCAGCAAATATGAATGTAGTGTCTCTATTGAAGTCAGATAAAAGGGTCGAAGTAAATAAGGATATCACAAACACCTCCACTGTCACCCCAGTTGTTAAGGCCACAACCCCACCAGGCCCCGTGGCCTCCACCCCCCTACCTACCACGGACGTTGCAAAATTAGGCAAAGCCCTGGGCAACCCCGCAGCAATCCGCAAATGGATAGACGCAAATATAAAATATGAATTTTATTACAACCATAAATATTCCGCTGCGGAGATGTTAAAAAAGAAAAAGGGCAATTGTATGGATCAGGCCACCCTCTTTATCGAGATGTGTAAAGCCGCAGGCTATTCCGCTAAGATGAAGTGCGGCCTCAGATGTAATTTAATACGCCATTGCAATGCTTTAGTATCGGTCGGAGGAGTTTGGAAAACCGCAGACACTACATGTAGCAAATTAAACAAAGTTTAGGGAGATTTATCATGGATAATTGCATTATACCGATTGAACAGGTTTTTGAGTATGTTAAACAGCATATTCAATATGAATGGTATTACAACAGTAAAAGGTCTCCCAAACAAGTAGTTGAAGATGGTAAAGCGAATTGTGTGGACATGGCTTATTTCATGTGGGTGTATTTGGGGTGTAAGCAGAAATTACCCTGCCGTTTTGTCCATGCAAGGGTGCAAACAACTAATAGGCAAGACGACCATATATTTATGCAAGTGAAATGCAATGACAACTGGATAACCTTAGACCCCACTAATAAAAAGCATGGAATCAATGAGACTTATCCGATTGTTAAGAAAAAAGCCATTTTCTCCGACCTAAAAGTTTTCGGAAAATCAAGGAAGTGCGAAAATGCAAATTCCTAAGCCAGATATCAATGAAACCCTGCTTTTAAAGCAGATGGAAAGCAATAAATTTACTCTTTTAACTTTAGCCAGCTTAACCGCAATGGGGGTGGCCGCTATCTGGTTCATGAGCCCTCAATTCGCAGCCCCCACTAAGACTATTATAAGTGTAAAGAAAACTTTCGATGAAAACATAACTAACATTAAGGAAACGGTAACGAAACAAACCCAAACCCCTACGGCTGCGAAACCAACCGGAACGACCGGAGGAGGCATAAAAGCAGGAATAAAAAGGCCCGTGTATCTGGTCAGTGACAATATATCTGGGAAAACCAAAGACCAGGAACGCCTGACTAACCTATGTGCAAAATTAAAAGCCAAGGGATTATCATGCACAGTCTACGGAATCGGGCCAGATAAAAAGAACGCTGTGCTAAAAAATAGCAAGGTGCCCCAAAATGCTGTTGTGGTAGACATTGCAGGAGGGGCATGTGCGGGAACTATCTGGGAAAAAGGCCAAGCCTATTATAAAAAATGGAAAGGAAGCCGAAAGGTCTTCATGGTGTGGTGCTGCGGCTCCACAAACATAACGGGGTTAGCCTACCTTAGACGGGCTCATGATGACAATTTCAGCAAACTTCCGGGATTGGCCCGGCCAGATGTATTCCTAAAGCAACATGGATATGATTATATTTATAGCAATGACTGGAATGCAGTCGCTAATCGTATTTATGCCCACGCCACAAGTTAAAAAAGGGAGACAACTCCAATGACACCCCCTAAATCAGATGAAACAAACGCAGAGAAAATAAAAGACATGGTTAAATGGGTGGGCCAACTCGATGATGAACTCAATAAAATCTGGGCCTTCGTCCATAACCTCGAAAAAAAGGTGGATGGAGACCTAAGTGACATAAAAGTCACCCTCGCAACCATGAACGGCAAACTTGACCAATTTATTGCCGTTTGTGATGTAAAGAACTATTATGAGGGGGAAATGGAAAAAGGTCGTAAGGATATTATTGAGGCTGTTAATCAAAAGCAAAAAGAAGAAAAAAAGGCATGGGTGGAAAATTATCGGTTCTGGCTGACTATTGCCTTGATGTTGCTCGCCTTTATTGTTGGATTCTTCGGAATGAACGGGATGAAGGTTCCAGGGACTTAATCACTTTTTTAAGAGGATTTACAATATCACGACCAGGGTTATAAACTAAGGTGCAAACAAAAAGAAATGATGGAGGTGGGAAGCCATGGCCTACAACTACGAAGAAGTCTATGATTTTGAATTGAAAGTAATGAACCGTTCATCGGAACGGGCCGCATTTTTTAACCAAAAGGGGATGCTTGTTTTTGCTAAAAGCGGCCAACATACCAGCGTAACCTTCACTGGGGCCGAAATAGAATTTGTTAAACGGGCCAGGGCGGTCGCGTGTCACGTTCACAACCACCCTGATTTTGATTGCAGTTTCTCAGACGCAGATATCAACACCATGATTGAAGTGGGAGTCTGGGAGGATAGGGTCGTTAGTTCTAATTTTACATTCATCATGCGAAAAGCCAGCAACTACAACCGCAAAGATGATAAAAAATTCAGCAACCAGGAAGGCAAAAGCCAATTCAGCCAGGACTACCGGCAGATAAGAACCAGGAAGATAAGCCAATACCGGAAACTCTACCAAACCAGAGAAATCGACCTGAATCAATACAACTTCTTAGTCAGCCATGAAACCATGCAAGAACTGGCAAAAAATTACAACATGGACTATAAAGCCATCCCCAATAATGAAATCCCCCGCAAAAAATTATTAGAACCACAACCCGGAAGTGACGCAAAAATATATAAAAACCCCGCATACACTGGAAAACAGAAAATAGGAGTTGATGAAATGACGGCTGATTTAATAACCCCCAAAGAATATAAAAAAGCCCTGGAAAAAGTGAAAGGATTCACAGAGGCAGAAATAGACAAAGCCATGAAACGATTCACAAAAGAATACAAAAAACTCAAAGGAGAATCCTAACATGGGATATGCCAGCAAAAGCCGCAGTTCTCCCTCCAAAAGTTCCAAGGAATTATCAGCAAGGCCAGGGTCGGCAGAGTCAATAATTTATGAACATGTCAAAAATGTGAATCCAGATAACCCTGAGCAGTATGTAAGCCATCGAATGAGAACTTTAAATTTCAAGCCAGGCACTAAGATGGATGAACATTTAATGTTTGCCGTAGGGGGCCAAGGCTATTTTTCAGATGAAGATGGCTATAAGGTCGATTTTGATGAAAAAACCCAACTAATAAAAGCATGGCAAGGCAACGCTGCAAATGAAGATATCTATTTTTTCAAGCATGAAGGGTATTATATAGTCACTGACAACATGGGGGAGCCGAAAGTATTCCAAAACAAAGAGAATGCTGAGAAATATTTCAAAGCCAGAAAAGAATACGGTCGAGAAGAGGCAATCGGAATAACCAGAGAAACCGAAATGTTAGGGGTAACATCATTTGGAACCCAATATGCTCCAGGCGAAAGCCCAGGATTCACCTACCCCAAGGACTACCAAAAACTAATAAAAGACACTGAAAGCAAAGACCCCACAACCAGGAACAAATCAAGATTAAAGCTATTAAACTACGCAACAGCCGAAAAGAAAGTCCCCCCTGCGGAAGTAGAAAGATTATTCAAAAAGCAGCTAAAAACAGCCCCGGAAGAATCAGAATCCAAAGACAAGCAGAACATTTACATGGAACGTGAGAACCTGGAGTTTGGAATAAAAAGCCTCCAGAAAGAACAATATCAACAACATGAAAAACAACAACTTAAAGAAAATGAGGCAAAAAAGAATCTGGATAAACTAAATCAAGGGATTAAACAAGCAGATTACCCCATAATAGGCAAGAACCCCCATAATAAAAAGAAAAAAACAAAAACCAAAACTAAAAGTTTTGAAGATATGACCCCTATTGAGTACCAGCAATGGAGACGGGAGAAAAGGGAGTATTTGGATAAAGTTGATGGGAAACTTTTTGATAAGAAAACAAAGCCCACCCTGCCAAAAGGGAGGGAGTGGGTTGTTGCCCAGGGTGATTCTGGTCGGATAGG
>CAYUUX010000004.1:0-21325 GCA_964448085.1 uncultured Gammaproteobacteria bacterium | reverse complement strand
GGATGTTCGCCAAGTGAAAGAGTTAGCTATGTACGATGGTACTCAGGAACTATCAGTTTGGGATCACAATGGCAAAGGTTACAGCGTAATCTTTGATGGTAAAGGAAAGGCGGTCGGTTTAAGGAAATTACAATATGAATCAAGTGGGTGGATATAATGGGTTATGCAAGCAAAAGTAGCAGCCAAAGTTTATCTAAAGCGAATAGGGAGCGGCTTAAAGTATTAAGGGACAATATTTACAACCCTCCCGGCAGTGTGGATGGAACTTTAAGCAAAGAAGAAGCTCAACAACAATGGATAAGAACATTATGGGATGAAAAAGACCTCCCGGATGAAGAGAAGCTAAAAATCCTGAGAGACGCATTAAAAGACGATAAACTGGAAGGCCGTGCGGCTCAGACAGCTATCGGCATGGTGGCCCGTGCCAGCCCGGAATCCATGGAAGCGACCATGAAAGCGGTGCTCAATAGCAAGGATGATAAGGTGAGATATCTGGGAGTTTATGCGTACGCAACTTTCGCAGCCCAGGACGCAAATGATAAACAGAAAAAGGCAGCTTATGAGGCCATTAAAAAGGTAGCGACCGAAGATAAAAGTTCCTACTCCCGGAATCAGGCCATTGAACAGATGGGGGAGATGGCTGATAGGGAAATAGTGCCCCGTGATAAGGCCGTTAAGGATTTAAGAACCATTGGGAAGTCAATGACTCTTAAAGAAAAAGAAGAGTCTGGCCACTATGTGGACAATGCAGTTATCCAGTCCCAGGGGGGCCGTAGTGACACAATGGCGACCAAGAAGGACTTGAAAGAAACTATAACCAATCCGGAGGACACCACCTCAGAGGCCCGGATTAATGCCATAAACTCCATGATGTATAAGAACCCTACCAAGTCAGACCGGGCCATGCTGGCAAAGATAGCCAAGAACGACCCTGACCCCGAAGTCCGAAAAGCCGCTAAAGAAGCCCGAAGTCCTGAAGAAAAGGAAGCCTCAGCCCGTAAAAATATGATGGAAAAGGCAGAGAAGGAAAGGGCCGCAGCCCAGGCCAAACGGGAAAAAGCCCAGGCAGAAATTCCAACCAACATTAACACTGGAATTGTAGGGATGGGTGTCCAAAATTATGACCCTTACTTCAAAAAGAAGATGTTAAAGGACATTAAGAAGATTCCAGGGGTTAAAGATGTGGAATGGCATGATGACGTGGGTATCCAAATCAAGACCGACCCGAAAGCAGACCGGGCCGAATTTGAAAAAGGACTCAACGACATCCGTGTGGGATACATGTATAAATCACCCCCTACCACCACCAGATTAGCCAAAAACCTCCAAGTAGGGGACACCATAGTCAGCAAGGACGGCCGGAAAGGGGAACTAACAAGGATAGACCCTATAAGGTCGCAATACAGCACCAGCTATCAACTTTGGTTCACCGATGAAAAAGGAGAAATGCGAACCCAATCAGTGAACGGCAAACACAGAATAACCATTCACGAACGCCAGGACGAATCCAAACCAAAAAAAAAATCCCCAAAAAATGAATCAGCCCCAAAACTAAAGGCATACGATTATGGGGGCAAGAATGAGGGACATTATGACTATAAACAACCCACAGAGGTATCCAATAATATAGATACCAACTGGTTAAAGAAGACAGTTCCAAAGCCCCAGGGGAAAAAGCCCCCGCATGAAATGACTTTCAATGAATTTAAAAAGAATTATGAATTAGAAGAGAGGGAAAGAGCCCCGGTAGGATTTGCGGAAACTAAAAGGGGGAAGCCGATAAAACAATACCGACCGAAAGGATTCCACGATTTAGCATGGAAAGATACCAAAAAAGAGGCTTATGCAGAAAACTATGACAGTGTGGTAGGTGACGCTATACGGAACGGTGAAAAAGTACCTGAAAAAGTCCAGAAATCACGATATGATACCTGGTCAAAATATGACACCCACCGATTTGAATCAGATGATTTGGCTAAAAGAAGCAGATAATAAGGGGAGATAGTAATGGGATATGCCAGCAAAAGCCGCAGCGGGGCCGAAAAAAAGGAATCTTTCAGGGATTACGTGGCCCCTCTATCTCACCCCTATTATGATGAATGGGCCAAAGTGGAAGCCAACAATGATTTTGAGACCTACCCGTTCCTAAAAGAGGTTTTCCAGAATATCACCGGTAAAGGGGAGATGAAGATAGGGGATTTGGAGTATTCTTTTGAAGATTTTAAGTACGACCCGGATTATATTCCTCAGATTCACATGGATTCGGTGGTGAAAATTAAAGGCGAACCTTATGAAACCATGGCTTTAATCTCCGCAGGAGGATACAGCCCTCACCCTGCCCCGGAAACAGTGGACACTGATAAATATATGGAATTTACCAACGAAACCCTGAAGTATAAAACCAATCCTCAGATGGGGGAAACTGTGGCGGGATACATGGGCTTAAATCCAGAATATGGAGGGGAGCATGCAAAACTGTGGGGCCACGTAGAGAAATATGATAAAAGCATGGTTTACGGAGCAGCCCATCCTAAAGACCTGGAGGGCCATATTGCTAATGATATGGGGATTGATTACTCCAAGGCGACCAAAGAACAAAAACAACAAGTTGAAGCCGAAACAAAAAGGGTGCTCACTGAATATAACAACTTGAATAAAGAACTCTACGCAGACCAGAGCCGAAGCCCCGTGAATTTGATGGTTGCCAGAGGGGGCACCCCTCATAAAGGAGTTTTGTTATCCACCACCTTTGACCGGGAAGTAGCCGGTCGGTTTGCTTATAAAAGGAACGAAGACACCTATGAGATAGCAATCAAAAAAGGAACTCCAATGTTAAGCACAGAGACCTATGCGTTTAAATCAGGGGCTTCCCCAAAACTCGGAGAAAATGGGCATGTCAGCCCCTACCTCGAAAGTGAGATAATTTTGCCAGTTGGAACCAGCCTCAAAAAAACTAAAGAGGGGTACTACGAAGCGGTCGCCCCTCCAGAACCAGTTGATTTAATAAAAATCTATGAAAAAGCCAAAACTAAGGGGAGGTAGTAATGGGATATGCCAGCAAAAGCCAAAGCGGCTCAGATAAGAAGACAACCAAACCGGTCGAGAAGTATGCTGATTTATCAGAGGAAGCCCGGAACAGGATGATATTCCTTGATGACAGGATAAAGGAAAATCAACAAGAAGTTAGAGATTCCCAAAGATTCCTGCGGAACGAAAAGGTAAAAGAAGCCCGTGAGCACATCAAAGGAGTCATGGAGGCAGCTAAAGAACAAATTGAGATGGATAAGGCTGAAAAAGAAAGGATAAAGGATTGGGAGAAGAAAACAGACCAAACCGTATTAGACAGCCTGAATAAGCAAGTCAATCTTGCCGTGAAAGAGAAAAAAGAACGGGAACGGCCAGATAACTATGAACCTGAATATATGAAACATAAAAGCTTAGGCAAAGATTCTAATGGCAACCGTGTGGATCAGGTCGTAGATACTGGGGACTTAATAGTCCGGCCAAAAAGATTACCTAAAGACCCCGAATTTGCAACAGATTGGGGAATGAGGCAACGGCAAGAAGGGAATGCTCCATTTAAAACCAAACCAAGCTATTCACTACCCCGCAAAAAGGGATACCCAAATTATACCCAAATTCCAGAGTTAGAAATAGAGCCCACAAGGGTCGATGGATGGACGGGGGGCACCGCTAAGAGCATGGCAAACGCCAAAGCAATCAACGAATACCACATGGAACGGCCCAACGTAATAGCCACCTTTAAACTCAAAAACAAAACACTAACCCCTGAAGAACAAGAAGAACTCAAAAAGAGATACAATGTTCGCAGCACCCATGAAATCCTCAGCACCACGGAAAACACAGTAACCGTATATGTGGGGGATGTGGATAAGAAAAATATAAACCGCCAGGCATGGGAAGCACAAAACAGATTAAACCAACAATTAACCCACACTTTAAAATAAGGAGGTATATAAATGGCAAGAATAGAAAGAAAAGCGAGATACGTATGGTGTAAGAAGTGCGGAGCCCGAAACGTCATATATGGCAAAAAGGCCGGGAACCGTTGCGGTAACTGCGGGGCTTCTCTCCAGAAATCAAGCAGCACCGAACCATTACTGAGAGAAGAGGAGTAGGGATGTATTGGCAAACTTTTACCTTATTGGCAGCGGTGGGGGGTCTGGCCGTTGCCATAGGTAAATTATCCCAGGAAGTAATTCCCGACCGGGTGAAAGAAATTAGTTGTAGCGTAGTGCATGAATTTGGAAAAGACGCTAAATTCTTATCCCGGAAGACCGAAAGAGCCGCAGCGTTCGACAAACATGGCGAAATAGTAATAGCTAAAAGTGGCCGGAAAGGGACTATTCGATATACGGGGGATGAAGTAGATAAGCTAAGAAACACCCGATTATATGTCCACAACCACAGTATCCATGGCAACAGCTTCAGTGGATGGGACATTAAAATGATGACCTCCCTGGGCATTAAGGAAATGATTGCAGTTGGTAAAGAGTACACCTACTTTATGAAAGATGAATTAGGCAAACTCAAAACTCAGGAAGAGAGGGACAGGGCCGCAAAAGAAATTAAGGATGAATTTGATATATATTATAAAGAAGCCATTAAACAAGCCCGTGAAAAAGCTCAGAAACTGAACGACCAGGGTAAAAGCCGCCAGTTCCAGGAGAAATTTGAGAAAGATGAAAATCTGAGAATCAGCCACCAGTTCTGGGACAAGGGCATAGGTAAATCATTACTTGTTAAATATGGCTTGAAATATAAACGAAAGCCAACACGTCACGACCTTTGGAAGTGAACAAATGGGATATAGTGGAAAATCAACAGCAAGTGCCCCGGCAGCACCCCGTGAATTTAATGACATGGAAATGGCCTGGCAATTTGCTGATTCCAATGTATCACCTGAATTATCCGCCTTCCTGGAAAAAGAAGATTTTGAAGAGTATAAGCGGTTATTAGAAAATTATCAATATGATACTTATGACAGTGTGAATAGTTACCTCCGGGGCCAAGCTCGGCCAACGCAGGGGGTATCATCCACCCCGGAACAAGAGGAAAAAATAAAGGAATATATCTCTCATATTGATGATTTGATGGCTGCAAACACTTTAAAAGACCAGGTAGTGGTGCACCGGGTTTATACTCCTAATTTTTTTAAAGATAAAGGGGAGGGCACGGAGTACGATGATTTTGGTTACACCAGCACCAGCTTAACCGCAAAGGGCACCGATGTAATTAAGGAAGCCTACGACCTGGGGGATATTGATGAAGATACTCTCTACCAAACTAAAATCATTGTCCCGAAGGGGACGCATGCAGTTCCTATTGATTTTATAACTACTAATAACCATTGGGCTCCTGGTTTATACTCTCAGGAGAATGCTGAATCCGAAATATTAATCGACCGGGGTGGAAAATACCGGATAGACAAGATTGATAGGAAAAACCGGACGGCAACGATAACAAAAATAAGGTGATGGGAAATGGACAAACGTAAAAAAAAGGCATTAGGCAGGTTCATAGGGAGGAGCCAGGACGTTAGAGTCACTAAATTGGTTAAACCTAAGAAGAGGGGGAGAAAATAATGGGTTACGCAAGCAAGGGTAAAAGTGGAGAAAAACCAGCGACCAAGAAGATAAAAGAAATGACTCTTTCAGAGTTAGCCTACAACCCGGATGGAACCCCAAAATATCCCCTGGCAATGAAAAACGTTTATAGAGGGTTCCCTGAGAAATATGAGGCCAGAGTCCAAGAATTAAAGGAACGATATGAAAAAGGCGACCCTGAAGGCAAATATTACAAAAACAGGGGGATTACCAGCCTGGAGGGCTTCATTGACTATAAACTGGGCAAAGATGAAGAAAAAGGTAAGGATATTGAGAATGACATCACAATCTCCAGGGGGACTAAGGGGATGACTAAAGATGAAATTGAAGAAAAACCCTACCTATTCGACCGGGATGAATATCAACGCAGATTGGGAGTTCACCAGCCCTGGATTGCAGAAATATCACCTATGCAAATGGGAATGATGAGCGAACGCCAAAAGAACCAGTACATGAAAAAAAGGTCTGCGGAATGGGAAGCCAGTGCGGACGTTAAAAGGAAATGGAAGCAAGGGGTTATAAACGCCTACGACCGGGGGGATGTAACCCTGGATAGTAAAAATTTATCCTCCGAGGGCCGGGAAGCCATTAAGGCTGAACTGGAAAGGCGGAAAGAAGAAAATGAGCGGGACTTCATGGGTGAATTTAACCAGAAAAATAAAGTCCGTTCCATGGATGACATTAAAGAGGGGGACATTATATTCCACCCTCTGCATGGTTATGGTAAAGTGGTTAAGAAATATAAAAAATCAGCCAAGATGGAGTATTATAACACCCGGTCGTTAGACGCTATCGGCACAAAGGACTCCTACGAAGGCAAAGCCGAACTAAAATTCATGGAAAAAGGATTAATCGAAAGATACAGTTCCAACGATGAAAAAGAAGCCTACCAGAAATATAAAAAAGAGGTAGGATACAAACCATCGGACGCAAAACCCAAACCCAAACCCAAACCTCCAGAACCAGAACCAAGGGGACGGTTTGTCCGCCAGAAATTCATCAAAGTAGAGGACGGGAAAGCAGTGGTCGAATCAAAAGGCGGAAAACAATATGCCCTGGATATTCCAGAGGACTTTGATTTAGACCGGGCTCAGAAATTGAAGAAAGGCAATGGCGTGGCATGGGTTAGCGTGAACTTCAAAAAAGGCAAAGCGACCCTGGCTAATGTAATGAGGTGAGGACATGCCGGTTAGGACTGCGGAAACAGCCCACACAATGGAAATTTACAAAGTTCCCCTTTATCTGGCGAGATGGGGGGATAGGTTCACCTGCCCTATCCCCCTTAAACTCAATCCATATTATGGATGTAGCCACAACTGCCCTTATTGCTTTGCTGTGCAAATGAAGAAGCCTAATCAACCCCCAAGGGATGAAGTGGTTATTCCAGCCGATGTTTCGGTAGTGGATAAGTTTTTGAGGGAAGCCCTGGAAGGCGACCGCCACCAGAGCATTATGCACAAATGCCTTAGAAATAAGATGCCTATCCAGATGGGGGTGCTAACAGACCCGTTCCTCCCTGAAGAGCTCCATTACAGGACTACGTTGAAATTATTGAAATTATTGCATGAATTTGAATACCCGGTTATTGTTGTTACTAAGGGGGACATTATTCAACGGGATGAATATGTGGAGTTACTGGAGGACATGCCGGCCGTGGTGCACCTAACCATGGGGTCGTTATATCCTGATTTTGCTGCAATGATAGAACCACGGGCCCCATCACCACAAAACAGGTTATGGGCTGGCCGGAAATTAAGCCATCACGATATCCCGGTGATGTTACGATATAACCCAATATTCCCCCTAATCAACGACCAGCCAGAGGAACTATTCAAAACCGCAGCCCTCCATGGATTCTCAGACGTTCAGGCCACTTTTGCCAGAATGTTCAACTTTAAACGATTCAAGACCCGATTGGACAACATGTTTGGCTTTGATTATGTCCAACACTTGAAAGATGAAGGGTATCCTATTGAAAAAGAGAAAGATTTCTACCATGTCCATCATGACCACATAGAAGCGGAGCACCTAAGATTTAAGGAACTTGCAGAAAATGAGGGAATGAATTATTATACGCCAAACATTCTATGGATGAATAATTTTGGTAGTTGCTGCGGAACAGATAAACACTTCCCAAACAAAGCGGACTGGGCCCTCTATTGCAGGGCCAACAAGATAGAAGACCACACCAGTTTTGAAGAATATATCGAAGGCGTAGATTGCCCCTTTGAAACTCAATTCAAAAAGATGTGGGAAGAGGGACAAGTCACCGCACACTTCCATGATTTAGTTTTCAACAAAGAAGATAAAACATACAGCCGAATGGAGGGCAAATAAATGGGTTACGCCAGCAAAAGCAGGAGCCAGGAAACAATTAAAGAAATGGTTGAAAGGATGGAGTGGGAATTGATGACTCCAGAAGAGGCAGGAGATAAGATAGTCAATGATTTTTTAGATAAAATTGATAAAATTTTAACTTCCTTATAGGATGGAATAACGAAGAAAAAAGTGTGGGGTGAAAATATGAAGTATGTCGCATCGTATAGTGGAGGGAAAGACAGCACCGCCATGTTAGTTCCTGGATGACAGTGGGTATGGAAGGTATAGGGTTAATGTGCCAGAGGGAGGTTTTAATATGATGGAATATGTTAAGATGTGTCGTGTGGCGGAGGAGATACAACTGGGTTGGGAGCCTAAAAGTGGGGATTTGTACCATTATAATTGTGCGATTAATCCATTAAGGCCATTAGTGGTTTCTCCGGATGTTCATGGGTTTAGGATGGAATGGAGTGACGAGTTTTTTAAGAATTGTTTTTGGGTGCCTCGGCAGGAAGACCTCCAAGAACTATTTAGGCATAAAAATGGGAACCCGGATGAATATTGGATTTTAAAGTCATTCATGGTGTGGTTTAGCCATTTAACCGGATATCCCACGGCCTGCCCAGATAGGGAGGTTTCTATTACCCAATTATGGTTACAGTATGTGATGGAAACCGTGTACCAGAAGCGGTGGAATGGTGAATCCTGGGAGGAGTATTAAATGGGGTATGCAAGTAAAAGCATAAGTAGCGGGGGCCAGCAAGCTCCTAAAAAGGTGTATCTGGGCGACCTGGATATAAATCCGAATTTCAAGGAGATGGTGAATGAGAACCGTATCCCATGGTATTACAAAAACCAGTTCATTGATAAATATGCAGCCGCATTTACTGAAGGGGAGGCTGTGGCGGTTAGTGACTATCGGTCGGAGGGGGGTTATGCAATAAACCAGGAGCTCAGGGAATTTAAGAGAATAGTTTCCAAAGAGGTAGGGGACACTAATGCTTATACATGGGCTGATAGGATGGACTCTGCAATTAATAAATCAAGTGCCCCGGAGGATTTTGTGGCATGGAGGGGGTTAAAAAGTGACAGTTGGTTCAGGGAGAACAAAGAGGGGGATGTTATTGAAGATTTGGGCTATGTTTCTACCAGTACAAACATGTCTGAGGCCGTGGGATTCGCAGAACGAAGACGACCAGGACATGAAGGGGAACCGTGGCTGTGCCAAGTCTACATCCCCAAAGGAAGCCACGGAGTCCAATGGGAAAGTGCGGACGCATTAAGCGAACGATATCAACATTTTAAAGGAAACAAAGCAACCCGTGATGATTATAGCGAATATGAAAATGAATGGATACTCCCCAGGAACAGCGAGTTCCGAATATTGAATATCAAGAAAGGGGTCGATACAGGATTCAACGGCCCCCAAAACGTGATAACATTATTATATTTAGGTCAAAACCCGAAGGGGGCAATGGACTATGGCAAACCGAAAAAGTGATAGATACACCTGGAAAAAAGGGGACTTAATTAACAAGGGTCGAAGGAAACAAAGCAAAAAGGAACAGAAAACCAGGAAAAGATTAGGACTATGAACTATGGGAACTGCGGAACCACCCCTGAAGAACAAAAAGCAGGATTAGACTATTTAAAAGAGAAGAAAAAGCGGATGTGTAAAAGATGGGATATGCAAGCAAAAGCAAGAGCACAGAGCCCAAAAGCAAACCAATAAGGGAATTACCAATAAGCCCGGAATTGAAAGATTTACAGGAACAACTCATTAACCCAAAACAGAGCAAAACGGACATGAGGAACCAAGAAGGGTATAGAATTGACATATTGCAGGATATGGAAACCAGATATTTCTACGACCCGGAAGAAAACCCCTACGTGTATAACTTCCTGGAGATGGGTTCCAAGCGGGAGGAACAGGAAGAGGCTCTTCAAGTAATCCGGGAGACTGTTAAAAACGGATATGACCGGGATTTTGCAGGCAGTAAAGCCATGGACATGCTGGCAAAATATGATTCCCCTGACAATGCAGTGAATTTAATATCCCCTCATTTACACCAGGACTATCTTGATGACCAAGCCTACTCCAACATAGCCATGTCTTTAGCCTCAGTCCCTGGAAAAAAGGGTTATGACGCATGTAAAAAGGAAGCCATGGAAGCAAATGGCCCCAGTTGGTTCTTAGTCATGAGGGTCGCCAGTGGTGCCGATGAACACGATGTAACCAAGGCCCAGGCCACAAAAGACCTAAAAGATTTAGCCAAAAACGCAAAAAGCGAAACAACCCGGAAACATGCTCAAGAGTTCCTGGATAAAGGATTCGTAGGTAGTAATGAAAAAGAACTCCACTGGAACGCTAAAGAACCCTGGAAACAAACCAGAGAAGAGTTCATGAAAGAATCCGAAATGATTGCAAACAAAGGCAAATACCAAACCGATACGCAAGGCCGATATGTGGTCGCCTACCAGAAACCAGGCCACCGAACCCCCTCCTGGAAATTCGTGAACAACACAGGGAACAGTGGGAAAGGCCAAGCTTATGATAAGGTCATGATGGACGCATTCATCCGGGGGGACAAAGTACCCATGGAGGTCGAAGCCCAGTATGTGAAACGCAGCAAACCCGGAAAGAAAAAAGAACCCTGGCAAATGACCTATGAAGAATGGAGCAAAAACAGCAAGGGAACCAAAAAAGAACACCGGGACATAATCTATAAAGCATACACCGAAAGCAACGCCATCCCCCCAAACGTTTTAAGACAATACAAAAACTGGGAGGCTTAACGAATGGGTTACGCCAGCAAATCATCCTCAAAAACTGAAACCACCACGGTCGTAAGGGAGTTAAGACCAGCAACCACCCCTGATAAAATTGTGGATAACTATGCCAAATTCGCAGAAAAAAACCAAGATGAGCTAGAGGAAGTAGGGGCAATCTATGACGAAGAAGGCAAATTACTCAAAAACATAAATGGAAAAACAGGCCAGATTCATGTTGATTCCAAGGATGTTGTTGGGAATTATTATGTCCATTACCACCCTGCGGTCGGATTCGAGATGAGGGGGGATGAATTTGCCCTAAGCACCGCAGCCGCACCCCCTTCAGGCCCGGATATCGGGAACATGCTTATGAGGGAGCAAAAAGAGATGGCGGTCGTTACTCACCGTTATAATACAAACATATCATTCTCAGTACAAAAAGACCCTGATATCACCCCTAAAAGCATGTACGATGACCCTGACGAACTGGTGAAAAACAAATATGGGAATCAACAACAATGGATGGATCAGGCTACAATAGATGACCTTAAACGGCAGAGAAGAGACCCTTCTTCATTTAAAATAGTAAGGAGGGGTGATTACTACTGGTCGCTGCAAACTGAATGGAATCATAAGATGGTGGCAGCCACAAAATCCCCAAAAGTGGACAAAAAGATGGAAGCATGGGAAAAAAGGTACAAAGAGGCCCATGCTAAAGAAATAGAGGCTGACCCGCTGCTATTCAAAAACACCACCTCGGAGGAGGTAAGAACATATTTCGTAGACCAGGAATGTTTTGAGGCCACCCAAAAGGTCGCTGCAAAGTACGGGCTATTATACACCCGCAGAATCCACAACCCCCGCAAAATGGAAAAATGGAAAAAAGAGCACATGGTGGAATAAAATGGGATATGCGAGTAAAAGCAAGAGCGGAACTACTCAGAAACCCGTTAATGTTAGGGAATCCACTTTTAAGGAAGTATCCCGAACCGACCGGGGGTTAATAATAGACGCACCCGATGGGAAAGTAGTCTTGGAGGGATGGGACAGTTGCCATGATATCCGATTCCAAAACCCCGGAGGTAAAGAAATAGAAATGATTTACCAAAAAGGAATCAAATTACCTCCTGAGAGAATAATGGCTGAATTTGAAGCCCTACCAGAACCATTAAAAGAAAATATTGACATGTTCACAGTTATAAATCATGCAGAGGAGGGGGTGAACCCTGACCCTGAGAAGTTCACAGATACTCAGGGCTGGCTTATGCACAGCATGCCCCACCATATAGTATTAACAGACGCACCCCTTAACGTGGATGGGCCAGGGGAGTTGCAACATGTCTTATCCCACGAAGCCGGCCATTCATTCACCTATTTCCATAGTGAAGGCCGTGAAAAAGAGAGAGGCACCCCTGATATAATTGAACGATGGAAGACCGTGGCCGATGACAAACCCGTCACCAGATTCAGCAAATACATGAAAGAAAATGAGCCGGAAAATTATGAATCTGAAGACATATCTGAATCAATATCACTGAAAATAGCACATCCGGAATCATTCAAAAAAGACCACCCCCGCAAATATGCAATTTTAGAGGAATATGGATTGTGATAAAATGGGATTAAAAGAATACAGGGCAATTAAGAAACGGAAATTAGCTGAAAGACGCAGTAAAAAGGTCAAAATGTTTACAGTGAATAAAAGAGGCAAGCAAAGGCGGTGAGGGTAATGGGTTACGCAAGTAAAAGCACCTCAGAGAAACGACCACAACAAAATGATTCGTTAGAGTATAGGAATCTTAAAGACCGGATTCGGACTGAAGTGACTGGGGCATTCCAACCATACGGCTACGTTGATGAAGATGACATGGTTCGCAGGTTTGCGAGGTTGGAGGAAGCAACAAAAGACGACCCGGCTGAAGCAGCCAAAGTAAAAAGATGGAAAAATAAGATTATGCCTATTTTCTATGAAAATGCTGAGACACAAATCCAACTTGCAAATGAACAGAATAAGATAGTCCCAGAGGCACAAAAAGCATGGAAAGCAAAAGATATGGATGAATGGAAACGTTTAAGGGACAAAGCCGATGACGTTACCGACAAACAAACCCAAGCAAACAAGGATTTTAGTGCGGAAATGACCAAGTTCCAACGATTTGAAAGTTTAACATACCATGACAGGGAAGTCAGAGACCGGTCGGGAATAAAACCCAAAGATGGGGGCACATGGAGCATTAAACAGCCCGGTAGGAAGGGATACACCACAGATAAGATAGAAAAAGGAAGATTAATCCAGGATTTAAGTTCTGACTTCGCACCCCGTGGAGATACTTATGCCACAAACAAAGGCAAACTCTACCGTATAGAAACAGACGACCAGGGCAAAGTGTCAGGATTAACTAAAATCACAGGCCCAGAGGCTAAGAAAATCAAAGAAACCTTAAAGTCATCCTACAACCCCCCGGAAAAACCAATAAAAGGGAAAATAGTCCGCCAGAAAATGATTGGAATAGAGGGAACTGAGGCCATAATCCAAAGCAAAAGCGGGAAAGAATACCGCCTACCATTACCAGATGACTTCGATGACAAAACAGCCAAGGGCTACATAAAAAACACCGGGGGCACCTGGATAGATGTGGAATGGATAGACAAAAAACCCCACGTGAGAGGGGTAAGTGATATTAAATTCAAGCCATATCAGGCAAGCAAGGCAGCCCAACAGAATAGGGAGAACAGGCGGTCGAATGCTCGGAGGGCACGGCAAGCCAGCACCCCGGATAAAGATGGATGGATTCAAGTTAAAGAACAATGGAAGTGAATTATTTGAGGCCGGAAAAATCAGTTTGCGAAGATTTAGATATATTGGTTAAAGACGTAAGAGAACATGATGACGAAATAACCGATATTAAGATAAGATTAACTAAATTGGAAACTACTGAATGCGTTGAAGATGAAATGGAGGATGAATTTGAAAAAGAATCCCAATGGCTTTTTTCCAAGAGAAGAGCCTATCTCCTAACGGTCGTGACGGTGATAAGCCTCCTACTGGCAGTATATAAAACATTTATTTAAAAAAAGGTGAGAAAACATGTATAAATGGAAAAACCCCGGAAAAAGAACAGCCGATGAATTAAAAAGAGAAAGTGCGGCCCTATTAGCAATGGTGGAGGCATGGGAAGCAGATTCAATGCCATTTAAATATCCGTATATGGTTGCGGCCGCAGACAGCCCCCAAAACCTTAAAGACATAGCGTCCTATGTTTGCACAGGCAGCAGCGACCAAACCGTTTTGAATCAAGTAATCCAGGATGTTAAAGCTAACTCCGGCACAACATTCATATATCTTGCTGAGGGCACATACAAAATAAATGGCCCAATAGAGGCAGATGGGAAAGTGGTTTTTGTAGGGCAAGAGTTAGGTTATTCCAATATTTGCCCAATGGATTTACAGGAGGGAGAGGAAGATAGTGACGTGTTCCCGGAAGAAGATTGGTATATGTTTGATTTTTTATCCAATAATGGGAATTTAGGATTCCAAAACGTATGGGTTTATGCCACTTCTTGGGTAAATTGGGTCGTTCCGGAGAAATTAGTGGGATTATTCCACCTAAATAAACATCATTGGGGAATGCAATTATCAGATGGAGGATGGTGGGGCCCCGCAAAAGCAGATTCTTACGTGATAATGCAAGAAACAACTGGGAACAATTTCGCTTTGTGGGTTAGTGATTCTTCCATTAGTTCAGATTCAGCCACAAATGGAGTATTTGCTAAGTTATTAGGGGCAAGTACCAGCATGCACTTTTATGATTCCTACCTCGGAAACTTTGCCACGGGAGTTTTACCAGGAGGGGCAAATAATCCAAGAGTAGGGTTCCATGGGTATCGTTATTTAGAAAATATAACTGATTTAATTGATGGAACAGTGAATGTGGAGTTAGAGATTGACACTGTACTAAAGAAAACAGGCCAGGCGGTTGTTCCGGATACTGCTACCGAGGTAGTTGTAACTCATGGATATCCAATAATCCCCACAATCGACCAGATACGAATCATCCCCACGAACGTTAAAGCAGTGTCATGGTTCCTATCAGATATCACAGCTACGACATTCAAGATAAACGTCCCTACTGACCCCGGAGCAACAACGGCAACATTTGACTGGGTAATTGAATGAGTATAAGGGATTCCAAGAGGTGTATCTTTTTAGGAATCTTCCTTTTGGTATTAGCAGCATATTCCGAGGTGATGGGTATTAAAGGATTTGTACCGGGCCTCAGCACCGGGGTCGGAATCATGCTGTTATACGATGGGATACATTACTACCGAAGGAGCACATGGTGAGAAAATGGGATATGCAAGCAAGTCATCAAGCACCCCCCGCAGTATAAACTCTAACGAAATAGCTGTAAAGTATGCAGACAACCCATATATACAGGCGTTTTTAGAGAGAGAAAAAGAAAATCCACAACTAAGGGTCGGAGTACGCAAAACCCCCAGGGGAATCTGGGACGTAGTTATAGGGGGAGAAAACACAGGATGGAACCCTGAATCATTAACTGGAACCGATGACAAACAAATAGATGAATTAAACCTTTTTGTGCTCCAACGGAATAAAGAGGGGGACACGGTTCGGGAGTTGTATATGGAAGACTGGTATACCAACCCTAAGAAAATAGAGTTATCCAGTTTCATTGACAACAGCATGAGGCAACAGCAAAAAACCCACCTATTCGAGATGGTAGACGGCAAACCAGTATATGAAGTTAAATCATTAAGCGGAGCCCCTGACCCTCATTCAGAGGGGGTTTATACCTTAGATGATTATGTTAAGGCTAAACGGAAAGTGGGTAGGCGGGGGGATGAATATGGAGCCCTATTCGACCGGGATGGAAACGTAATGACCTATGTGAAAGGGAACAATAAAAAGGTAAGTTGGAGCCCCACGGCCCTTGATGATTTAGAGGCAAACCCCAAGATGTTACCGGTTCTTGTCCACAACCACCCCAATGACAGCCCATTATCTGTTAAGGACTTCAGTGCGGTTACTACCAGCAACCAAACCGATAATATACACGGTACCGTGGCAGTGGGGGATAAATACGCCTATTACATGTATAAGGATAAGGATTACCAGCCATATAGGCAGGGCATGTTGATGGATGAAATACGGGAATCTCACCGGAAAACTGATATGGAATATCAGGAACATCTTGCTAAGCAATTTAACCCATTATTTGAGGGGAAAGCCAGCTACGACCCCCAAACGAATAATATATCATTCCATCACCTGGAAGACATGCCCGCCACGGAACAGTTGAAACTCCAGGATGATGTTAAAAAGGCAAAAAGGAAGATTTGGGGCCGTAAAAGTGAAGATTGGTATTGGGATAGGCTTTACCAGAATGATAAAAAGGTTGCGGAACAGTATCACGTGAAATATGTCAGATATCCTACTGATAAATTCAGTATGCGGGATTTCCAACAGGAGCAAATGTATACTCCTAAGCCGGAAGATAACAAACGCAAGTTGGAACTCCAGGAAAAAGCAAAAACGACCAATGCTAAAGGGGAAATAATTAGGAAGCAATTAGAGAAGGAGTTGATGTAATGGGTTATGCCAGCAAAGCCACGGCTGCAAAAGGGAAAAAAGAAGCAACTCCCAGGATTCCACAATATCGGAATTATACCAGGGAGCAAGTGATGGAAGAAATGGCCGGAACCTATGATTTAACATGGGATGAACAAAACGCCTTAATGGGATATAAAACCACCGGATACTCCTTAATGAACGCCTACCTCAACGGAGAGGCGGAGGTGAAAGTCATGGAGGGCAGCCCGAAACCTATGGTCGTTTGGACTAATCTAAAAGGAGAAGAAGAATCCACCTATCAAGAACTCATGGACTACCAGATAAAAACATTGGATAACCTATTCAAAAACAAGAAATTGGGCCGAGACATGATATTATACCGTGGATTTGACAAAGACGCATTAAAAGACGCAAAACCAGGGGACATAATAACCCTACCAGCATTAACATCCACCAGCACAGATAAAGAGGTCGCCCATAAATTCGCAAAAGAGAAAAAAGGAGCTCTGGCAACCATAAACGTCCCAGGAGAAGCTAACGCCATAGCAGTAGAACCCGCCTTAGACAATTACACCCCATTCAGACAAATGGCCTCATTTGACGTTCAAAGAGAATCCGAGATATTACTATCACGTGGAGCGAAATATAGAGTAGACTCAGTAAAGGGTCGAAATGGCAACAGAGTAGAATTAACATACATAGGGGGTTAAATAAATGAAAAAAACCAGTGATAAATTCTACGGAACCAAAAAAGGCGTTAAATTCGTGAAAAAAGCAAAAAAGAAAAAACCAAGGAAGTAACCCCCATGGGATACGCCAGTAAATCAGTTAGTAAGGAAATGCGACCGAGGGCTCCAAGGGAGTTTGTGGAGTTCCGGGGGAAGGATTACCGGGAGTTCATAGATAGCAGGGAGATGGAGGCTTATTTGTTGGATAGTTATCGTGATGATTATATTAAGGCCGGTTATGGCGACCGGGATTTAGTGGCTTCGATTTACATGGGCTTTGGTTATGATTATTGGAATGCGAAATTGAGGGGTAAGGAGTTCGATGAACCCCTACAAAGGGCCATGGATGAAGAGGGGAATATTTTGAAGTTGGATGAAGAGATTCATAGTTCTAAGTTGAAGGATGACCTGGTTTTATACAGAGGTATCGGTAAAGAAGATATACAGGAGTTGGAAGTTGGCAGCACGTGGCATGACCCTGGATTCTTATCGACCACCCTGGCAGAGGGCACCGCAAAGAAGCATATAAAAAAGCATACAGATGGGGGTTACTTGATGGTAATTTATGCTCCTAAAGGCACCCCTGCAATTGCCCCGGTTTTAGCCACAAGCCCCTCTAAGTTCAGGAATGTTGAATCTGAGAAAGTGGGGCAGTTACTTAGTGAGAAAGAACTTCTCCTTCCCAGAGGCAGCGACCTGGAAGTGGTAGGCGTAGACCACGATTCCAAAGTTATAACGTTCCAATATAAAGGAGAAACCCCAGAACCAAGGGGATACATAAACACCGACAGGGGAACCATAATCTTCAGGAAAGACCTAAATCACCCCTGGTATAAGGGCATTCCTGAAAAAGAATTAATAGAAAAATATTGATGGTGGAAAGATGAAAGTATACTTATTAATGGAAATAGTTAGGCATGAATGGGATGTGGTCATAGGGGCCTATACTCATTTAAGGCACGCTATAAAAGCCCAACAACGCCTAAATGAAAGAATGGAAAAGGAAAATTACCAGGATAAGGCAGTGTCAGAGATTTGGAGTTATCAGTTGAATAAGTTCGATGATGAACCAGTTATACATAAACGATATTTGTGGACTGAAAAAGGGATGGTGAACAGGGATGGCACAATCAAAGAAGAAATCTGGGACTGGGAGTAGATTCATATCTAAAGTTAAACACATGAAAAAAGTAAAAAGGAAAAAAAGGAGGTGAAAGAACCATGCCAGAACCAAAACCACCAGAACCCCCAAAGGTGCCCCCATTACCCCGGAAAAAGAAAAAAAAGAACGGAGACAAATAAATGGGATACGCAAGCAAGTCATCAAGCACCCCCCGCACCCGGAAATTTAAACCCGCCACTATGGACAATGTAATCCGGGAGGCAACTGTTAAATACGGGTCGTTAGACCATGAAGTAATGACCCTCTACTCCGCAGATGGAAATCTCTTAATGGAAGTTGGAGGAGATACGGAGCACGTGTCAATTGACAAGGACGAAAGAAGAAAAATCTTTGATTTAGCAGCGGAAGGAGGGATAATAAGTTGCCACAACCACCCTGGCGTGAAAATAGAGCCGGATGGAACCCATTCCTACGGGCTGGCAGTTCCATCGGGCCAGGACGTAGTATCAGCCACTATAACTGGCCTGGATAAGGGAGTTGTAGCCACTACCCGCCAAGGGTCGCCCATGTATTATGAATATACTCCTGACCAGGAACTGGTTCGGATAAACAAGGAATTAATGCCGTTAGAGAAGAAATTCAGGGATGAAAACGGCAATATTAACGCATATAACTGGCAAGCTGATAATGCCGGGAGCATGAAGTTCATCCGATTAGAAAATGAGCGAGACCAGTATTGCCGGGAGAAATATGGAAAAGATAACGTCATGGTCGGGAATTACAAAGATTACATGTACGAACTCCGCAAAGACTGGGATAAAGCATGTTTATCCTCCCCTACCCGTGCAAAGAACAGCTTATCCTACTGGAAGGCTGGCCGGGAAAATATGGGGGAAAAGAAAACAGTAGAGGCATATTCCTACCTGCTTGATGAAGCGGCCCATGGGGAGGCCAATAAAGTTGCTAAGAAATACGGGGTCGGATTGCGTAGAGTAGTAATGAATCCCGAAAGCAGAAAAAAATGGCAAAAAGACCACTTACTAACCCCCATTGATGATGAAGAACGTGAGAGGCTTGAAAAACTATTAGGAGGATAATGAGATGGCTAAATCCAACATCATAGACGATACCAAAAACCGGATCAAGAATTTTGATAAACCAGTTAAAGAAGCCATGAAAAAAATGAAGAAAAAGGCCCGTTGATGGACAAATCATTATATAGGTCTTAAATCAATATAGGGGTGAGGCGTGGTTCCGTTGGGGTGAATCCTGCCACAATGTTCACCCCGACATCTCTTTCACTGGTCGCGAGGTTATTTCTTCGGGACATAATCACCATTGGTAGAGAGGGAGGATTCAGCAAGACTTCCAAAAACGTATCACATCATTCCAGGTCAAAGAAATAATCAAGTGATTAGTGAATTGCTTTTAAGACTTTGCCAGGTCGGTTTCCCGGAAGTGTCCTCCCGTTCTGCCTTAAAAAAAGAAAAAAAGAAGTAATTAGTTTTTGTATTCTGTTTTTAACCGGTATTTCATGTTCCGGCTGCCTTTGGGCCGCCATCGTTCAAATTTGCGGGTTTTTAGTATTATGCCCACAGCGGTCATTTTCTGTATTGGGAAACTTTCTGAAGATAGTTCATGCTTACGGATATAGTTGAGAATGTCATCAACATAAGCGTCTTCATGCTCCTGAAAGTAATCGTTCACTAAAAAGCTTTCAAGTTCCGACCTGCCCCTTATTTTGCCCATCTTGTTCACCCTCTTCCACCTTACAACTATCGTTGCAACAGGGTTGGCTGTTTTCCAGTTGTTCCTTAAATCTCATTACAATGCTTCGACCCCTGAAGTTCATCTGACTAAACACGGCCTCACTTTCAACTCCCAGGGTTAAAGTCCGATAGTCCATATAATTCTTGAGAATTAGCGGAGCGTCAGTCCAAAGCCATAGGGCTGTTGAACCACTGTATATAGAAAATTCTGAGACTATTCTATCGAAAGTGTCTTCCAGGGATAGATTGTAGGCAACCATCATGGAGCTAACTAAATCTCCCATTGCAGCGGAGAAATACTTTGTATCTTCCATGTCATTGCAGTAATCAACTAATTCGTGGATTCCCATCCCATTTAGCTTGTTTTTCCGTTCATCGGCTTTTTTTATACGTCTGTTTATTCGCCATTTACGTATCGGATTCATGAATTTCCACCTCACCTTACTTTTAAGTCTCTCCGAATCTCTAAGAATTTCTTAATCCCAAAATAAACGGAGTCCACAACTTCTTTGTCCCCTTCAATTGTAACCATGGCGTTTTCCATTGCAGTTATGGCTACTTCTTTAAGTGTACTATCACTGTCTTTTTGTTTTTCTACTCGGAATTTTAGGCGTGATTCCATTTTTCCACCTTCAGCATAGTTCTTTTGGGGTTCCTAAGCCGACCGTTTGGCTGGTGCACCCCATGTTCCTGACATAGTGACCCCTACGTCTAAGTTGCCAGATTCCTCTTACTTTCCAGTATAGGGCATAAGTGGCCCCAGTGACTACTATTTTGCTATGTTTTGTTAGGTATAGTGTCTGTGCCATCATTTACGGGTTCCTCCATCTCTTCGACCGTGATATAGAGGATTATCCAATCCATTTCCGTATCATAGTCTAATTTCCAGGCTATTTTGTAATGTTCAAAAAGGGCAGGTAGGGCCAGATTCATCTGTTTAACACAGAATATGTATTCTCCAGGGCAACCATCCAATGGGAGGTATCCCTGAATATCGGAAACCATCATGTGCTCTTTGATATCATCGGGGAGTTTGTTTAACAACTCTTCGACCCCTGTGGTGCAAAGCACCGGGGGCAACACTTCCAAGTTGTCCCCAATTGTTGCAGGATTCCAGGTTACATCATCACCGTTTTTTGCCATTTTTCCCACCTCTCAGAATCTTGTCACTTAGACAGCTTTTGTGATACCAGCGGCCATGATATTTCTGGGCCATTGAAGTATCCCCTATTACCCTTTTACACTTATGACATGCGACCGGGCCCGTAGTGTCTACTATTACCACGGTACTTGCATTCAAATCATCTGCGTACTCCCCTATAAGGAGGGGGCTGATTCCTTTAGCCATTAAGCTCCCTCTGGGGGGTTTATTTCTCCACAAAAAGAACATTCTC
>CAYUUX010000003.1:0-95107 GCA_964448085.1 uncultured Gammaproteobacteria bacterium | reverse complement strand
ACACTAACAATAAATCAAAAGTATCTTTCTGTCAATGCTATAAACTATTGTTGGAATCCAACTTTTCGCACATCCGTTTGGGTCTTACCAAATCGTGAAGTTGCTACGGTGGTAATCGTATTTACTCCTGGGTCAAGGGAAATCTGCGTAAAAAATTGCCCATCACTTCTTACTGTCACCGTTAAGCCATTTACCATAATGGTTGCATCGGGATCCGTAGTGCCCAGTATATCTAATTTTTTTTCTTTCAGAATGGACTCTGCCTGAGGTCGCGTTATGGTTAGGGTTGGCGGCAGCTGTAACTTGCGATATTGAATAACAAAATAGGAAATAAATAAAAGCGACAAACCGATAAATACGACACTGATAAACCGATTGGGTGTTATGAAACGTTTTTTATAATCCAATTCTGGCGATTTGTGGGGAAGTATCGACGACCGTTTTATCTCATCCGTTTGCCTCCTAAAGAAAGCCATAACCATATGCACATCTAATCCTAAAAACTGAGAATAGTTTTTGACGAATCCCTTTGCGTAAATCGGTGAAGGTAATATTGTATACTCGTCGCGTTCTATTGCTTCCAAAAATTTCAGCCGTATCTTTGTTTGTTTTTCCACTTCCTCCAAAGCAATTCCTTTGGCGAGGCGTGCCTCTTTTAACATGATGCCAACTGTTTTCATGATACGAATATTCTGATTATACTTGGAATGTTCAAATGCCAAGCTTATCCTTCTGGTTGTTGTTGGTTTGCGTAGTATTCATCCGGATTTTTTACAAGAACATCCCGGGGTTTCGATCCTTCTCCTGGTCCGATAATTCCTTCTGCTTCAAGCTGATCTAATATGCGCGCAGCACGAGCATATCCCACTGACAATCTGCGCTGTAACAGCGACGCAGAAGCTTTGTCGTGTTGACAAATGAGACGAAATGCATCGTCGAATAACGGGTCCTTCCCGTCTGTTGATCCGGTTGCCATACCGCCAGCACCCTTTTTCAATACGCTCACCGGCGTATTCATAACTTCTTCCGTGTATTGGACGGGCGCATTTTTAGTTTTTAAATACTCAACCACTTTGTTCACTTCTCCATCCGATACATACGTTCCTTGAATACGGGATGGCTTACTTTGATCCGGGGGCACGTATAACATATCGCCTCTCCCGAGAAGTTTCTCCGCACCGGGCATATCAATAATAACCCGAGAGTCAATCATGGAAGATACATTGAACGCAATACGGGAAGGAATATTTGCTTTAATTAAACCCGTAATAACGTCAACGCTTGGGCGTTGCGTTGCAAGCACCAGGTGGATTCCAACTGCTCTGGACATCTGTGCAATGCGGCAGATGCTGTCTTCTGCATCAACTGGTGCATACGCCATAAGTGTTGCTAACTCGTCAATGAATATAACGATGTATGGCATCGATTGAAAACCCGATCGTTCGTTAAATGCGTCGATATTCCGTACGCCAACTTCTTGAAATTGCTTATACCTGATTTCCATTTCTTTGATCGCAAAATGCAGGGCACTCAATGCCTTATCTGCATCAACGATAACTGGGGCGAGAAGATGTGGAATTCCGTTATATCCTGTAAGCTCCACTCTTTTTGGGTCAACCATGATAAGTTTCACTTCCTGCGGCGTTGTCTTAAACAGAAGTGACGTAATAAATGCGTTTACCAAAACGGATTTCCCGGAACCGGTCGTACCAGCAATCAACACATGTGGCATTTTTCCAATATCAACAATGGTCGGATTGCCTGAAACATCAAGCCCCAAAGCCACGGATAATTTACTTTTTGCTTTTGTCATTTCCGGTGACTGCAACATGCGCTTCAATGTCACAAACTCTAACCCTCTATTTGGTATTTCAATGCCTATAAGATCACGACCTGGAATAGGGGTCTCTAAACGTACTTGTCCTGTTGGAGCGGAAAGCGCGAGAGCAAGGTCGCTTGAAAGCGATGCTATTTTTGACACTTTCGTACCAGCGGCTATCTTTAATGCATATTGCGTTATTGCTGGCCCTTCATTTACTTCAACAACCTTTGCTTGAATACCGAAGCTCTCCAGGGTTCGCTCTATAATATTTGCATTTTCTTTAACGCTGCCCCTATCCGCACGCTCGCCGGGACCATCCGAAAGAAGCGTTAATGGAGGATATTCCCATATGGTATCTGGCACTGATGCGGTAAGGGGTGAATTGATTTTCAGTTCGGTTGCATTCTCCGTACCCTTTCCTCCACCTGCAGATTTTGATCCGACTCCTGGAGCGGATACAGGCGCATTTGTTTTAACTATTGGTTTTTCGTCAAAGAATGTACTGCTTTTAATCTTCAATTGACCGCTACGAATATCGTTGGATTTGCGGTTTGGTGAAAAAATCGAAGCTACCCAGTTACCAATCCCGTCAATTAACCGTTGAATTCCCATTAGGAGAAAATTCATAAACGAATCAAGTGAGGTATTAAATTCAACGATTAGCCCTGCGATGAACACGCCAATTAAAACAAGATAGGTCACTTCTATGGATATCGTCTCCGAAAGTATCCGCATCATCCATTCACCCAATACACCTGCCTGTGTCAGACCGATCAGGGAAATCAAGAACATCGTAAAGCCGAATGGGACATTTGGTTTAGCCAAACTAGACTTAACTTTAAAAAACAACATACTCAAAGATACTAGATACACCGGTATTGGATACATCACCCAACCGATTTTCGTATAAAGGCCATCACGAAGCCGTGAAAGTGTCGAACCGCTATCTGCAAAAAACGATGTGAGGATAACTCCTGCAAATATCCACAACCAAATGGCTGCAACCGTATATACCGTTTGTTTCTTGAGTTTTAGGTTAAACGGTCCACGTTTCCTATAGCGACGTTTACGTTGCATATACACCAGTATAGAAAGAAAGTGAGCGAAGTTCAACACGTTCACGGTATCCGCGTTACGCTTTAAGGATTTTCGTGTCCCGAATCCTGCGGAGATAAAACGGTATTTGAGAGAATTTCATCATTTTTAACACCGTCCACAGCTGCTTTGGACGGAAAAAGAATTCGCGGAATGCTTGCGATTGGGCATGGGCCAACGTTTGTCGATCAATCGTGGGAGGAACCCAAGATACCTCAAAATAAGAACGGATATGCCAATTAACCCTTTTTTCGAAGTGTAAATCATACCAGAGTCCTGAACCGGGAATAATATCGAGCGTTAAGAATTGCGCTTTATCAAGCGGCAATTTTTTTGCAAAATCGATAGTATTTCTGATTGTTTCCTTTGTTTCACCTGGGAGACCAAATATAAAAAAGCCCTGCGTTATAAATCCGATGTCATGCGCCAAACGTACTGCTTTTTCTATGGTTTCCAGTGTTTCGTGCTTGTTAATATTTTTCAGTATGTCCTGATTTCCTGATTCAATACCAAACGCAACTGCATAACAACCCGCTTTCTTCATGAGTTGTAAGAGTTTCTTATCAACCCTATCCGCTCGAATTCCATTTGGAGTTGCCCATGAAACAGATAGTTTTCTGCGAATGATTTCCTTGCATACCGCTTCTGCATGCTCACGTTTCAACGTAAAATTGTCGTCTTCGATATGAATTTCCTTAATCTTTTTTTCCTTCACAAGATATTCGATTTCATCAACAACTTCCATAGGGTTGCGATAGCGCAACCGACGTTGCCAAAGAAGCGGAGATGCACAGAATTTACATTCATACGGACATCCTCGCGTTGTCATAATTGGGGCAACAGGAAAGTTTTTGACGATTCCACCGTGTGGTGCGCGCTGATATGAATTGGGGTCTATCTGATCCCAGTCTGGCATGGGAATGGACGATAAATCCTCTATAAACGGTGCGTGCGTTACCTTCTTTACGGAAGCGCTTACCACACCGCTTCGCGTTATTTCTTTTTTCTTCTTTCCAGCTGCAATATCCATAATGAGCCGGTAAAACGTTTCTTCTCCCTCTCCAACAACCACATAGTCTGCTGTTGTTTTGTTCAACGTAAGGAGCGGCAATGTCGATGCGTGTGGTCCTCCTATCACAACGGTTTTCCCCATTTTTTTGAGGCGTTTGGCCAAATCAATTGCCCTCAAAAAATAGTAAGAGAGCACGGAGATGCCTACTATATCCGCTTGGGCAACCTGTTTTACGATCTCGGCATTCGATAAATTCAGATTCAATCCGTCAACAATCGTACAGGGAATGTTTTTCTTCTTCAAATACGATGCTATATATCCCATTCCAAGTGGAGGGGTAATCAGATGGGTATCATATCTGGGACGTGTAATTGCTACCCGAACAAACTTTTCCCGCGACATAGAATGGAGTGAGTATATCACAAACACACCGAGACACGTGGTATAATACGAGGGTATTCTCCCCGCAACAAGGATGTTGGACAGAGCGGGGTTTTCTTTTTGTTATGGATATCAGAAACGTTGCAATCATCGCGCATGTTGACCATGGGAAAACCACACTTGTGGACGGCATGCTCAAACAAACGCATACCTTCCGAGATAATGAGGCGGAAATGAACCAAACCACGATTCTCGACGCTAACCCTTTGGAACGGGAAAAAGGTATTACCATACTGGCAAAAAACACTTCCGTCCTTTATAAAAACACGAAAATAAATATCATCGATACCCCTGGACACGCAGATTTTTCCGGGGAAGTCGAACGAACAATCAACATGGCTGACGGAGCTATTCTTATCGTTGATGCCGCTGAAGGTCCTTTGCCACAAACGCAATTTGTTCTAAAAAAGGCCCTGGAGTTACATTTGAAGGTTATCGTCGTCATAAATAAAATTGACAGAAAAGACGCACGCGTTGAAGAAGTTACGCATGAAATCGAAGAGCTATTCCTGCATCTTGCAACCCACGAGGACGATCTTATGTACCCGGTCATCTACGCAATCGGCCGTGAGGGAAAAGCGTGGGATCCATATCCTGAAGATATATATTCCGATGCGGATTTAACGCCGATATTTGAATCAATTCTCACTATTATTCCACCGCCCGCTTCCGCGTCGGATAAACCGACAAAAATGCTCATCTCAACGCTTGATTTCGATGACTATAAAGGAACGTACGCCATCGGAAAACTTACCCAGGGAACAATGAAACGCGGACAACCAGTCCTTCTCATGAATGAAAAAGAAAAAATCGGTCAATACCGCATTGATCAGGTATTCACCAGCGTGGGTCTGAAAAGGATTGAAACCGACCAGGCAAGCAATGGGGATATCATAGCAGTGACTGGAATTCCTGACGTTCGTATAGGACTGACTATATGTGACCCGTCGGATCCCGTTGGCTATCCAACGATTACGTTGGAAGAACCAACGCTGAAAATTCTTATCTCGGCCAATACCAGCCCTTTCGCAGGACGCGAGGGGAAATTCTGCACAGCACGGCAAATACACGCACGCCTTCTCAAAGAGAAACAAACGAATATAGGCATAACCATAACGCCTAATCCTCAGGGGACGGGATTTATCGTTGCAGGACGAGGAGAATTACACTTGGCTATATTGCTGGAAAATTTGCGTCGCGAAGGTTATGAAATGCAAGTGGGAAAACCCGAAGTTATTCTAAAAACAATAGAGGGCAAAACATACGAACCGTTTGAGGAGATTACGATCGAAATTGAAAGTCTGTATGTTGGTGTCATAACGGAAGAACTCGGCAAACGGAAAGCTGAACTTCTTGATACTTTTACATCGGATCGTGGCATCACCCGTATGGTGTACAAAGTTTCCAGCAGAAACCTGCTTGGTTTCCGTGGAGATATTTTAACCAAAACCAGAGGAAACGGTATTTTTGCTACAAGATTTGTCGGATATTTTCCGCTTTCACCCGTTATTCCAAAACTTCGAAATGGGGTAATAATCGCTTTTGAATCGGGAAAATCCACCGGGTATGCTTTGCAAACGGTACAGGAGCGCGGAAAAGCTTTTATCGGACCCGGTATCCCCGTCTATGCGGGAATGATCATAGGTTTGAACACTCGACAAGATGATATTGATATCAATGTGTGCAAAATTAAAAAGCTGACCAATATACATTCTGCAAACGCCGACATAGCTATTCAGTTGGATCCACCGATGGTTCTCTCACTGGAACAGTGCTTAGACTTCATTGAGGAAGATGAATTATTGGAAATCACCCCTCTCAATTTGCGTTTGCGCAAAAAATACTTAACCCCTCAAGAACGAAGCCGCGTTGAACGCGGATTGTCTGCAAAAATATAATCTATACTTCCAAAATAACCGGAACGATAAGCGGCTGACGGCCTGTTTCTTTTTTCAAAAACTTTTGTAGATTGTCTTCGATAAGCTCCCGCATATAATGCCAATCCATCGCCCTTCCGTGCTTTACGTGGAGCGATTGGTTCACAAGTTTTTTCGCTCTGTCCAGTAGTTCACCTGATTCTTTGATATAGACGAACCCCCTGGAGATAATATCTGGCTCACTGGTCACTTTTCCCGACGACTTTTCAACAGGAACAACAACGACGACGATACCTTCGTTGGCAATTGTTTGACGATCTCGAAGCACAATGTTCCCAACATCCCCGATTCCCAATCCGTCCACCATTACGTTTTCAAGCGCTATATGTTGCACAACTCGAGGCGGTCCCATTGGGGTAAACTCCAAAATATCCCCTTCTTCCGGCAAGAGTACCTGCTGTTTCCTGTATCCGCATTCCGAGGCAATAGTACGATAATTCATCATGTGCCTATATGTGCCACCGATCGGCAAAATATATGAGGGGCCAAGTGCGGTGAGAAGCAACATATGGTCCCCCTGACTGCCGTGACCGGATACATGCAGATCTTCCATAATACTGGTGTACGAGACGCGCGCACCCGATCGATAAATCTGATCTATGATCGTATTCACGCTGTTTTCGTTCCCTGGAATTGGATCTGCGCTGAACATCACAGTATCCCCCTCCTGAATCGTTACAAACATATGGTTATCATTGGCCATTCTTGTTAAAGCTGATTCCGGTTGGCCTTGTGCCCCGGCAACAATTAAAAACATTTTTCCTGGTGGCATTTTTTTCAGATCCTTATCTCGCACCACCATATCCCGGGGGAATTTCATATATCCAAGCGCGAATGCCTCTTCAACGTTTTTATCAATACTCCGTCCGAAGAACGCAATTTTTCTTCCCGCTTTTATAGCACAGTCAATTGCGAGCTGAATTCTGGAAATATTGCTGGATTGAGTTGTAAACAAGAACTTTCCGGGACATAAAGCAAGTTCTTTCTCGATCGCATCTCTAATTTTTTGTTCCGAAGGAGTAAAACCCGCGCGTTCACTTCCCAACGAATCCGTCAAAAGGCACATTACCCCCTTCTTTCCGACGGCATTAATTTTTTCTATTTCCGATTGTTTTCCGTCGAGCGGTTCAAAGTCGAATTTAAAATCACTGCCGTGATAAAAAATTCCCACCGGCGTTTCTATAATAAGATTTGCGGTATCGGGCACTGAATGCGTCATGCGAACAAAAGAGACACGAAAGTTTCCAATCGACAATTGCGTTGTGAAATCAACCGGCTGCACACGTGCCTGTATATTTGTTTCTTTCAGTTTTAAATTCGCAAATGCTGCGGTCAGGGGAGTTCCCCACATTGGAATAGTGCCAAGCTTCGGATAGATATATGGAATTGCGCCGATATGATCATCGTGCCCATGCGTAAAAACCAACCCCTTTATATATTGTTTTTTATCTGAGAGATACCGGACATCCGGAATAACAACGTCTACGCCATACATGTCTGCATCGGGAAAACCGATGCCACAATCAACCAACAAGATCTCTCGTATCTTTCCGTCGTATCGGAGCTCATAGGCGAACATGTTTTTTGTGACATTACCGCTTCCCCCCACTGGAATGATTCGAAGACTCTCTTTCCCGGAATGAGGCATTCCGGATCCAATAAACTGTCGTTTGGTTTCGTTGGTATTATACGGAGTGTGTTGTTTTGTATGTCCTTGATATTTCCATGGTTTTCTTTGTTGTTTTTGTTGAAAAAATTGTTTCATATTAATATGTTTCTATATACTCTTTCACATTCGTTTCCGAAATATGAAAGGTCTTTCCCTTTCCTTCTACAATCGCACGTGCAACTTTTCTACATAGTCCGTTGATTGTCCTCTCAATTGATCGAATTCCCGCGTCATACCCAAGCGGACGAACCAATTTGAGCCATATTCCATCATCAACGGTCAAATTCTCCTTTGTTAACCCGGAAGCACGCATTAATTCCGGTAACACATATTCTTTTGCAATCGTAATTTTTTCTTCATCGGAATATGAAGGCATTTGGATAACCTCCAACCTGTCAAGCACGGCTGTTGAAATATTGGTTGTATTGTTTGCAGTTGCAACAAACAACACATCAGATAAATCAAAAGGAAAATCCAGATAGTGGTCTGTAAACGCTTTATTTTGCTCAGGATCAAGCAATTCGACCAATACACCCATAATGTCTCCCCTTGCGTGTTCAGCGACCCTATCCACCTCGTCTAAAAGCATAACGGGATTCCTACTCCCCGCATATCGCAACCCTTTCAAAATAAGGCCGATTTCCGCGTCGGGACGGACACGCGATTGCCCGCGAAGATCCAATGAATCAGAAAGACCGCCAAAAGGAATACGGATAAATTTTCTCCCCATTGCTTCTGCAATAGATTTTGCCAAGGTTGTCTTCCCCGTGCCCACAAGTCCAATAAGACATAAAATAGGTGCCCTCCTTGCCAGCATGCCGTGTACTAACCCAGCCTCACCGTTTTTAAATTCCTTTTCTTCAATACCTTTTTCCTGTTGTAATTTCAATACTGCTAAATATTCCAGTATTTTGTCCTTGACTGATTGCATGCCATAGTGATTTCTATCAAGCATTTCCTTTGCTTTTGATAAGTCTATTGCGTCCGATGTTCGTTCATTCCACGGAAGGTTTGCTATCCAATCCATGTAATCAAGAAGTTGCTCTAAGTGAACCTGTGCTGCAATATCATTCTGTAATCGATCTATTTCTTCAAAATATCCTGTCATCCGAACGCCCAGCTCCGATGGAAGATGTTTTTCGGTTATTGATCTTCGAAGAATGGCAACTCTGTCCGACAGGATAGACATACATCCATGATACCCCACCGAACGATTTGTGGAAACTGTCAAAATTAATATCTTCGCGGACCCCTATGAAAAGATCGATTGGGTCGATCTCCTCCTGGTCTTCGTTCTCCTCGTGGTGCTACTTTTGTAGCATCCTCTCCAAATAACATCGACAAATTGACCCGACCTTGATCATCTATTTCCATTACCCGTACCTTCACTTTTTGCCCAATGCTCACAAAATCTTGGGGATTTTGGACAAATCCCGTTGACATTTGTGACACATGAACTAACCCTTCTTTACCAGGAAGAATTTCAACGAAGGCGCCAAACGGCAACATGCGCTTGACTTCCCCTTCATATTCTTCCCCAGCTTTTACTTCGTGCGTCAATCCTTCAATCCATGCCGCTGCTTTCTGCACAGCTTCATCTTTCGTGGATGAGACAAACACCGATCCATCATCTTTCACATCGACAACCGCACCTGTCACGGTTTGGATCTGACGGATCATTTTCCCTCCTGGACCAATAACTTCCCCGATCCGCTCAACGGGAATTTTTATCATCTGCACTTTTGGCGCATATTGTGATAATTTCGTACGCGACGTACCGATAACTGCATGCATTTTCTCCAAGATAAAGGCACGTGCTATCTTTGCTCTTTCCAATGCACCCTTGATGACTTCGTCCGTTATACCGTCAATTTTCATGTCCAATTGTATTGCGGTGATACCATTTTTCGTACCAGCAACCTTGAAATCCATATCCCCACCAAAATCTTCCACTCCAACGATATCCGTTAATAATACGAACGTGTTCCGGTTTTTTGGATCTGTCATCAAACCAACGGAGATACCCGCAACGGGCTCTTTAATGGGAACTCCCGCGTCCATAAGTGCAAGTGTTGAACCGCACGTTGATGCCATGGACGTTGATCCGTTGGAAGACATGATCTCCGATACTAAACGGATCGTATAGGGAAATTCTGTCTCGTCCGGAATTACAGAAACTAATGCACGTTCCGCAAGAGCGCCGTGGCCAATTTCCCGACGATTTGGTGTACCAATCCTTCCTGTTTCTCCAACCGAATACGGCGGCATGCTGTAATGATGAATATACCGTTTTGATTCTTCTCCCGTAGGACTTTCTATTAGCTGTTCCATATCTGGAGAGCCGAGTGTAGCTATGGTCAACACTTGTGTCTGACCACGTTTAAACATTGCGCTTCCATGCGTTCTTGGCAACAACCCAACATCCATGGACAGCGGTCGTATCTCATCGATTTTCCGCCCATCAACACGTTTTGCGCTCTTCAACACGTCTTCTCTGATTCTTGCTTTAAAGATATGGTCGATTGCGCTTAAAATATCCGGAATTGCATATTTTTGTTCATATTTTTCCGCGATTATCTGTGACAATTCTCCGATCCCGGTATCTCCACCTTCTTTTTCCGTGGTTTTCTTGAATTGCATCTCCAATTCTTTTTTAAAGTCTTTTTTCAACAGTGTTTCCAATTCTTCGTTATATGCCTTCTCCTCAACGACAACTTTCGTTTGTCCAACTTCTGCAACCAATTCATTTATACAATCGATAATTTTTCTATTTGCCACCTTTGCCTGAGAAATTGCTTCAATAACAGTATCTTCTGCTGTTTCACAAAATCCACCCTCAAGCATCATAACCCGGTCGGTGTTTGACGAAACAACAAAATCGAAATCGCTCATCGCCTGTTGAGACACTGTTGGATTTATGATGATGTTTGCCTTTTCGCTGGAATCACCATTGACATATCCAACACGCACTGCTGCAACCGGTCCGGCCCAAGGAATCCGTGAAATTGCAATCGCAGCAGATGCTGCGACGAGCCCCAATACGTCCGGATCATTTTCTCCGTCGACAGAAAGGGTTGTGATGATCACTTGCACGTCGTGTTTATAGGTTTTAGGAAATAATGGACGGATGGACCTATCAATCAGTCTTCCCGCAAGAACGGCTTCATCCGTTGGACGTCCTTCGCGTTTTACCCATCGTGATCCTTTAATTCGTCCCCCTGCATATAGTCTTTCTACATATTCAACTGACAAAGGGAAGTAATCCAATGTCGTTTCTCGACTCGAAGCGGTAACGGTTGCTAGCACCATCGTTTCACCGTATTGCGCTACAACTGCTGCGGTTGCTTGCTCTGCAAACCTTCCCACCTCAAGTGATAACGTCTGGCCGCCTATATCGACTGCTTTCTTAACTAATTTCATATGATGACACGCTGTTGGGAATGGAGGATGGAGAAGCTGGAAGTGAGACAACTCGAATCTTTGTTTTTTGATTTTTTCCAAAATCAAAAACTCAAGACATCACACTTCCGTTTCATCTCCTCTCGCATGCCCGCATGCGGAGAAAATTATTACTTTGTTAACCCTAATTTTTTCGATAATTCCTTGTACCTGGGTTTTTCTTTTGTTTCCAAATAGTTTAAAAGCCTCCGTCGTTTACTGATAATCCCCAAAAGTCCTCTCCTGGAATGGTTATCTGACGGATTTGCTTTCAAATGGCCTACGAGTTTATCGATACGACTTGTCAACAGTGCCACCTGCACTTCTGGGCTCCCTGTATCACCAGGTTTCACCTGATATTGCTCTATAATCTGTGCTTTTTCCTCACTGGGAACCGCAATTTCTTCAGCTTTCTTTGAAGCCTTTAGTGTCTTTTTTTCTACCTTTTTTTCTGCTTTTATAGCAACCTTTGCCGCTTTCTTGACGACCTTTTTTTCTTCTTTTTCTATTTTTTTTGTCACTTTTGCCATAGGTTTACAAATAAAATGGAGCGCTCCATTCTTGCTCCAATAGTGCGTATTTTACACTAAAAGAACGATTATTACAAGAAAGGGGTTTACCTGTTTGTTTTTGTCACGCTATTGTCGAACTTTTAAAAATCTTCGGTTTTAACCAATCTTCCGGGGGATTGGTCGGTAGTTGTGGTGCTGTTTCTTCAACCGTTTTTGTTGGCTCTGCATCAGGTTGTATCTCAACCGCTTTTTCCTCACATACTTGTTCTTCCTTTTCTTGATGTATTTCTATAGATGAAAATCGTTTTCCCCCAGCTTTCATGCATACAGCTGCAACTTCAAAAGCGCGTGCAGTTATTTCATTTTGAAAGCTGTTTGTTTGCATGTAGAGTGCATTCAATATATTTGTTGCTATGTCCTCGTTGAGCACAGCTTCCGTTGCGGAAAGCACAAGAGCTACCAATTCTGCGGTCGAGGAAGCGTGATCAACCAAATTTACTGCACCAAATCTGGTATTTGCAGGATGCGCATCAATATTTATGATCGGATGGGTTGCAAACAGTTCTTTTTCATTCTCGTAAAATTCACCAAGCTCTCCGAGATGTTTTGTATCTACCACAAAAATAATATCGGCTGCCGTACCTTTGTGACGAAATGAAACATGCTCCTGAGAAAACCCCTCATATCCGGGACGTGGTTCGATAATGAGATTAAATTTCTTATCCTCTATGTTATATGTCACCTTATCAATGGAACCGTCTTCATAATCCAATGAAATGACAAAGTTTTTTTTTGAAAATTTCGTTTCAAGTTTGTTGGCTCCGACAAAATTGGAAAATTCGACAGTCATGGGTGTAGGACACGCGACAACAACCTGTTTATTGAGGCTTTTCAAACCCAAATACAACGCGAGTGCGCTCCCCATACTGTCACCTGTAGGATTTGCATGTGTAAGAATAAGGATGTCTTTTGCCCCATTCACCAACTCTTTAACCCTGAGAAGGTCACTTGATACGGATGACTCCATACTGATATTTCGTTTGGGCAGCTTAGTGGTTCGTGAACGCAATTATATCATCACCAAGGGCAAAATCAACGGTACGGTCGAACAGAATACCACACTCACTCCCCACGTCCATTCGTGTTTCTTCCTGTTTACCATGGCGCAACGATTTTATCTTCGCACGGTTAACTTCTTTATCCTTTCGAACGATTTTTACCTGATCCCCTCGTGCAATGCGCCCTGTAAGCACCTTTATTCCTGCAATACGGTTCCCGTCAAAAGGAAATTCTGCAAGAACTTTGCCTTGTCCCAGTTCACGCTCCTTACTGATAACTTCCATTGCCCCTTCAATAACATCATGAAGTTCGTCCAACATCTCATAAATAATTGAGTATATCCGACAAACAACCCCTTCAATTGCTGCGAGCTTTTCTATATCCGGTTTTAAACGCACATTAAATCCTATGACAAAAGCGCCGGTTGATTTAGCAAGCAGTATGTCTGCATCAGTCACGTCTCCTACATAACTTGACACAACATCAACGTCATCCTCAATTGCTTCAAGAATCGCCTCCAGTGAACCATAGGTATCTGCCTTGATGATGACTGCCAATTTTTTCTTTTCCTGCATTTTTTGTAAAAAGTCCTCCATGGAAGCAGGAGACTGTTCTGCATTTTTTTGAACCCCCGTGCTCACCACTTGTTGATCTTGCGTTAATATTGAACCCACGGGTGGAAGACTCGTAAAACCGAGTGCTTCTACGGGTTTTGATGGGCCGGCTTCTTGTACGGTTTTTCCGTTTTCGTCAAACATCGCACGCACCTTCGCTACCTGTTTGTCTTTATCAAAAAGTGTAAGCCCCAACCGAAGCGTTCCCTTCTTTACGATAACCGTTGCTACAAGACCTTTTCCTTTGTCAACCTTTGTTTCGATCACCGTCGCTTCAAGCGGTGCTGCTGGTTCACTGTGTAGTTCCTTCATGTCCGCAACCAACCGAATCATTTCCAATAATTCTTTTATACCAACGCCTGTTTTTGCCGACACCTCGACACATGGAATTTGTCCACCAAATCCTTCAACCTGCACCTCAACCCGAGCTAAATCTTGTTTTACTTTGTTACTATTTGCGCTTTCTTTATCTATTTTGTTAATTACTACAATCATGGGAACATTCGCGTCTTTGATCATCCGTATGGACTCCTTTGTCTGTGGCATGACACTGTCATCTGCCGCGACAACCAAAATGGCGATGTCCGAAACAGTAGCTCCGCGGGCGCGCATCTTTGCAAACGCTTCGTGTCCTGGAGTATCAATAAATGTAATACCCGGAATTTGATATGCACCTATATGCTGTGTAATACCTCCGTGTTCCCCTGCGGCTACCTGAGTTTTTCGTATGAAATCCAGAAGTGAAGTTTTTCCGTGATCAACGTGACCCAATACCGCTACAATTGGCGGTCGTGTAGACGCGATGTGTGCTTTCGCTTGATTTTTTACCATATATTCGTATTACAAATTCAGTATCCATACGCGTGTTATGTCGTATTGGATGGATCTGAAACGCTTGCTGTATCAGTTTCATTTTTTGGTAAAGATGCCCCTGCTTCTTCTGCACTCACTTGCTCAACCGATCCCGTTTCTGGTCCATTCACTTCTTCTGCGACCTTTTCCTCTTGCGGTACGGTTTTCCCTTGAATATCTATTTTCCATCCGGTAAGTTTTGCAGCCAATCGAACATTTTGACCGTCCCTCCCAATGGCTAAAGATAACTGATCGTCTGGTATGGTTACTTTAGCGGTTTTCGTATCTTCAATCAGGCTTATATCCATGTCTTTTGCGGGTGCCAACGCAGCTGCGATAAAGGCTTTTGGTTCATCGCTCCATTGAATAATATCAACTTTTTCATTCCCGCCTAATTCATTGATTACCGCTGTCACGCGGATCCCTTTTTGTCCGACACAAGAACCTACAGGATCAACTCCGGATTGTTTTGAATATACCGCAATTTTTGTTCTTCCCCCTGCCTCACGGACAACTGTCCGAAGTTCCACAGCACCTTGTGCCACTTCCGGTACCTCTCTGTGGAATAATCCCTCAACCAACCCTTTGTGTGAGCGGGATACAATAATTTCATTCCCCCGGGGTGTCTCACGGATTCCCTCTATATAAAACGTGAGGCGTTGATTTAGATGATAGCGCTCTGCGGGATTTTGTTCGGAAACCGGCATGACAGATTGTGTACGACCGATGTCTACAATGACATTTGGTCCGTCAAATCGGAGCACCATTCCTGGAACGATGTTCCCTACTTTTGTTTGATAATCGGCAAGAACCGCCTGTTTTTCTGCTTCGCGGATACGTTGGAGGATGACTTGTTTTGCGGTTTGTGCAGCAATACGGCCGAATCCTGGAGGTGTAACGTCCACTCCTTGTTTTAACACTTTTGCTTCTCCTGTATCCGAATCCACCTCGACAGTAAACAATTCCAATTCTTCTGTACCGTAATCTTTTCGGTACGCGGCAAGAATGGCTGCCTTTATTGTTTCAAGAACTATTTTTGGATCAAGTCCACGCTCAGTTGCGACTTGATTGAGCGCTAATGAAAACTCGCTTCGAATTGTAGCTGGCATACTGTGATTCTTTCTTTATAAAAAAAGGCGGGTTTCTAGCCCACCTCAGATAACTACGACTAGCTTCCTATTATACCATGCTTCCTCAATACGTCAATTCTGCATCGTTTTATCCAACTCACTCAATAACTCCTTCTGCATGCGACTTAAATGCGTCGGTACTTTCATTTGGATCTTCACATATTCATCTCCCCGACCCCCTCCACGGACATGGGGTATCCCTTGACCTCGAAGGCGAATGAGGGTTCCTGGTTGTGTCCCCTGAGGTATGCGAATTTTTACCGGCTTGTCAATTGTTTTTACTTCTTCAATACCGCCAAGCGCTGCCTTTGTATAGGAAATCTCATGGCTAACAACAACGTCGTCGCCATCACGAGTAAATATAGAGCTGGGTCGGACAGAAATAACAATATCAAATTGTTCAAAACGAATTCTGCTTCCTGTATCCACGCCGGCAGGAATTTTAATGGTTTTTCGCTCTGACCCCTCCCCGGCGCCACCTTTAGGAACCATAATTTCTTTTGTGACACCCCGAACCGCTTCCATAAAGTCGATGGATATTTCATATGCACTTCTCGGTTGTCTTCCCCCTCTTCCACCGGAAAACCCTCCACCAAAAAATTGTTCAAATATTTCAAACGGGTCAAAGAAATCGTTCCCGAATGGATTACCTCCAGGCATACCGCCACCGGAAGTATAGGTGTACGTAAATGGTCCTTGTTGTCTAAAACCTCCAAATGGGCCTTGTCCCGCACCCATTCCTGATCCCGGAGCAAAAGCGCTATGACCAAATTGGTCATACGTTGCACGTTTTTCCTTATCGGATAATATAGCGTACGCCTCGTTAATGGACTTAAATTTTTCGTTTGCGTGGGGAGACTTATTTTTGTCCGGATGCCATTCCAGGGCAAGTTTTCTATATGCCCGTTTTATCTCTTCCGCAGAAGCGGACTTCGACACGCCGAGAATATCGTAATAGTCTTGTTTTTCCGCCATATTATTGTTCAGGCAAGCACACGCGTATTCTTACAACAAGAATACATCCCGCTTGTACTTGTCTTGCAGGATGTATTCCACCGAACTCGTTCGGTTTAGCTTACAACTTCTCCTTCTTCCACTTTCTTTTCATCTGGTTTTGTACCTTTTTCCTCCTGTTTTTGCTCTTCTCCCGGTGGTGTTTGTGCACCATCTGCTGCTTGTCCTTGTTGTCCATACATGGAAGCACCTATTTTTTGGATGAATTCAGATAATTCATTGGTTTTAGCTTCCAAATCCTCTTTGCTGCCTGTTTCCAGAATATCTTTGAGCGCCTTAATTTTTTCCTCAACACCAGTCTTATCTTCCGGCTTTGCTTTGTCACCCGCATCTTTGATGGTTTTCTGCGCTATATAAATGGTATTTTCCGCACGGTTTTTTACTTCAATGCGTTCCTTTTTCTCCGAGTCCTCAGACGCGTGTTCCTCTGCCTCCTTACGCATTTTTTCAACCTCTTCTTTGGAAAGTCCCGTAGATCCCGTTATCTTAATCGTGTTGACTTTCCCCGTTGCCTTATCTTTTGCTGTAACATTCAATATGCCGCTTGCATCGATATCAAACGTTACTTCTATTTGCGGCACTCCTCGTGGTGCAGGAGGAATACCGGAAAGGATAAAACGCCCAAGGGATTTGTTGTCTCCTGCCATTGCGCGCTCTCCTTGCAAAACATTTATTTCCACGGAAGTTTGATTATCCGCAGCCGTTGAAAAAATTTCCGTTTTTGACGTGGGCACCGTTGTATTCCTTGGAATAAGCGGTGTTGAGACGGCGCCAAGTGTTTCCAGTCCCAGTGTTAATGGCGTCACATCCAATAACACAACATCTTTCACATCACCGGCCAATACACCTGCTTGTACGGCGGCGCCAACCGCTACAACCTCATCAGGATTGACTGATTGATTCGGTTGTTTGCCGAAAAATTGCTTTACCGCGTCGACAACTTTGGGCATTCGCGTCATACCACCAACCAGTACTATTTCGTTGATATCTTTTACCGAAACTTTTGCATCCGCAAGGCATTTCTTCACCGGTTCGATGGTTTTTGTTATGAGATCTTCAACCAACGATTCCATTTTTGCTCTTGTCAGTTTTGTTACAAGATGCACAGGGCCATCTTTACCCTGCGTAATAAAAGGCAAATTGATCTCCGCCTCCATTGCAGTGGAAAGCTCTATTTTTGCTTTCTCTGCTGCATCACGCAACCGTTGGAGCGCCTGCGGATCTTTCCTCAGGTCCACACCATGCTCCTTTTTGAATTCGTCAGCAAGATAATCGAGGATGTGTTTATCAAAATCATCCCCTCCCAGATGTGTATCTCCGTTGGTCGCTTTCACTTCATAGACCCCTTCTCCCAATTCCAGGATGGATATGTCAAACGTTCCCCCTCCCAGATCATACACGGCGATGGTATGAGCGTTTTTCTTATCCAATCCATACGCAAGTGCTGCCGCAGTCGGCTCGTTTAAAATACGCATTACCTCAAGTCCTGCGATCTCACCCGCTTGTTTGGTTGCTTGCCGTTGGCTGTCGTCAAAATATGCCGGCACGGTAATAACAGCTTGCGTGACTGATCCGCCAAGATAATGTTCAGCATCTGCTTTTATCTTTGCCAGTATCTTTGCGGAGATTTCCTGCGGAGTAAATTCCTTCCCCTCCACCTCCACAACCGCCATATCGTTTTTTCCACCTTTTATGGTGTATGGCAGCCATTTCTTGTCAAACTGCACACTCGCATCACTTGCTTTTCTCCCCATAAGCCGCTTCACAGAAAAAACGGTTGATTGTGGATGTATGACAATTTGCCGCTTTGCAACATCGCCCACGATATTTTTTATCGGATCGACAACAGAAGGAATGACATTCCGCCCCTCTGCTGAATAAATCACTTTGGGGCTTCCCCCCTCCATAATTGCCACGCATGAATTCGTGGTTCCCAAATCTATTCCTATAATTTTTGACATATACGCCTCCTTATAAAAACATTTTGTATACAATTCACCAATAAATTCCTTATGTTTCCCCTCCGCCAACTTTTACTTTGGCTTCACGGAGGAGTTTCCCATGCATGGTGTATCCAGGACTAACCACTGAAAGAACTACGTCTTTTTTTCCCTGAATGACTTCAACACATTCCATGGTATATGGATCAAAAGGTGCGTCTACCACCTCGAGTTTTTCAACACCGTGCCGCGCAAGCATCATATGCAGCTCTTTCATTGCGATGGAAAGACCTTCGTCTTGTATATGTGCTTCCGCTCGCTCTAAATTATCAACCACCGGCAAGAGTTTTTCCAGAAATATTCTATTTGCATACAAACGCACTTCCTGTTTTTCTTCCTCTGTACGCTTTTCCAAATTTTTGTAATCGGCAAGAGCGCGCATGTATTTATTTTTCCAATCTTCCACAGCCTGCCCCATCTCTTCCAATGTATTTTTTGCATGTACATCATCTTGTTGTTTATTTGATTTCATAGAATTACCAATTACTTGACAAGTCTTTAATAAGGCTCCCCATATATCGAACAACCGGAACTAAACGTGGATAATTCAGACGAGATGGTCCTACGATGCCAATAGCTCCTGATATATGCGGCGTTTCAAACTTACTAAATACAAATCCGCATTCCCTCAGAAGACTCCTGTCCCCGAACTCATCTCCCAAGAGTATATCCATCGGCTCGGGTTGTTTTTCTACCAACCCCCACCAATAATCAAACCTATCCAAAGCAGCGAAAAGTTCGTGTGTCAGTTCATAATCGTAAAACTCAGGCATATCCAAGATATTTGCGGCTCCCGATACATACATATCCCCGTCTTTAGTTGCTGTGATTGCAAGGGTTTTTGTATTTTCAGCGAGCGTTCTTGTTGCCTCACGAAGCAGTTTGTCGACTTCTTGTCGATAATCCCAAATCTTCTCCTTCACGGAAATTTCTTCGGCAACAGACATGTCTTTTTGTTTCATGAGATGCTCAACATAAAATTTGAGCGCTTCTGAAGTCGGTGAACGACCACCCGATGTATGAGGCTGTTTCAACAGCTTCATATCGGTAAGACGTACCATTTCATTGCGAATTGTTGCCGGAGATACGCCGAGATTGTATTTTTTATCAAGCGTTTCCGAACCAACGGGGGAAGCTGTTTGAATGTATTCCTCAATAACCGCTTTCAAAATAGACACTTGTCGTGGAGTCAAATCGTAGGTTTTTTCCATAAATTTGTCCCTTCTTTGTGTTCGTTCCTTCATTTTTTCTCTTCGTAAACACTTCGAAAATCACGTCTGTAAACAAACACAATTAGCAGTAATATATAACGAGTGCTAATTTCTGTCAATACCCTATTGTCATACCCTATCCTTTTCCTTCATACTGAATAGAGGATGAAAAAAATCGTCTTTATTTTGATTGCAATTCTTCTTCTCGTTGCTGTCCCAGTAACGGTATTTTTCATCGGAAAAAACCAAGAACTCAGAAGCAAGGCCGCGCCCGCAACGCGATTAACATTTAGCCCATCAAGTGTTACCAAAACGGCGGGTGAACAGTTTTCTTTGAACATCGATATCGACACCGGAGAGAACAACGTAGCTGTTGCACAACTCCATATTACCTACGACGCGACGAAGCTTGAGGCGCTGAGTATAACCAATGGGCCAAAAGCACCGAATATTGTTGCATCGGGTACTGTTGGAAACGGAACGGCAACAATCTCGGTTGCTGCAACCAGTACCACGAATCCCATTCAAGGCATTGGCACAATAGCAATTCTTCGATTCAAAGGTATAACCCAAACAACTACCCCTTCACTTGTAAAATTCGACACCACAACATTTGTTTCCGGCATCGGTGAACAAAATCCCAATGTATTAACCTCAACAGGCCAAGCAAGTGTTACTATTTCTGGAGGCGCTTCACAACAATCCTCGACAATTCCTACCCCTACCCCGACACTCAACCTGTCTCCAACCCCGACTCTCCCTACAGTCACTCCAACGCTCAACCTTACACCTACACCAACCACATCTCTGGAGGATGATACTGGCGAAGCTACCGGCTCAGCGCTTACTATTGATATAGAAAAAGACAAAAACGATCTCTCTCCCCAACAACCGGTTATCAGTGGTGTTGCGCCGCCAGGATCAACTTTGACTATTGTTATCCAATCCGATCCCATTACCGCTGTCGTTACGGCTGATGAAAACGGCAATTGGCGGTATATTCCCGATAGTGCACTTGAATCCGGAGACCATTCAATCACCGTCACGGTCCAGGCGCCAGACGGATCCACATACTCAGAATCCGATGCATTTACCGTTATTGCGGGTGGCATCGGTGGAGGAGCAGAAGACGGAATGCCGGTATCCGGATCAACCACCCCCACACTTCTTCTTCTCATAGCCGCGGTTATCAGTATGTTTTTTGGAAACATATTACGGCGCATCGCGCAATAAATATATGGCATCCTTTTTCATGCAACGAGCTCCATCCAGACTTATGAAACTCGTTTCGGTTGTAGCACTCATTGCGTTTATTCCGCTGTTGATTGCCGCAACATATCAGTCAGTACGGCTTATATCTCGAGCAACCGGAACAAAAGCGTCTATTGTCATCGATACTTCCACAAAACTCGAATCAATCAACACAGATTTTTTCCATGCGTTTGCCCAGGGTGGAGAGGAAGCTTCGGACATGATTGCTCCCGTAGCAAGCGAAGTACGGGCGTTGTCTCCAAAAATCATTCGTATTGATCATATTTATGATCATTTCGATGTTGTAACAAAACAAAACGGGGCACTTTCGTATGATTTTTCAAAACTTGACGCCATGGTCAATACTATCCTTTCTCTCGGTGCAAAACCTCTGCTGACGCTCTCATTTATGCCGGCATCTATTGCGAAGGATGGGGTCATCATTAATCCGCCAAATGATTGGAACGAATGGTCCACTGTGGTAAAACGAACGGTCGAGCATTATAGCGGTAAAAACGAAAAGAACCTGACAAATTTGTATTATGAAGTTTGGAATGAACCCGATTTGGATCAGTTCGGCAAATGGCAATTGGGTGGTGAAAAAAACTACGTCACGCTCTATCGGTATGCAGCAACAGGTGCTTCGAATGCTCAAAACGTAAACGCATTTATGATCGGTGGTCCCGCCACAACGGGATTGTATAAAAATTGGATACTAGCGCTGGTAAATTCAGGATCACGCGTGGATTTCTTTTCCTGGCATTCCTACCTTGCTGATCCAAAACGATTTACGACCGACCAAAAAAATTTGGTCACGTGGCTTCTCCCATATCCAAAACACGCAACTAAACCAACGCTTATAACGGAATTTGCATTCACGGGAAGCAAAAGCTCGCTTTACGGCACGAACTATGCCTCCGCGCATGCGGCAGCAGTCATACGACAACTTATCTCCGGAGGACCATCCTACTTGTTCTCTTTTGAACTGGTTGATGGACCAAATCAAACAGACGGAACAGGATGGGGGCTGCTCACACATCCATCAAGCGGGAAAAAACCAAAACCCCGATATTATCTTTATCCTTTTATAGACAATATACGAGGAACACGATTACAGCTTAGTGGTGAGGGTACGTGGGTAACAGGAGTCGCATCGGTTCGTGACAATATATATAGATTGCTCCTGGTCAATTTTGATGCAGGCGGCAGTCACAGTGAGCAAGTACCCGTCGCTTTTACGGGATTATCCAACGGGTCGTATGCATACAAAGAACGCTTACTCACAGGCAGGTCTTCCGAAACAACAGAAAACGTTGTGAAAAACGTCCTCACCAAATCCGTCTATATGCCGGCACAAAGTGTTGCTCTGATTGAACTGCATAAAAAATGAAATGCTTTTTATCCTCAAAATTCGCATTACTGTTTACTGTATGTATTTGTTTTATCTGCTCTCCTCGTGCTTTCCATCATCCGGTTTTTGCTTCTCAAGGCGTGACACAGAATAGATTTGGTGATTTTTTAAAACCGCCGACGCCAACTCCAACACAGATTCCGGCAGTTGGACCAAGAATACCAAACAACCAGAAACCCAATACTGACGGGACGAAAAAAAACAAATATATTGAGATTGATATTAGTCAACAAAAAATGTACCTTTTTGAAAAAGGCGTTCTCAAAAAATCGTATCGGGTCTCCACAGGTCTTTATTATCCAACCCCAACAGGAGTTTTTACTATCTTTAACAAAAATCTCAACGCTTATTCTTCTATTTATCATGTGTGGATGGCATACTGGATGGCATTTTATATCGACCCGTATTTAAAAGCATCCTTTGGCATACACGAACTTCCCTACTGGTATGATGCATCGGGTAAGAAAAAATTTCGCCCACGCGATTTTATCGGATCCCCCCATACAGGAGGATGTGTTGCTTTGGATATAGGAAAAGCCCAGGAAGTCTATGCATTTGCTGACGTTGGAACATCGGTATATATCTTTGATTAGGACATCGGGGTATTCTGCGCACCGTTGCCAACTACTTCGCTTGCAGGTTCCATTATTATGTTTTTCGGTTGACGGAATTTTGATAATAACGCAATGAAGGATTTCGCTTCAGAAACCCCCAACGCCCATACCAAAAACAAATACACTGCAAGTCCTATAACACCGCTAACCCCCGTTAACAGGAGTAAACCAAACGTTCGTGTCGTATCAAACACGAGCTGATCGAACAGCTTCAATGGAATATACAGGGCAACCCCCGTTAACACGGATGCTACCGTAATTTTTAACGGCGTTGCCAATAAAAGACCCATTGACGGGATTTCAATGCGTTTTTTTAAGAGGAACAGAAGAATGGCCACGTGAAGTAAACTTGCCAGTGAAGTTGAAATGCCCAGTGACCAAACTGGATAATGAAACACTTGTATAAATATGACGCTTGCAATCGTATTCACAAGGATCGTACATACGCTTACCGCCACTGGCGTTTTTGTATCGTAGAGCGCATAAAATCCCCGCGTGAGCAACTGGGAAACCGACTGTGACGCAAGTGATATGCTGAAGGCAGAGAGTGTCATACCCGTTAATACGGTCGCCTGCCAATCAAATCTCGAGGCGCCGAAAACCAACCGCACGATTGGAATACGCAATACAATAAACAGGGCGGATACTGGCATCACAAAGAAGAGAATTTGATTGAGTGCGGACGTTATGGTTTTTCGAAATTGCTCTTTATCCTGAATGGCTGATGATTGAGAAAGAAGCGGAAATGCCGCCTGAGCAACCGTTGCTCCAAAAAGCCCAATCGGCAATTGCTGCAAATGTTGGGCAAAGTTAAATACAGTCACCATTCTTGCCCCTAAAAGCGATGAAAGAATCAAATCGACGGTCGTATCAATCTGTGATACAGCCAATCCAATGGTTCGGGGGACCATAAGTTTCCCTACTTCACGGACACCTTGATGATGTATATCAATGTTGAATCGGTGTCGAAACCCGATTTTGAGCAATGGAGGCACTTGTATGCTTATAAATAATATCGCTCCAAAACCAACACCATATACAGGTGCCCACAACCCTAACGTATGCGAGAACAACAAAATACCGACTATTATCCCTACGTTGTAGACCACTGGAGCCAAAGCTGGTACAACAAACAATTTATGTGATTGCAGTATTCCTGTAAAAAAATTCCCGATCAACAAAGGTAACACCTGAACGACAAGCATACATCTGGTAAATTCAACCATTAGACCGATCTCCGATGGGGAAAAACCGGGAGCAATGAGGCGTGACAACGGTTCTGTCCATATCAATATTGGAATCGTAATGAGAAGCAAAACGAGAGACGAAATGTTAATGAGCGTGGTAGACATGCGCCACCCATCTTCCTGCATGTTGTGCGTGATATATTTTGTATACACGGGAATGAATGCCGAAGTTAATGCTCCCATCACCAACAGCTCAAAAAGTAAATTGGGCAATCGGAATGCGGCTAAATATATTCCGAGTTCATCAGGAGAAAATCTCGCAGCAAGAAGACGGTCTCGGATGAGTCCGAGGACACGTGATGTGAACACCATGACCATCAGCACCATTGCCGCCGAACGCACAGAGGATTGTTTTTTTAAAAAAAACGACCAAATAAGTTTCATCCGGTTCTTATTATATCGCAATGTATCCTTGACCGACTAGGGCAAAACAGGTATACTTTCCGGTATGCCAATCACAGCACAGGCCGAAAAAAAGCTCCGCCATGATCGCAGCCGTTCTATCGTAACGGCAAGTCGTCGCGCATCGTTAAGAAACACAATCAAGGAAATGAGAAAAAATCCCACACCCAAACAACTTTCCTTGGTGTTCACCATATTGGACAAAGCTGTCAAGAATAACATTATTCACGCGAACAAAGCAGCGCGTCTCAAGTCTCGACTTTCGAAGCTCGTCAACAAGAAATAATTTTCCCTCCGACTTTTACCGCCGTGCCATTGAGGATTCTGGGAATACCTCATATAATAATTGTATGCCTGCCACAAAGGAAGTTGCAATCAATCTCTTTGGTTCTGAACAACAAGATCATACTCCCATTGGACATCTTATTACGTGGGTTACGACCTACGGAAGATATATTCTTATAACAACCGAAATGATCGTGCTAATTGCTTTCATTTCGCGGTTTAGTCTCGATAGACAACTCACGGATTTACGCGATGAAATCCTCCAAAAACAAGAAATCATCGAAGCGAATAAGGATCTGGAAACTTCGTTTCGCCAAACACAGGATGCGCTCGCGAAAATTAAGGCATTGCTTGATAAACAGACTGTACCCACCCAAACATTAACAAGCGTACACACACTGTTGCCCTCCGGCACATACCTTCAATCGCTTACAGTAACGAATAATAAAATTACCGCATCAGTCATATCACTCACCATCCAAAGCTTTTCTCAATTTCTTTTAAACGCGAGCGCAAATAAGTCATTGAGCAATATTGAAATCGGTACAGTAGATAAAGCATCAAAAATAGGTATTCAATATACCATGAACGCTCAAATAGCGGGCGTGCAAACAAAAAAATAATATGGCTTCTCAATTCAATCTACCAAACCAATATAAGAAGTACTATCAACAGCTTGAACCGATGCTGGCAAAACCAAAGACACGGACATATTCGACTGTTATTTTCTTTTTTCTTGTCGTAGCCCTTTTTGGTTGGTACGCAATACGTCCAACGATTCAAACCATTCTCTATCTTCGTCGGGAAATTATTGATAAGAAGGAAATTAATGAAAAGATGGATACCAAAATTAATGCCCTCATTCAGGCACAAGCGCTTCTTGAAAATGTGCAAACTAAGTTGCCGCTTGCTGCAGACGCGATACCGCAAAATCCTGAGGCAATCGATGTTGTTCGGGTTATCCGTGATCTTGCATCACAAGCGGGAGCATCTATTTCCGCCATACAGGTAAGCGCTGTCCCTGTCATTGTTGAATCGTCGGCAAGCGCATCAAGCAAGGCGTTCGCTGTTAAAAACGTAGAATTTTCCATAACTGCTTCCATTGAGGGGACATACCAGACGCTCTCATCCTTCTTTACCAATCTTATTTCCATGCGTCGGGTTTTTGTAATCGATTCTCTGACATTCTCAACAAACAAAAGTGGACAAACGGTTGTTGCGTCCCCGCTCATACAGCTAAACATGAAAGTATTAACTTATTATCAAACCTTATGAAAACAGATCGCGATTTATTTCTCATCACTTTATTCACCTTTGTCACTGTATTGTCGTGGATCTTTTTTGAATTGGTAAAAACCACAAAGACATCCACCGTGGAAACAAAAGTCAATCAGATCATCACACCCTTAACACCTTCGCTTGATACTGGTACACTGGATATATTAGAGAAGAAAGTGAAGCTCTAAGGTTTTGTATGCTTGGACCACGAAAAATACCAACGCTTTTAGCCATAGTGCTTGTCATTGCCATAATTGCAGGGGTTTCGTTTCTTTTTGAATATATGGCTCGAGGACAAACACGCGCATCTGTTACCCTTGAGCCCAAGCAGGTAACCGTCACGAATATCACAGAATCATCTTTCTCTTTCGTATGGGAAACCGAAGAACCAACCTCAGGAGGACTTCTGATACAATCTGCAGACGGAAAAAAATATTCTGCATTTGACGAACGGGATGCAACAGGCAAACTTGGTAAGTATCGCACGCACAGCGTTACCGTAAAAACACTTATTCCTTCAACAAAATACACAGTCACGATCTTATCCAATGGAAAAAAGTATCCCATCGATTCGAAAGCATATGAAGTCGTCACATTCCCATCTATTGATGAAGTGGCACCCGGTATTGATCCTGCATACGGATCTGTATTTACCGAAGGAGGAACTCCCGCAGAAGGAGCGATTGTTTTTCTTCGGCTGGCAGACGGCCAACTGCTTTCTGCAGTCGTGAGGAATTCCGGTTCATGGATAATCCCCTTAGGAGCAACGCGCGTTGACGATGGAAGTTCCTATCTCCCCGTTTCCGAACGCATGACAGAATCCATTACGGTAAAACTTGGTATACAGGAATCGCAAGTGCAAACAGACACACTCAATGACGCTCCTGTTCCTGATATAACGCTCGGAAATACTTATGATTTTCGCGGAAGGGATGCTAAAAAACTGACAAAATCCAATATTGCCGTCGTTCCAAAAAACAGTAAAACATCAAATACTTCCGTTTTGGGAACACAAACCACTACCAAAACCACATCTGGCAGTATCACGCTTACCCAACCAGCTGAAGGTGCAACACTTACGAGTAACCGACCACTCATCAGCGGTATTGGCATTCCCGGAAAAAAAGTAACTGTGACATTAGGATCAGCCACACCTATCGTTGGCACGACAACAGTCGGATCTGACGGTTTATGGCGGTATACCCCATCAAAAATCCTTCAGGCAGGCAAACAAACCGTGACCATGACGACTGTTGATGCAAAGAAAAAACCGGTTGCAATCACCCATACATTTACCGTTCTTAAAAGTGGCACGCAAGTATTGGGAGATGCAACACCTTCGGGAGAATTAACGGAAACTCCAACACCAACAGAAGAAGCAACGGATTCCGCAACACCAACAGAAGAAGCAACGGATACATCAGAACCCATGCCGACAAGTGGATCACTTCTTCCAACGCTTATTCTTCTCATTTTGGGAACCACGCTCTTTTTGGGAGGAGGTGTGGTATTTTTTATAAAATAATATTCCAATCGCATTTCATGATACACTAAATAGACACAACACTATTATGGCTGCAACCCCAGATACATTCATCATTCCCCCAACAGATGCCGCAGCTCCCACACAAGGAAGCAGCTCTTCTAGTCAACCGATAAAGAAAAAATCAGGCGCCGGGAAATGGGTAATTCTATTTATTGTTGTATTTTTAATCATTACCCTTCCGGTTGCTGTTTTCTATATCTCTCAACAACGCCAATTAACAGAGCAGCGAAGTAAAGCTGCTGGAGAGTATCCTTGCCATTTTAATGGCACAGGCGATTATCAAACCGTAAATGGATGCACTGGTCAATGCGGACCGAGTATTACAGACAAAACAATTTGCTTGTCAAAAAAAGGAACTATAACTGGTGCATCTTGTTGCAATTGGGTTGATGCCAATGTGCCAACGGCAACACCAACAGAAAAACCAGAGCCTGTTGGAGGAAAGGACGATACTATATATGGGTGTGATTATAAAACGCCCGTATCAACGTTAAATTGTGACGCATGTGTAACAGCACCAAAAGATTGCGGAATATATTCGTATAGCTGTGGACACTACTGCTTTAAAGCTAGCTGCGGAGCAAAAGCTTGCGAAGATTCTAAAAAAACAGATCCTACAAAGACCCCAACAAAAACACCCACAAAAACCCCAACGGGTGAACCCACAGCAACACCAACAGATGAACCAACGGGTGAACCCACAGCAACACCAACAGATGAACCAACGGGTGAACCTACAGCAACTCCAACGCAAGGAGCAGCGAATAATGACCCAGCTCAATGTGATGCGTCTTGCGAAACCGATGATGATTGTACATCCGGTTTGAGTTGTTCTTCAGTCAATGGTGTAAACCGATGTCGAAATGCTGAGTGTCCAGCTGAGTCAGACTGTTCGTGTCCTGTCGTTGCAGATGATCAATCAGATACAGAGGATACATCAGGACAGGATATGCCTGTCTCTGGAGGGTTAAACATAACCGGCGTATTAACTGTTGCAGGAAGTGTCGTTCTCCTTCTCTTAGGTCTTCTTCTTTAAGTTCTTCCTTGACTATATTGCATCCATTGCGATACGCTGGATATAGGACGTATTGTATTGTTTTTTGTTTCAATGGCAGACGAACCCATATCACCACAAAAATTGATTGATGATGCTGCAAAAGCATTGGGTTCGACACCCCCATCAGAACCAATAGTTGAGGCGGAAAAAACAGATGTTATTCCCGTTCCCCCAGCTCCTCTCATGCAAACAACGCCAGTTGAAGAAGGAAAGGAATCAAAAAAAAATGAAAAACCTCTTCCTAATAAGGATAAGCCGCTTGAACCAATTACACCGCCTGTTTTGGAACAACCAACTTTATCAAACTCAACAGATGTGCCCCCTCCATTCCCGAAACCTCCGGCTCTTGAACCGCTTCCAGAGTTAGAACCATCCAATCCTTCTGTAATCGTAAAACCAGAAGAAACAAAGGAAGATGCTCAAAAACCTACAGTTCCACCCGATAATAAACCCAAAGAGAAAAAAACTAAGGGTGCTGGACCACTTCTTGCCATTGTGCTCTTTTTAATTTTGACACTTCCTCTTGCACTCTACTACATAGCTCGATCTCCACAAATTGCAGAAATCAGAAGCAGAGCTGCAGGATCTTGTAAGCAAGCACAAGGATCTGGGATTTGTGCTGACATTGTTTGTTCCACTATCGCAACTAAAGCTTCTTGTATAGCACCATACGAAGGAAGAAACTGTTGTAGATGGGATGAAATCACAGCACCTACTGCAACCAGAACACCAACCCAAAAATCCACCGCAACACCAACTAAAAAACTAGATGATTGTGCTGACCATGACGATAAATGTGTGGACGAAAAAGCAACTTGTACTCCAAGTACGACATATAATTGGCATTGCGCCCCGGGGAGAAAGTGCGTGCCGAGCGATGCAACATGCATAGTGCCAACGCCAGCAAGCAACAGTTGTGCAGATAATGGTAAAAAATGCGTAGCATCATCTTATGTATGTAATCCTCCTTCAACGTTTGTTTATACATGTCCTTCGGGACAAAAGTGTGTTTTGAATTATGCAGCATGTGTCACTCCGACAAAACCTCCTCCGACAGCCACACCAAGCGGCATATCCGGATGTCCTGGAATACGAAATTGGTATCCAAATGGGCCAGGCCTTCCACAAGATTGTCATATCGGTTCAAGCACTGGTTCTTTAGCTACATTTAATGGGTATTGTGTCTTCTTCCATTGTCCGCTCGGATGCGGAACTGTAGGGAAGGGTTGTGGAGAAGGTGATCCTGGTGTGTGGTGGGAATTTGGCCCATGCAACAGCGGAAAACTCAGTCCTACTGAGTGCGGACAAATCGATACCATAACTGGAACATCTGGAAATTATTGTATGCCGGTCACAGGATGTGATGCCCTTATTCAATGTGGTGGTTCTTGTCAGGGTGGCCCAACAGCAACGCCAAAACAACCAACAAAAACCCCCACAAAAACACCAACAAAAACCCCCACAAAAACACCAACGGGAACAATTAGCGATACGCCAACCAATACACCAACTGGAACGTTGACTAATACACCAACCAATACACCAACTGGAACGTTGACTAATACACCAACCAACACCCCAACGAGTGGTCCGACAGCAACACCAGCACCGGGAACTTGTGACGCGTCCTGTGACAGCGACGACAACTGTGAATCGGGTTTATCGTGTGTGACAACAACTGGGGTTAAACGATGTAGGAAAGCTGCCTGTCCGTCAGAAGTTGATTGTTCCTGTCCTGGAGCAACGTCAACGCCCACGCCAACACGACGTTCCTTTGCTGCATCCTCACCGACACCAACGAGTAGTCAATTGATTGCTGAAGCCACTCCAACTGGGATTCCAACGCCAAAGGTTCCAGTCTCAGGTATCGGCCCTGGATTTTTGGGAATATTAACAGTCGTTGGAAGCGTTGTTTTGCTTATGCTCGGGTTAGTCCTTTAAACATTAAGTGCTAACACCTGATTTTTATATCACATTATTGAATCTTTTTCTTCCCTTTACTTGTTCATTTCCTGTTGTATAAATGCGTGAATAGAAGCAAAATCTTTTTCTGGAACCAACACATATCTTCCATACACCCATGAGGGTGGCACTATAAGCAATGGTTCTATGGAAATTTTTTGAATTGAGGTAGAGTTAACTTTTATTGCGTACTTCCCTATCGTCAACTGTTCACCAAGCGTCATGTCAGTATCCGTTGCTTTATCCATAATATCCAGCAGCTTTTTTGCCAGAGCAGGATGAAACCAGATCTTCGCATCAATGATTGCGTCTTTAAGCGCAATGATAATATCCTGCTGCCTTTTCCCTCGAGCAAAATCCGTCCCCTCATCTCCTTCAGCATTTCTGCTTCTGACATATTTTAATGCAGTTGAACCGTCCATGTGCTGGCTCCCCTGGGTGAATGCTACAGTTTCATATCTGCATGCATACAACGGATCTCCTCCACATTCATCGTTTTCTTTACCCGCAATTGGAAATTCTTTATCCACAAATCCTTTTGTTACATTAACATCTATGCCGCCTAACGCATCGATAACCGATTCAAATTGAGAAAAATCTAGCGTCATCACATAATGAATTGGGAAACCAACCACATCCTCCAATACTGCCCTGGAAAGAATGATACCACCACCTTCTTTTTTTGCCTCACCATAATGATATGCGCTGTTTATCTTATCTTTGAGTGAATCTGACCAAATATCTCGAGGCACAGAAATCATTGCAAGCGTCTGTTTCTTGATATCAAATGATACGACTACAATCGTATCTGTGAGGTCTGGTCCATCGTGACTACCACCCGCCATACCAAGAAGCGCAATATTGGTCTTATTGTCAGTTGATTTTAAGTTGGATCCCCCATCTATTAATAGTTTAATAAGTATTGACCTATTCAATCCCGTTTCCTTGGTAAATTCTTTGCTTAATCGAACGACATAAAGAATACTCACGCATAAAATACCTATACATGCTATCGCTATACCGACTGCTAGTGGTGAAAACAAACGTCGTACGTGTCTCATGAAAGTTGTTTACCAATTAAAGTAAATTGCACTGGATCCAAACTTGCCTGACCCACAAGCAATCCATCTACCGCTTCTGTTTTAAGAATATCCCGAACGATCTCCTCTGTAATACTACCTCCATATAATATCGTTTTTCCTGAAGTTTTCCTGAATATTTCGCATTTTGCCTGTATAATTTCTGGTTTTTCCGGATTCCCCGTGCCTATGGATCCGATTGGTTCAAAAGCAACCATATCGGCTTCCTTTGGTATGTGTTCCTCTTCATCGGCAACACAATAGATTACTGTTAACCCTGCCGTTTTTGCCTGCAATGTTTCATAGGAAAGTTCCTCAAGGGACTCCTGAAAATATTGTCTTCTTTCTGAATGCCCCACTAATACGTACGAAGCGAATTCTTTTATCATGTCCGCAGTTACTTCTCCTGTATATGGACCTTTTCCAAAAGGTGATACATCCTGCGCCCCAATTGCAATTGGAAGGTTTTTCTTTTGTATAAGCTCTTTTGCTGATGACAACAATGTAAACGGAAGACATAGCACTGTGGTAATACCAGGTGTTGGTATAAACACCTCAAACCATTCATTCATCTCAGAAAGAGTCATGTTACTCTTCCAGTTTCCTATCAAAAAGCGCTTCGGCATTATGATAAGATTATACTCTATGGAAAGCGATCTCCTCAATGAATTAAATCCCGATCAACGACGCGCAGTAAAGACAACCGATGGCCCAATTCTCATCCTCGCAGGTGCTGGAAGCGGAAAAACGAGAGTCCTTACATATAAGGTCGCATATCTTATCCTTGAAAAACACGTTGATCCTTTGTCAATTCTCATGGTTACGTTTACCAATAAGGCAGCGGGTGAGATGAAGGAACGAATTATTCAGTTGTTACACACAGAACAAAAGGCATCTACACGAACGGCAATTTCAGATCTTCCGTTTGCCGGAACGTTTCATGCGTTTTGCGCAAAAATCCTTAGACGTGATGGAGTACTCATTCAGATACCGCCCCATTTCACTATTTATGACAGTCAGGATCAGTTGGACGCGATTAAAGATGTTATGAAAGAAGCTGATATATCAACAAAGGATTTCCATCCGCAAGCAGTCCTATCAACAATTTCAGAAGCAAAAAATCAATTAATACCCGCGTTGGAATATCCCCAATTCGCTCGGGGCTTCTTTCAAGAAACTGTCGCGAGAGTATATCTTTTGTATCAGAAAAAACTTCTGGAAAACGCAGCACTCGATTTTGATGATCTTCTCATGAAAACCGTGCAACTTTTTGATACGAATCCCAACGTGCTTGGAACATATCAAGAACAGTATCGCTACATTCTTATTGATGAATATCAGGACACCAACCGTGCACAGTATGTTCTCGCAAGACAACTTGCGAATCGCCATAAAAACATCAGCGTGGTTGGGGATGCATCACAAAGTATTTATCGTTTTAGAGGGGCTGATTTTACCAACATAACCAACTTCAAACGAGACTATCCACAGGCAAAGGAATTTCATCTGGAACAAAACTATCGCTCCACACAAACCATCCTGGATGCAGCAACGTGTGTCATATCCAAAAATACTTCCCACCCAGTTTTGAAACTTTGGACAAACAACGCAAGCGGAGAACCGGTCCTTCTGTATGAAGCAAGGACTGAACACGACGAAGCGTTGTTTTTAGTAACAACAATATTGCAAACGCACCGCAATTTCTCCGATTTTGCGGTACTGTATCGAACCAATGCGCAATCACGAACGATTGAGGAGGCGTTTCTTCGCTCCGGTGTCCCTTACGTTCTTGTCGGAGGGACGCGCTTTTATGAAAGGAAGGAAATCAAGGACGTCCTTGCATATCTTAAAAATCTTGCAAATCCAAAAGACTCTGTTTCATACAGACGCATAGAAAAACTTGGTAAGGGAAGATTAGCAAAATTCCAGTCTTTTGCCCAAAAAATAATCCAGGATACAAAACTCGTTTCCTTTACCACACTAGAACTCATGGACAAAATATTGGAAAAAACGGATTATCTTTCCTTGTACGACGCAACCGTCGACGAAGAAGCGTCGCGTCTTGAAAATATAAAGGAACTTCGATCTGTTGCAGCCGAATACCCGATACTTCAAGACTTTCTTGAAGTTGTAGCGCTCCTTGAGGAAAAATACGTGTCTAAAAAATCAAGGGAGACCGGGAAGAAATCAAACGCGGTCACACTTATGACCATGCACGCGGCAAAAGGACTTGAATTCCCAATCGTATTTATCGTTGGCATGGAAGAGGGGTTGTTTCCGCACAGCCGATCACTTATGGACCGGGAAGAACTCGAAGAAGAACGGAGACTCTGCTATGTTGGGGTTACACGCGCAAAAGAACGCCTCTATTTAACGTATGCAAACAGAAGACTCTTTTTTGGTACACGAACACAAAATCTTATTTCCCGTTTTATTTCCGATATTCCAGAACATCTCATTGAACGACATGTTTCAATCGATGCATCCTGGGGATTTAATGAGGACACGCTTCTTCTCTAGTACGGCCAAAACTTTACTGTAACAGCGATGCAGGTTCCAATTACAACGAGGAGAGACAGTGCAATTTCTATCTGCAAGAATATCCGAAGCGGACCCTTGACGCACTTAAATGAAATGATGTCCGGAAAAATGCTGTTATCAATAAAGGGGAAAAACGAAGACTTTTTCCTTATGCTGCGTCTTGGCAGTTGACGTCTTTTCATACCACTTCTATTGTAACACATGGAGAAAAACGCGATAATATGCCTATGACATCCAAAAAAAACACACCGAGCGCCCCCATACACCCTATTCAAACAGAGGCCTGGGCAAATTTTAGACAATCCATGGGAGTCACGATTGAAAAGACATCAAACGGGTATGTATCATTTCATCGAATACCGCATACACCATATACAATTGGGTATTTCCCAAAAGGAAACGTTCTCACAAAAAAAACGCTTGAAGAATTACGAAACGTCGGTCACAACCAACAAGCAATTTTCATCCAAATTGAACCCAATATCCTGGTTGATAAAAAAAGGCACATCCCTCACGATATCCATCTCAAACCATCACATCATCCACTCTTTACAAGATATACCTTCGTTATTGATCTCACTAAAACAGAGGAACAATTGCTTCGAGCCATGCATTCAAAAACTCGGTATAACATCAGGGTTGCACAAAAACACGGAGTTCAAGTTACGGAAGACAATAGCGATGCAGCTTTTTCACAGTATTTACGGTTAGAAGAAGAAACGACTGCACGGCAAAAGTTTTATGCCCACAACAGCACGTACCATAGAACCATGTGGCGTATCATGCGTGACGCAGGCATCGCACATCTTTGGACGGCATCATACGATCACGAAGTTCTCGCTGCGTGGATTATTTTTGTTTATGACGGGATAATGTATTATCCCTACGGAGCATCTTCACGCCTTCACAAGGAAACGATGGCGCCAAACGTATTGTTGTGGGAATTGATGAAATGGGGAAAAAACCATAACGTACAAAAATTTGACTTATGGGGTGCAATGGGACCAAATCCAGATCCCAAGGATCCTTGGTACGGTTTTCATCGTTTTAAAGTCGGCTATGCTCCAGAGCTCGTGGAATTTGTCGGTTCTTATGACCTCGTTTTGAAACCTTCCTTATATACCATCTACTGCGCAATTGACACCGTTCGCTGGATGATACTAAAACTTAGCAAATAACACGATGCTTCAACGAGTCGAATAGAATGACTATGGAACTGCAACAATCCCCACTATATCAGCAGTACATAACTTCCCTTCGGTGGGGAGTATCAACAGTCCAAGGGATAACGGTATTTTCAAAAAGGATCCCCTTCCTTGGCGTGCTGGCGAAAATTCAACGCCCGGAAAAATTACCGGACATTCCAGATTTAGTTGCACATCTTCATTCCCTCCACGTTCGACAAGTCAGTATCGAGCCAAAAGCAACTGAAGATGAAGCGGCGTTCAATGCGTGGATACACACTCTTGCACAATCTTTTAGAATTATGCGCTCCCCTTTTCTTCCAACGAAAACGATCCGCATCAACCTCAAGAGACAGGAATTAGACCTATTTAACGCATGCACGTCTGCCAAAAGACGTGCAGTTCGTAAAGCACAAAAAAACGGTCTGACGGTAAAGGAAACAAATGCTATTCACGAACTTATCGCGGTTAAAAATTCGTCTGCCGGGTTATTTGGAGGCATCACGACATACGGAATAGATAAATTATGGAATATCTTTTCTCCCAAAAAGAAAGCGTACATATTACTGGCTAAAGAAAAAACGGGGAACGTCGTTGGAGGGGTGCTTCTTCTAACATGGAATACCTGTTGCTACTATTGGATAGCGGGGGCTACGCAAAAAGGGAAAAAATTATTTGCGCCGACACTCCTCGTATGGGAATCCATTAAACTTGCCAGAAGACACCGTTGCCGGACATTTGATTTTGTCGGTGTTTGGGACGAACGAAGACCACGACAATATACCGCGTGGAAAGGTTTTACCAAATTCAAAGAAGGCTTTGGTGGTCAGAATCTTTACTATCCCCTGATAGACCCAAATCCATAGAAGTATCCCTTACTTCCACGCATCGCAAAGCAATCGAAACTCGCAGAATGTACAGTACATACCCGGAGTAGGCAAGAATTGGCTTTTTTGTATCGCTTCCGCCGCATCGACGATTTCTTCTTTCACTTTCAGCAATTGGTCTTTCGTTCTTGTACCAGAGACACGTTCTTGACCCTCAAAAAAATAAAATGATACTTTTATCTTTTCCGGTATGATCCCATACACACCCGGATCAGTTGCCGCAAGCGCATAGATGGATAATTGAAAATCTTCCTGTGGGTCTCTTTTTTTTGGCGCTGCGCCGGTTTTATAATCAATAATCTCAAGCGTCCCATCTGGGTTTTTATCTACGCGATCTATTTTGCCGCCAAGTGTAATATCTTTTGCGATTTTGATCTTAAAAGCCTGCTCAACAGCGATCGTCTTTGTCTTTGCATCGTATCCCTTCGTATAATATTCAGAAAGAAGCATTTTTCCGTGCTGTTTCATCTCTTCTTCATATTGTTTGTTCATGAATCCTTTTGATTTCCATTGGCTTTCATATATGGAAAGAAGTAAAGTTTCCGACACTTTACCTCCAGCAACGACCTGTTTATAGAATTCCTGCATGGACCGATGCATAATGTCCCCAAACCCCAACGCAACAGAGGTTGGAATAGGAATTTTTACTACGTATCTGTATTTATATTGCAGCGGACATCTTCTGAAAGATTCTATGTGCGTATACCAAATATGTGTAAGAGGTGATTTCTTAACCGCTTCTTCTGAGCGCATGGGTTGTTTTGATTTTGCCCAATCGATAAGAAATAACTGGGTTGTATCATTTTTTGACATCGTCGGCATTGTGAGAACAGCTTGATTTCCTAAGCTTTCAGCAATATATGGAGATAGTTTCTTTTCCCGTTTTCCGTCCCCATAATACTTCGCACCTGTTAAAAACAGTCTGTCACGCGCCCTTGTCATCCCCACATAAAATAATCTCCGCTCCTCCTCAAGATGATAGTCACCAACCGGTAACACTTCTTTCACCAAAGCGTCTGGAATGGGAATTTGTTCGCGTCGTTCGGTTGTCGGAAAACGAGCGTTCACTAAATTCACCATAAATACAATTGGAAATTCCAAACCTTTCGCAGAATGTACTGTTAAGATATTTACTGCGTCTATATCCCCCCAATCACTGTTTGTTGCAAGCGGGGATTCCCCCAGCTCCATAGCGAGCATCAACCAGTCGATTAAAGCAAAAACGCTTGCATCATCATGGTCAGCTTCATACGTTTTTATCTTATCGAAAAATTTTGCTATATTTTCTGCCTTATGTTCATCTTTCACGCTTGCAAGCGTCGTGAAGAATTGCAACAAACCGGAATCCTGCAAAAAATAATACGCAATTTGCCCAGCTGTCTCTTTGCTAATGCGCTCCAGGTGTTTATATATCATCGAAACAAGCATTTCGATCTTCTTTTTGCCCGATTCGGAAAGTATCGCAGAAAATTTTTCGCAGGAGGCAAAAAGCGAAATATTGTTTTGTTTTGCCTGTGACACGAGTTCCGCTACGTCCCGCGGCGGAATTGCAAACACATCCATCGTCAACACCCGATACATGGATACGCTATCGTTTATGTCCGTAAGTGTTTTCAGATATGCAATGATGTCCTTCACCTCGGGCTGACGAAACAATTGTCCAGGACCCAGGAACTGATATGGAATACCCGCCCTCTGTAATGATCTGACAAATGGATCGGCGTGCGCGTTTGCCCGCACGAGGATTGCGAAGTCTTTCCAACGCAATGTTTTTCCCCCATCATCCATCAACATTCGTATCTCTTTTACAACTCGCTCTGCCTCGTCTTCCACCCGCTCCGCATACAGTACCTGCACTGATTCACCATGTACCCGGCGCATACATTCCAATCTTTTGTTTATTTTCTCAACGACCTCCAAGCGATCGGGGTTATTGTGCTGAATTAACTCATATGACGTATCAAGAATTTTCTGCGTTGATCGGTAATTTTTGGAAAGTACGATAATTTTTGCTTTTTTGAAATGCTTACGGAATTGAATGATATTTGAAATTGCCGCTCCACGCCAACGATAAATCGCTTGATCATCATCTCCAACAACAGTAATATTTTGTTTCGTTCCTGATAGGAGTATGGCCAATTCGTTTTGCGCAAAATTCGTGTCTTGGAATTCATCTATCAGGATATATTTAAATTGCTTTTGATATTGGGCAAGTAGTTTTTTTCTGGTACGAAAAACTTTTAGGGTATTTGTTATCAGATCTCCGTAATCAACCTTACCTTCCTTTATTTTTAATTCCTCATATTTTCCATATGCGTTTGCCAGCTCCCTATATTTATCCGTTTCCTCACGTGATTCCGGAGATTGTCTTTGTTTTCCGTGCGTTTCTACCCATATTCGATATTGTTCAGGAGTGATATCTTCATCCTTCAAACGTGAAAAATGCTGCAAAATACCGGTAACGAATTTTGTTGGATTGCCAAGAGGACGAAAATAGGAAAAAGTAAAATCAAACAAATGATGCGAAAAAAATTGTATCGCTTCAGCTTCACCCATTAATGTATAGTTCGGATTCAGTCCTATTGATACACTCTCGTTGCGAAGTACTCGATCGCAGAATGCATGAAATGTAGATATCCACATTTGTGTTGTCCCATACGGTAATATGCGGTCTGCACGTTCCTCCATTTCACGCGCGGCTTTTTCCGTAAATGTAAGCGCAAGAATTTCCTGCGGTAACGCTTTTCTTGAAAGAATAAGGTATTTAATCCGTTCAGATATCACTGTGGTTTTCCCAGTTCCCGCGCCGGCGATAACAAGCAACGGACCAGAACCGAATTTCACTGCCTTTTGTTGTTCTGGATTCAGAATTCGTTCGGAGCTATCTTCTTTCGTCATCAAAAGCCATTATACCATTGCGTTAATTTGTTCTTGGTACTTTCCCTTCATGCAGAATATAACACCGCTTACACTGAGTGCTATCCCAACGGCGCATATCGTAATAATAATGCGCGGATTTATGAACCCAACGAGAAAACTCGCGAGAAGCGCACCAAAAGGCATAAACCCCATAAAAACAAACGTATAAATACTCGTTATTCTTCCGCGTAACTGTTCGGGAACCGCAATTACCACCAGTGTTCCATTCAAAGAATACGTTGTTGCTATAGCCCAACCAAAAATTATTTGCATACTTAGAGCAAACCAAAACCATGGAGCCCATGCATATCCAATCATTGCCACGACTGCCATACCCACACTTACATACAGGAGTCGATGTTTTTGTTTCACTTTTTCAAACATCTTCGAAAAGGTTAATCCACCAAACATGGCACCAATACCAAACATACTTTGTATGAGACCAAACCCAATTTCCCCCTTTTTGAAAATATCATGTGCAAAGACCGGCTGGAGTATCGATCCCGGCCACGTAAACAATGTCATACTACCGACAATTGCCAAAATCGCAATATATATTGTGTTGCTGCGTATGAATGCTATCCCCTCTTTAATCCCTTCTGTAAATGATTGCGCATCTACCTTTTTCGTTTCCTGTGAAGGGAATTTCATCATCAAAAGACTGATAATAACTGCAAAGAAGCTTACGCTGTTGACAAGGTATGCTGGAGCTATACCCAATGTTGCTATCACTATACCAGCAACAGCAGGACCAACAGCGCGCGCCGAATTGAACAACGCTGAACTTAATGACATGGCAGAAGGAATGTGCTTTTTTTCTACAAGCGCCATCATAAACGTCTGTCGAGTTGGATTTTCAAACGAAAAAATGATTCCTCCCAAAACCGCGGCAGAAAAAATATGCCACAACTGAATCTTGCCGGTCACGATGAGTATATACAAGAAAAAAGCGATTCCAGCATAAATAAGTTGAAATATAATAAATGCTTTTCTTTTATTGATTCGGTCAACAAGAACGCCGGCAAACAATACAAAAATAAGCGTGGGCACCATGTTTGCCGCACTAATGAGTCCGAGAAGTGACTTGTTGTTTGTCAACACCGGATATACAAGCCATTGCTCTGCTACGGATTGCATCCATGTACCGACGAGCGAAATCCCCTGCCCAATAAAGTACATCCGATAGTTCGGAGAACGAAGAGCGGGCACAAAACTTGCCACCTTGTGACGCACATGGGAAAACATGCAGATGAGTATACTACAAAACAGCATTTGTTTGGATCTTTCTTCGTGGGTACCGACGTGGTTTTATGCTTTCTCTGAAGTTGATATACGTTTCGTCCTGTCAAGTTTTTGTCCCAACTGAGCCACTGATGTCGCAACCGTATTCATACTGTTGTATGCATTCGTCACATGTTTTCCCAATGTACCAATCGCTTCGTCGATTTTTTCATAATCCTTCTGCATTGCACGGAGAAGTCGAAATACTTCACGCGATTGCTCCTCAAGCTCTTTCCCCTGAAAGGATAAGAGCAGTACCTGTAGATGCGCATACAATGTGTTTGGTGAGACGGGATAGACACGAACATTTTTTGCACAATCCATCAATGACTGATTATTGACAATTTCGTAATACACAGCTTCCGACGGGATATACATCAACGCAAAATCCATTGTTCTTTCCTCCGGCAAAATATATTTTTTTGCAATGTCTTGCAGATGTTTTTTTACGTCACCTACAAAATCCTTTTTTGCTCGTTCTCGTATCGTTTCTGTTTCACCTTTGTGCATCAGGGTAAAATTTTCCATCGGAAACTTTGAATCTATACACAACAATCCTGCGTCTGTTTCTAATACAGCATCGACTTTTGTCCCGGAACGAAATGCGTATTGTAGATGAAACGATTTTTTGGGAAAGGTTTGCCCAATCATATCTGCCAATACCTGTTCGCCAATATTACCACGAAGCTTTGGTGATTGAAGAAAATCCTGTAGACTCCGGATACCTCGTCCAACCTCAGACATTTCACCAAGATTTTTCTTTAAATCCCCGATAATATGCGCCGCGGTATCAAGTCGTTCATTTAATTGTTGTGTATTTGATTGAAGCATGCGCGCAACATCACCCGTTTGACCACGCATCGCTTCGGCGACCGTATGATTGGTTCTTTCGATGGATTGCTGCAACGACCGGAGCCATTGCGAGAGCGCTTCATTTTCCGACATGTTTACCGGCTGTTTTATTTCTCGTTTCAGGAAGACAAAAAGCACGATAAAACAAAGAATTATCGTAAGAAGAATGAGTGAGATCTCCATGTGGGGTTATTCTAACATCGACATGCAAGCGGTACAATAGAACTATGCACCAGTTTCTCTCTCACCAAAGAAATTTTTCACACCTTCTTATTAGCATCGTACTTTTATCCGCATTTTCATGGTTTATCACCACAATTGGCCCAGATTCAATCTGGCAGTATGTTGTTTTCTATGGCCTGCTCGCAGGAACATTATTTTTTTTCCTCCTTTTTCTCTTTGCCAATCTACGTTTTGCAATTATCGTTGCAGGGTCCTTTTGCGTCTACTTTCTTCTCCGTTCATTTAATTTACGCCACCCCATATACGGCATACTGCTTCTCTTCTGTGCCATCTCTCTTGTTCGTTTGTGGAAACAAACCAAAAAAATGTAACCAATGTCTTCATCAAATAGAGGCTGTATAATACAAGAACATGAAGGAAAAGTTTTATATCACCACAGCTATTCCCTACGTCAATGCCGCACCACATGTCGGTCACGCGCTTGAATTTGTCCAGGCGGATACAATTGCCCGAATCCATAGGCTCCTTGGACATGACACGTGTCTTTTGTCCGGAGGTGACGAGAACGCCTTAAAAAATGTACAGGCAGCGGAAAAAGCCGGCGTACCATTACAACAGTTTATTGACACGAATTCACAACTCTTCAAGAAGCTCGCTGATCATCTTCACGTTCTTTTTGACGTATTCCAAAAAGGAAGTGACACTCAAAAACATTATCCAGCCAGCCAAAAACTTTGGGGTCTTTGTCAACATGATATTTACAAAAAATCCTATGAGGGGCTTTACTGCATTGGCTGCGAACAATATTACACGAAGGATGAGCTGGATGAACACGGGGAGTGTATCGAACACCCAGGGAAAAAACTGGACCTTGTAAAAGAAGAAAATTATTTTTTCCGGTTGTCATCATATCAAGATAAATTGATCAACTTAATCGATTCCGGGACCCTCAAAATCGTTCCTGAAGTGAGAAAAAATGAAATGCTTGCCTTCCTTCGTCAACCGCTTCAAGACATAAGCATATCAAGAAGCAATCAGCGGGCAAAACAATGGGGGGTCCCCGTTCCCAACGATCCGTCACAACGCATGTACGTTTGGTTTGACGCGCTTAATATCTATCAATCCGGCATTGGATTTGGATGGAATACCGACTCATATTCAAAGTGGTGGCCTGCAGATCTCCATGTGATCGGGAAAGGTATTACGCGTTTTCATGCAATATATTGGCCTGCATTTCTTATGTCGGCGGGATTACCGATTCCAAAAACCCTCCTTGTCCATGGATACTTTACTGTCAACGGACAGAAAATGAGTAAAACCGTTGGGAACATCATCGATCCCGAAATGCTCATTTCTTCCTATGGTTCTGAAACCCTCCGATATTATTTTCTTCGAGAGCTCCCAACATATGCGGATGGGGATTTCTCAGAACGTCGACTGAAAGAACTGTATAACGCAGATCTTGCAAACGGACTCGGTAACCTTCTCTCACGCGTTGCCAAACTTTCGGATACAGTCTCTTACACACCCAACATCCCAAGCTATCAGGATGTATACGAAGGCTCCTATAAAAACGCTATTGAGGAATATAGGCTCCATGACGCTCTTGCGCTCATATGGGAACGCATAAAACTTTGTGATAAAACGCTAAATGATGAGAAACCATGGAAGTATCCTCCAGAAAAGCGCGTGACTATTTTACAAAATATGATTCAGCAGATTCTTACCATCGCAGTGTTGTTACAACCGTTCCTCCCAATAACAGCAGAGCATATCCTTACCCAATTTAAAGGTCCGACGATAACTCCACAAGCGCCGATGTTTCCCCGGATACTTTAAGCGCGGTTGGAGTTTCTAGACGCTTACTGTTATTATTGGTACTTATCAAAAAACCTATGTATATTGATACCCATTGTCATCTCAATTTCAGCGATTTTGATGTTGACCGTTCCATGGTCATAGGGAACGCAAAAAAGGCGGGGGTTAAAAAATTTATCAATCCCGGTGATGATATAAAAACATCGATCAGTGCTGCCGATCTTGCCTCTTGTCATCCAAACACAATTTATGCAGCAGTCGGCATCCACCCATATAACGCGGAACAGCATTTTTCTTCACAAGATATCGAAAGAGTAATTTCTCATCATACAGTTGCAGTTGGCGAATGTGGTCTTGATTATCACCAATACAAAGGATTTTCTGCAACCGGAAAAAAGGAGGATCAGAAACAATTATTTGACATACAACTTCGCATCGCGATTAAACGCGACCTTCCGGTAATAATCCATAGCCGCGATGCATTTTCAGATATATTTACTGTTCTTGATCAATTGCCTACCATGCCACGCGGAGTGTTTCATTGTTTTAGCGGTGGGATAGAAGATATAAGAAACATTGTTGATCGCGGTTTTTATATAGGACTGGACGGAAATGCAACCTATTCCAAACAACTTGCCATGATCATTCCATCTATCCCCTTATATCGACTCCTTCTTGAAACAGACTCTCCATACCTCCCACCAGAAGGACACCGAGGAGAACGATCAGAGCCAAAATATGTTCCGCTCATTGCACATAAAATAGCAGAGCTTCAGGGAAAAAATCAAAAAGAAGTTGAAGAACAAACAACTAAAAACGCGGAACAACTATTTCATCTTACTACGTAAATCCTTTACGGTTTTTGCCATCCTGACTCTCTTGTCCATGATTTTTCTGGCACAATTGGCTTTAATATATTTGCGATAACTGGTCCGAACAGCTCTGTATTTGTCTTTAACCCAACGTGTGTATCAGGCCCCCCGACAGCTAACACAACAGTTGTATCTGCGTTATTTTTAAACTTTCCTTTTACTCTAGAAATAATTGTGTCAATTGTTTTTTCCGATTTTTCATTTTGATCAGTGATTGTTTCAAGATGTGTCTTATCCTCTTTCAACAAAAATTCTTCAGGTGGAACAGCGTGATCATCCATACCTAATACAACAACAACCTTTTTTCCTGATATTTTTTCTCTTGCTTTTTCTGTTGTATTTTTTGAAACAAGCGCAAGATCTTTTTTATAATCTGCTTTTATGATAGGAACGTGTGGATTCCCGTCACCCCACATACCAGTAAAGTGTTGCCAAAAACGAGGGAATTTTCTTCCTATAGAAAAAGCTGTTTCAAAAATAAAATTTTTAAAACGAATGTTTTTTAGGTCTTCAGCGGGTATAGCATCTGATGCTTTTGGAATAGAAATTACAATAGCAACTGGTGCAGCTTGTGCTCGTTCTGCTTTAGGTTTTAAATATTTATCAGGAATTTTTCTAAAAAGATCACTAAAAAACTGTTTTAAATATTCCATTCCTCCATGCGCCCCACCTTTTACCATTTTTTCTTCAGTTCTATCAAGCATACTTGCTGGTGCACACAAAACAAGTCTGTCAATCATTTTCGGATTCATTGCAACAACCTCTTCAATTACAGCACACCCAGTTGATATACCTATCGCTGTCTGTCCTTTCTTTATCTCTCCTCGTTCAAGTAACGTTTCCATTGCTTTTGATACTACCTTTGCAGAGTTTTCAAATGAATTTGTATTAAGTGCGACATTTGTTCGTTCATGACGGACTCCAGAATGTGAAGGGTGATCAAGAAGCGTTAGTTGTTCAACGTTTGGCATATCCAACATCAATTGTTCTGCCATTCGAAGCCAATCCGTACCAGATGTATCAAGTCCCGACATTAACAGTATTTGCTTTTTCTCACCTTGATTTTGTTCTTTTCCTAAATGGGGATTATGTTCTCGACGAATTATGTTTACAGAATAGTCTACCTTCCCAACTTGTTCCGTCTGAACACCGATTACGTGTTTTATCGTCGTGAACATACCCTCAGTACCAAAGCGTTCGCCTTGAATCTTCATAACTGTTGGTATTTGTTGTTCTATCGGCATATTTACCATCCTAGTATAGTTTATAATGACAAACTATACAATTTTCTGATAGCATAAACTTATTATGAAAATTTCTGTTGTTATTCCCGCACTCAATGAAGAAAAGCTTCTTCCGAAGACGTTAGCGACGCTTAACAAGCTCGACAAAAAACCGGATGAGATCATCGTTGTTGACGCGTCATCAACTGACGACACTGTTCGTATTGCGCGCCAAGCCGGCGCTGTTGTATTAACGGTACCCAAAGGAACCATCGGTTTCTCCCGACAAAAAGGCATCGAGGCTGCAAAAAGTGATGTCGTCGCGTTTACCGATGCAGACGCGCTGTTACCTCACGACTGGCTCAACAGGATTGATACCGCATTATCAAAACCTGGTGTTGTTGGGTATTTTGGCGGTTTTCGCGTCTTTGATGGCCCCCCCTTCTATCGTTTTTATATAAACGTAGTACAACCCATTCTGAATAGTGTTCTGTTTTTCTTGTTTCGCATGCCAATGGCAACTGGCCAAAACATGGCTTTTTTTAAAAAAACCGCCCTTGCAGTTGGAGGTATTCCGACCCATTTTCGCATGGCGGAAGACATTGAAATTGCGCGCCGCCTCATGACCGCCGGCAAAATACTCTTCACACAAAAAGAATATGTCAGCGCATCGGGAAGACGAGGTTTTGAAAAAGGACTTTTTCTTCGAGTTTTTAAGGTTTTTGTGCTTTATTTTATATTCCGCAAGGCTGACACGATAGGGTTCCCCGAAGTGCGTTAACCCCTTCCTCGTGATACAATACTATGGATTGTTCGTATGCGCCGATTATTTCTTCTCTACCCAAATAAAACACAAAGGTTTTTGGAAATTTCCATTCCCCTTACCTCGTGGGTACTTATCACAATGCCTTTATGGCTTTCTTTTTGGCATCCCGCTCTGGTTGCATATATTATTATCACTTTCGATATTTATTGGTTTTATAAATCCTTCACACTCGGATATTCCGCAGTTCGATCCTATTTAACAATGCAGGCACATATTAAAGTAGATTGGCTTTCGCGAGCGCAATCGCTTCCAGATTTCGATCGCGTACGACATATCGTAATCATACCCGAATACAAAGAACCGCTTCATATACTTCGCAGAACGTTGGACAATCTTGTTCTACAGGATTTTCCCAAAAAACGGTTGATTGTCGTGCTTGCGACGGAAAAAAAGGATCCGGATGCGCAAAATACAAGCACCATACTTCGTAAAGAATACGGAGGGAAATTCGGCGCTTTTCTTGTTACAGAACATCCGGTCTTACCGAATGAAGTCGCAGGAAAATCATCCAACATGGCATGGGCTGCAAAGCAGGTTGTCCAACAATTGAAAAACTCGATTGAAACAGACTTTTCAACAGTAACGTCGTGTGACGCTGATGCACTTCTTCACCCAAAATACTACTCTTGTCTTACCTATCGGTTTCTCACTGATTCATCTCGCATGTATCACTTTTATCAGGGGGCAATTCTTTTTTATTCAAATATTTGGCGTATACCGATGCCGAATAGGTTATTTAATACCATAAACAGTATTTGGAATTTATCCCTTCTTTCTCAAACTTCCCGTTTTATTAATTTTTCCACGTATTCCATCTCACTCTCAACCATCATTGACGTTGGGTATTGGGATGTGGACGTTATTCCTGAAGATTATCATCTTTTTTTCAAGGTATATTTTGCAAAAGGAAAATTGGTAAAAACGGAGGGGCTATTCTTGCCGGTTTTAGTGGATGCTGCGGAAAGCCACGGTTTTTTCCGCACCGCAATCAATCAATATGAGCAGTCAAAGCGTTGGGCTTGGGGAGTGTCTGACATTCCTTTTGTAATCAGAAACGCCTTTCTTCATTCAGAAATCCCCTTGCGGGACCGTCTTCGACGGGTTATTTCTATATTGGAGCATCATATTTTTTGGCCGGCCAATTGGTTTCTCTTAACGATTGGCAGCACTATTCCTCCACTTGTGAATCCGGCGTTCGGCCGCACGGTTCTTGGACACAATCTTGCGCAAATTTCTTCGAGCATTCTCACGCTTTCCACAATATTTCTTGTGATAGTTTTTGTCATCGATTGGCGCATTCGACCGCCTAAACCAAAGGAATACGCCGCATGGAAACTCCCCTTTTTATATCTGCAATGGTTTACCATTCCGATAATTTCCTTTTTCCTATCCGCTCTTCCAGGATTAGACGCGCACACCCGATTAATGCTTGGCAAACGATTGGAATACAGGGTAACAGAAAAGGTATAATACGGAGGCTATGTTCAACAACATATTGCTACACTCTCCACTCCTCTATTTATTACAACCTTTATGGCGTGATGAAGTTTTTTCCGTATTTTTTGCGGCAAAATCCATCCCGTTTATTATAACCAAATCATCATTTGATCCACCCTTCTATTACATACTCCTTCATTATTGGATGAAAATATTCGGACAAGGGGAAATTGCCGTTCGCTCATTTTCACTTCTCGGATTTGCGCTCGCCCTTGTCATTGTTGTCCGTCTTTCAGAACAGTTGTTCAAAAAAATGTGGATTCAAAGAATAGTACCCATACTTTTCTTCCTTAACCCAATGCTTTTATATTATGCATTTGAGGCACGCGCGTATGGCTGGTACATGTTCTTTACAATGGGAATTGTAGCAAGTTATCTAAATGCCCGGTGGCTTTGGTTTAGTGTTTTCTCTATTTTGGGATTCTATACCCATGAATATGTTGCTATTGTTCCTTTTGTGTGTGCCATCCATTACATTCTTGTGCACCGCAAAAAGATTCTCTCGGTTCCCTTTCTCATAAAAGATCAATTTATACGAAGTCTTCTTACAATTGGACTTTTCGTTCTCCCGTGGCTTATATGGATAGCCACCAGCGTTCCTAAATTTCAAACCAGTTGGTACTTTCCTGTCGATTGGCACCTTATCAAATCTGTTTTGGGAAACCTGTATGTTGGCTATGAGGGCACTCCGTGGTACGGATGGGGCTACACACACTATCTTTCCTTGTTTCTTCTTTTGATTTTTGCCATATCGCTTATCCCAAAATCACAGAGGATAAAGTCTGGTTTTTTTGTTCTGCTTATTTTTCTTCCGCTTAGCATTGTTATTGGATTTTCCTTCTTTGAACCAATTTATGTTAATCGGTATCTCACAGCAGTTACCATCGCAGAAGTGTTTTCGATCGGGTTTGCACTCGCGTCGCTACGACAAAAAATCATCCAAATTGTCCTCGTGGGGATTCTTCTTCTGTTTAACATCCTTATGAACATATGGTATCCCCAGCAACACATGAAATCCGATTACCGTACACCCATGAAAGAAATTAATTCTCTGATTGGTCCAAACGATGTTATCTATGTTGAGAGCCCTCTGGTACTATTTGAAGCAAAATACTACGCACAAAATCCCACCAGAGTCTTTTTGTTCAATCCTGCAAACGGAGCTTTTCCATGGTATGTAGGAGATGCAATTGTAGAACCGAACTTTATGAGAACAACATATCCATCTTATCCAACACGCGCTTTTGTCCTCCATGAAGATCAAACCTATTCGATTGCGTATGACCTTCCACTCATAAATCATCAATCGCAAGCAAAATAATATGAGCGTTTTTACATTATCATCCATGCGCCAATTTTTTACTATGGTTGCTGAATCGTCTCAACGATTAAGACAAAACACAATCATCCGTTGGACCATGTATGGAGCGATATTCTCATCGTTTATTGGAATAATCTTGATTCTTGTTTCCTTTCATTCATTTCCACCTGTTGTCCCACTATGGTATTCAAGGCCTTGGGGACTTGACAGACTTACCTCACCCTATTGGTTATTTATACTACCACTCTCTTCTCTTCTTTGGAACACAATCAACAGTCTTCTCTCTGCATCACTTATTGCAGAGTATCTTGTGTTCTCACAAATTCTTTCAATTGGTTCCTTTGTGATAAGTGTTATGTCTTTAATTACGTTGATCAAAATAATTTTGATTATTACATGAATCTCTCTATGTGGACATTGGCCATTCTTATCCCTTTTCTTCTTTCCTTTTTAGTCACGACAGCCATTACGCCCCTCGTGATACGCATAGCAAAAAAATTTGGCCTAGTAGATGATCCCAAAAAAAGACTGCATCCTGCGCACACACATACGGGAGTCATTCCACGAGCGGGAGGTCTGGCGTTGTTTATTGGCATCACAGCAGTTGCTCTCCTGCTGTTGCCGATAAATAAATTATTTATCGGCTTGCTCATTTCTTGCCTGATTTTTACCACCGTCGGCCTCTTAGATGATGTGAAAGATATCAGTCCGTATATTCGTATCGTCACGAATACGTTAGCAATAGGTATTGCAGTTTGTGCTGGGGCAGGGATACCATACATCACAAATCCGCTGAGCGGCGGTGTTTTACACCTTGATTCCTGGCGCATACCCATCAATCTGTTTGGAACACACTCCCTCCTTGTATGGTCGGCGCTCGTCGCCTTTCTATGGTTAATGTGGACCACAAATATCGTTGGTTGGTCCGCTGGCGTTGAGGGTCAAATGCCGGGATTTGTTTCCATAAGCGCCGCCATCATCGGCATATTGTCTCTTCGCTATAGCATACACGACGCTTCACAGCTCCCAATCACCATATTGTCATTTATCGTATCCGGTGCATATGCAGGTTTTCTTCCGTGGAATTTCTACCCACAAAAGATTATGCCGGGATATAGTGGTAAAACACTCGCCGGTTTCCTCCTTGGAATCCTTGCGATTTTGTCTTACGGAAAACTTGGTACTGCCCTGCTCGTGCTCGGAATTCCAACCGTGGATGCTGTGTACACGCTTATCAGAAGAATAGTTAAAGGAGGGTCACCTGTCTGGGCAGACAAAAAACATCTCCATCATGTCCTTCTGAAAGCTGGTTGGGGCAAACGAAGAATTGCCTTGTTTTACTGGATGCTCTCGGCTATACTGGGTGCAATTGCATTAACGGTTAATAGCAGACAAAAAATATTCACATTATTCTTAATTGCTGTTGGCATCGGAGGATTTTTTCTATGGGTCAACTTCTTTTCGCAATTTTCAAAACCGCGCGACCAAGACAATGGTTAAAAAATCTCGCTGTTTTTACCCCAATACTCTTTACGGGCACCCTATTCACATCGCAGTATTTTTTCTCAACTTTCTTGGCTTTTCTATCGTTTTGCTGCCTTTCCTCATCAGGATATATCGTCAATGATGTGCTCGACGCACCAAAGGACAGAAAGCACCCGTTTAAAAAATTCCGTCCTGTTGCAAGCGGAAAAATATCAACGCACGTTGCGCTTTTATCATCAGCGCTTCTTTTTATCATTGGCATTGGTATCGCTGCGTCCGTCGGAACGACATTCTTACTCCTTGCCATTGGCTTTGTGCTTCTTCAATATAGCTACTCGCTCATTTTGAAACATATCAGCATCATTGATATTCTTGCAATAACGACTGCGTATTTCATACGTGTCTACGCTGGAGAGGCAGCGACGGGGTATCACATCTCCATATGGCTTGCGTTAGCAGTTCTTTCTTTAGCACTCTTTCTTGCAACGGGAAAACGTCGTGCGGAACTCACGCTTATTCAAGGATATGAGGGGGTTGTTCCAAAAGACACGCGTGATAGCCTGTTGCACTATTCCGAAAAACTCCTTGATACATTTACTGCAATGTTTGCGAATTCAACATTCATCACGTATGTATATTACACATTTTTGGAAAAACCCGCGAACAAAGGGATACTTTTTACCAACTCGGCTATAGGAAATTTTACTGCTATTTCTGACAGGAAGTGGATGATGATTACGATCCCATTCGTATTGTACGGCATTATGCGATACATGCAGTTGATTTACGAAGGAAAAGGAGAGTCTCCAGAAAAAGTTTTGACCTCAGATCTCCCGCTATTAACAACTGTTGTCTTATGGGCAAGCTCCGTACTCTTGGTCATCTACGGAATAGGCGGATAAAAATGGGGAAATCACTCAACGACGGTAATATACTGTCCGGAAACCCAACCTAATACAGCTTCATCTTTTTTAATTTCATACCAAACGGTACCAGCGGAATCTTTTTGTGAATCTTCATACGAATATTTCTCACCGGGTTTCACCTCTGCTGTTTTTGTCGCGGTCTTAGAAGGAGCCATACGTACATTCAAATATCCTGTCGGAGTGTCTTTTATTAAAGCGTACGGTTTTTCCGGGTCAACCACGCTCGCGGTTCCCGTTGCACTTGGTTTAGGACTCGTTTTTGGGGTTCCGGATGCTGTAGCAGGTTTCTCGCTGGTTGCTGCTACTGAAGCGACACGATCCTCGGTAAAAGAGGATAAGGCAAGCTTTACCGCAGCCACCAATCGATATCCGGGCGTTAATTGTACCTTTAATGTTCTTTGTAAAAATCCTGATGAAGATACGGTAATCGTATGATTTCCAGGAACTACGTTTTCAATAGTAATCGGGGTCATTCCCTTCGTGACATCATCAAGCAATACCATGGCACTATCAGGTGTTGTTGTCACAGCTATTTCTGCATTTTTCCCGGAAATTTTTTCCAACCACACGACATCAACCGCGCTGGAGAGTTCTGATTCAGATAAGTCGCTTCGGATATACGTCAGTAAGTTCGCTCCTATCTTAATATTCCCCTGCCAACTTGCAAATTGCGTGGTTCCCGATTCCGGTACGATTTTCAGCGTATATTCACCAGCATCAACTTTCATGGCTGTAGCATCTATAGGTGTTCTTCCGATATGTTTATTGTTCAAAAATACGCTTGCCACGGGATTACTATCTACTTTGAGGTTTCCTTGCTTGGGTGCACGCTGCAATAAATATTTAATACCGCCAATGATTATGGCGCCAAATAATAATAATCCGATCAGAAAAATAATCTTTTTCTTCATGGTACAGACGATACTAGCACACGACAAAACTACAATCAACCAAAAAATCTATATCGATTGAATCCAACGCGCCACTTCTTCGACAAACTTTTTTTCTGCCCCTTCGAATCTATGGTTGGCTCCCTGCACAATGATGCTTTTGTAGATAGTCGCCCTATGGCGACTATCAAATACCTTTAGAATATCCCCAACTGGCCTGTCGGCATACTCATCTCGCTCCCCTATGATCACCATCACCGGCTTGCGTATTCTTTGAAATTCTTTTAATCGAGGCCTTTTGTCTCCATAATCAAAGAGGTCTTCCGTGGAGCCTTTTTGAAATAAGCTTAAGAATCTTTTTGGAGTAAGAGAAAAAACTGACCCTTTTGGTTTCAAAAGTGTATCTCCGAAACCAAAAGTGATACAAAGTTTCATCAAAAGATAGGAAATTTTTGGTATGGAGGTACCAAGCCTGTCGCTCATTGGACCCGCAAGCACAACCCCCGCCACGCGATCATCATTCGTGGCTCCTGCATAATAACACGCTTTATTTGCTCCAGTGCTGTGACCGGCAAGAATAATTTTCTTGTACCCCTGGGATGCAAGAAACGAAATGCCAGCTTCGATATCTTGAGCGCAATCTTCAAAATGTTCCTTTCCTGCTCCCCCTGATATCCGGATATACCCTTTTGCACTTGTTTCGTCCAGTTTCTTGGGTCCGGTTACCACATCATGCCCTCTGTTATTAAAGGATGCAAAACCATATCCATGTTCGTCGCATGCTGCTGTAAAAGCATCCAGGAGAGGAATATTCCCGTAGAACGTACTTGCTAATCCATGTATCCAAAGGATTGCGATATCAGATTTTTTTGCTGGATGGTGGTATACACCCTGATGGACTACTTGATCTTTTGTGATGATTTCTGTCAAAAAATACTGTTTCATACAAACACACAGTCAACGTATCACCATAACTCCCATTTTACAACAAAAACCCCGGTTTCCCGGGGCTTATGTTGTTTTATTACCGTTAATAGTCCATTCCACCCATGCCGCCCATGCCACCCGGCATAGCTCCAGCTCCGGCATCTTTCTTTTCCGGAATATCAGTTATTAATGCCTCTGTCGTTAACACCATCATGCCAATGCTTGCCGCATTTTGTACAGCGCTTCGTGTCACCTTTGCTGGATCAAGTATTCCCGCTTGAATCATTGGTTCAAAAACCAGTGTCATCGCGTTGAAGCCAAAATCGGACACTTTTGACTGTTCAATGGTCTTTAACACCCACCCATCATCTGCGCCGGCGTTTTTAGCAATCCATCTTACCGGTTCACCTAATGCTTTGTATAAAATGTCTATACCGGTCTTCTCATCTTCAACGGATAACGTTTCTTTCAGTTTTAACAATGCTGTCCTTGCACGAAGAAGCGCAACGCCTCCCCCTGCCACAATACCTTCCTCAAGAGCCGCTTTGGTGGCGGAAACAGCGTCATTCACCCGTTCTTTTTTATCTTTCAACTCTACCTCCGTTGCAGCCCCTACGTTAATAACAGCTACTCCTCCAGAAAGTTTTGCGAGTCGTTCTTGTAATTTCTCTCGATCAAAATCACTCGTTGTATCGTCAATTTCCCGACGGATCTGTGCAATCCTTGCTTTTAAGGCTGTTGCCGGACCTTTGCCGCCGATAATCCTGCAGTTTTCTTTATCTGCCCAAACTTTATCAGCGCGTCCACAATCTTCAACTGTAATATTCTCAATCTTCCGACCTGTGTCTTCTGAAATAACAGTGCCGCCCGTTAATATTGCGATATCCTCAAGCATTGCTTTCCGTCTGTCGCCAAATCCGGGAGCTTTAATAGCCAGCACATTAAATGTGCCCCGCATTTTATTCACAACGAGCGTCGCAAGCGCTTCACCGTCAATTTCATCAGCTATAATAACGAGGTTTTTGGATACTTTGATAAATTTTTCCAAAAACGGAAGTAAATCGGAAATTGCTGAAATCTTCTTGTCAGTGATCAAAAGATACGCATCGGAAATTTCTGCTTCCATTTTATCTGCGTTTGTCACAAAATACGGTGAAGCATATCCCTTGTCAAACTCCATTCCTTCCTTGTATTCGATTTCCATTGTCAGCCCTTTTCCTTCTTCTACTGTTACAACGCCGTCTTTCCCTACTTTTTGCAATGCTTCTGCTATCAATCCCCCAATTTTTTCATCCTGTGCAGAAATCGTTGCCACTTTCGCTACGTCAGCTTCTTTGACGGTTTTTGCCATCTTTTTAATCTCTGTAACCACCGTCTCAACGCCTTTTTCCATACCCACTTTCAAAATCATTGGGTTTGCTCCGGCGGTTACGTTTTTGAACCCGGCGTTTACTATCGATTGGGCCAACAGCGTGGCTGTCGTTGTTCCATCTCCTGCCACATCATTTGTTTTACTGGCAGCTTCTTTTACAAGTTGTGCCCCCATGTTTTCAAAGGGATCCTGTAATTCTATTTCCTTTGCAACCGTTACACCGTCGTGAATAACGTTTGGAGCTCCCCATTTTCTATCAATGGCCACATTTCGCCCTTTGGGTCCCAAAGTGGTAACAACTGCTTTTGCAAGAACGTTGACTCCGTTTACCAATTTTGTTCTCGCTTCGTCTGAAAAAGTAATTTGTTTTGCCATATGTCCTCCTTTAAAAGTGGTTATTTAATAACTGCTAATATATCTTTTTGTTCAACAATCATCCATTCTTCTCCGTTGACTTTCACTTCGTTTCCTCCCCACTTCTTATACATAACCTTATCCCCCTGTTTCACGACCATTGAAATGGTGTTCCCTTTTTCGTCCTTTGCTCCAGGACCAACTGCCATAATCTCTCCCATTTGTGGTTTTTCTTTTGCATTGTCAGGAAGAACGATTCCTGAAGGGAGCTTCTCTTCTGCTTCAAGCGGTTTGATTAACACATTATCAAACAGTGGCGTTATCTTTGTCATACATCCTCCTTAAAAAATTCTACTAACTTTTCTTTGGCACTCATTATGAGTGACTGCTATTTTAGATTTGGGCAAGATTCTTGTCAAGGGGAATTTTTCTTAACCCAAGGAGCTTCCTATATTGATTATGTATCAATGCTCGCCTGTCAATCGGATGAAAACGTATTTTGTCTTTCGTAACCACTTCTGACGTTCTCCGTTTATTCATATACCAAAGCTGTAATACCCTTGCTGGTGACTCAAACAAAGAACATATTTTTTCTGCCCCTCTGAATCTTCGTATCTGTTTACTCTTCAATTTATTTCGAGAAAAAAATGCATTATGGTAACACAAGCTTGCCCATGTGTTAGCAGATACGAATTTCTTATAGGTAGAACTTCGCTCCCACAAAGGAACCATTTGTAATACTTCATGAGCCTCATAAAGACCACGCTCTGACATTGGAACAGCAAGGGACGTTTCTGAAAGAAACATATTCAAACAAATCTTATCTTTAACATGTGTCGAATCTGGCCTTCTCCTATTATTCATCAACTCCGCAAACAGCGTGACGAAAAACCGAGTAATCCACACCGTTTTTTTTCTTGCCACAATACAAATATCGATATCATCATCAATGTCTGCATTATTCATGGCAACACCACCCGTCACGCCGACAAGCATCACCGTCGGTATCCATTGCACCCAACGCGCAAATGTATAGGCTTTGGTCCATTTTTTCCTGCTTGCCTCCAAGTGCCTTGCGCGAATCCCTATGAGCGACACCCTTCGCGGCAGGACAAAAAATGGCGCATAATACTGAATTTTTCTGTACTTCACCAAATACGACAATACTTTCGTAATACTCTTTGCTTGGATACGCTTGGCTGAAGGAACCCAAAAAACAATTTCACGAAACGTCAATGGATAATGAAAAATATCCGCATAAAGCATCGCGGAGAGAACCATCGATTGTAAGGACGCCATTATTGTTGTCCGGAGGCTGCTGGGGCAGTGTTTGACACCAATCCGTATGTTGAAAACACTTGTTGAAAACCGGCAACCATTGTTTCCATTTCGCTTTCCGGAGAAGAGCCGTCTTTTATCGCATTCACGGCATTTTGCAGATATACGATCAATCGATCATTGAGTCCGTTATCAAACGTTCTTGATGCCAAGGGAAATGATTGTGCGGTCGGCGCTTGTTTTATATATGCACCAACATACGGGTCATCCTCCAGCATAGCAGCGAGCTCTTTTCGAGCATATGGTTCTCCAAAAAGTTTTCTGGATCGTTGTGCTTCGCTATAGAGAAGCGTCGCCCCTTCTTTACTGGTCAAAAACTTCACAAATTCCCATGCCTGTTGCTGGTATTTACTCTGACTGGATACCCCTTCCACCCAATACGAAGCCCAATTGACTGAAGAACCGGGCAATTGGGGAATTGGTGCAATTTTAAAACGTAAATTCGGATTGATTGATTGAATATCGAACGCTCTCCAAGAAGGTGCCATGATCATGGCTACTTTTCCTATGGCAAATGCGTAAATCGAATTATCCATGGTGTCATTCCAAGTGTATACAGGATCATTCGGCGTTGCGAATTTCCTATAAAACATAAGCGCTTCTTGCGCAGTGGTTCCTTGCGGTATTCCGTTTCCGATACCGTTTTGCATAAACATGGTTGAAAGAATGTCGGAATAATGTTCAACGTTGCCTGTTGTTCCCAATGCTATGGCGGATATTGTGAAGGTTTCCCCGTCTGGCTTAGCAATCTTCGGTACCATCGTCAGCAATTCTTCCCATGTTGAGGGTGGCGCAGTAATTCCCGCTGTCGCAAACAGGTCTTCGTTGTAATACAGTCCCAAACCATCAAACATAACGGGAATCCCATAAATTGCGTTTCCTGCAACAAGATCATTTGACGCAACTGGATAAAATATATTATCAAATTCGTTCGTCGTCATCACTCCTTCGGGAACAAGCGATAAATCGTTGCGCATCATCGGAACCCAAGTATTATGAAATCGAAATACGTCAGGACCTTCCCCGCGGGATATAGCAGCTTGCAACCGTTCCCGATACTGTTTATGGGATTGTTTGCTGTATTGAACCTTAATTTTAGGATTTTTTGCTTCAAACGCTGCGATCACTGGCTGTATAATCGATTCATCTTCCCATAAGCCCCAATAGGATATTGTGACCTCTTTAGACGCATTCATCATATCGATGATGTATCTTCCTCCAAATAGGCCACCAATAATAAGAATGATCAATAACAAAAAAAGGATAATCCTTTTTGGCCACGGGTTAGATCGCCGTCCCCCTTGCTCCTTTTCAGGTATCGTTGGCAAAGGGACTTGCATATCCGGCGATACTTCTACCACAGGCGCTGTTGCTTCTGGTGTGGGCGTAGGGGGAACAACAACGGTTTCCTGTCCAGAAAAATCCTGTAATTGTCCAAATGTAATACCTTCGTTTGGATTCGGGTTTGATGGTGGCGTAATCATAAAAAAATCCTGTACAATAATCATACCATGGCTCATAAAAACAACAAGGCGGCGCATATCCCTGTTTTATGGATCATTTTTTCTTGCATCACCATCTTTATTGGCGCCAGTGCCGGAGCTGTATGGTATTTTGAATCTTCATTTAAGGACAAGGCATACCCGCAAGTTTTCATTGATACTATCCCATTTGGGGGCGAAACCAAAGAAGAAATTAAGGCGTATTGGATGGAAAAAAACACCTCGTTTAACGATATCCAAATTGAACTCACATACGAATCAACAACAGCAACGGTATCAGGAACGGAATTACGAATCGGCTATGACGCGACTTTGTCAGCAACGCAAGCATTACTGATCGGACGATCATCCCATTTTATAAGTAATATCCGTGAACGCTATGGACGGCAGCCTACAAATCTTCCTCCTGCATACACGTGGAACAGAGACGCAGTTGATGCAACCATAGCTTCCCTCTCTGCTTCAATTAATATACCCGTGCAAAATGCTCTTTTTTCATTTTCAAACGGTAAGGTAGCAGTATTTAAACCATCCCAGACGGGAAAATCCGTTGATGAAGACGCTTTGAGAACGCTTATTTCCAACAAACTTATTGAGGCGCTTTCCCGCGATGTGCGATACATAACCATTCCCATACCCGTCCTGTCCATAGAACCGCTTGTTTCAACAAAACAGACGAATTCATTTGGCATCAAAGAACGCATCAGTATTGGATATTCTGAATTTCCCGGATCCATCCCGGGTAGAATACACAATGTTGCGCTTGCCGCGTCGAAATTAAACGGTGTTCTCATTGCCCCCGGTGACACTTTTTCCTTTAACAAAACAGTTGGGGACATATCGGCCGCAACGGGATACCAATCTGCGTATATCATAAAAGACGGGAGAACCGTTTTGGGCGATGGAGGCGGAGTCTGTCAGGTTTCGACGACTGTCTTTCGGGCAGCACTCAATGCGGGTCTTCCCATCACTGAACGGCACGAACATTCCTATCGCGTTCATTATTATGAGGATGATGGATCAAAAGCCGGACTAGACGCAACGGTTTTTAATCCAACGGAAGATTTACGTTTTATAAACGACACCGCTTCCTACATTCTTATTCAAACAAAAACCGATACGGACAATCTCACACTCACTGTCGAATTTTATGGCGCTCCTGATGGAAGAAAAGCGGAAATCCTGAATCATGTTGTAGGAGGCATTGTTGCACCCCCTCCTCCGTTATACCAAGATGATCCAACACTTCCCGTTGGCGTAATCAGGCAGGTCGATTTTGCCGCCTGGGGAGCAAAAGCATCCTTCCTTTATAGGGTAACGAAAAACGGCGTTGTCCAAACAGAACAAACATTCTCATCCAATTATCGACCGTGGCAAGCCGTCTTTTTGAAAGGAGTTAAACAATGAAAAAAACACCTCTCATACTTGTCGGTGGATGTTTTGACATACTCCATTTCGGACATATCAGTTTTTTGGAAAAGGCTAAACAACACGGAGGAAAACTCGTTGTTATGCTCGAATCCGATGAAACAATCAAACGACTCAAAGGGCCAGGAAGACCATTCCATACACAGGAACAACGAAAAAAAATGCTTGAGTCTCTCATTTATGTGGATGAGGTTATATCGCTCCCCACATTCACCAACGATGCTGACTATTTCGCAATGGTCCAACGGATACAACCAACGCACATAGCTTTGACAGAGGGTGATCCTATATTGGAAAAAAAACTTCGGCAAACTGAACTCGTTGGTGCCAAAGCCATTGTGATACCAAAAGTTGAAACACCCTCAACGTCCGTTCTCGCGAAATTGCTTCAACTCGAGTAGAATATACGTATATGGAGCGTAATATCAGGGTTTTAGCGCTATTTAATTTCTTTACGGATTTTAATTTTTATAGTGCAATTCTCATTCTATATTTTGCAAAAATAACCGGGTCATATGCATTAGCAATGAGCCTTTTTAGCATAGCAATGGTGTCCTCCGCTTTTTTTGAGGTTCCCACAGGAATTCTTTCGGATAAAATTGGAAGGAAAAATACCATAACTGCAGGCGCGATCGCATCTGTTGTTAGCATAACATGCTATGCAATCGGTGGAGGATACGGATTTCTTGCCGCTGGCGCCATTTTTGAAGGCGTCGGACGGGCATTTTATAGCGGCAATAATGATGCGCTACTTCATGATTCACTGCGCGATTTAAAAAAATCTGATCTCTATGATCACTACCTTGGGAAGGTAAGCGCCATGTTCCAAGCAGCTTTAACGATTGGAACTGTCATAGGAAGCGTTATCGCCTATTTTTCTTATGCATGGGTCATGTGGCTTTCTGTTATTCCACAAGTTATCTGCTTCATTCTTTCTTTCTATGTCCGAGAACCAAAGAGTCAATCATTGACCACGGCGAATATTTATTCGCATCTTTCAAATGCAATCAAACACATATGGCGTAACAAAACCCTTAGACTCCTCAGCATTGACGAAATTATCGGATTTGGAGTTGGCGAATCCGGTTTCCAATTTAAATCTGCATTTATAGCAACACTTTGGCCAACATGGGCGATCGGTATTTCAAAAGCTCTCTCATTTGCAGGAGGCGGGATAAGCTATTGGTATGCAGGGAAACTGATTAAAAAATTCGGTGGTTTAAATCTTATGTTATTTGACACCTGTATAAACCGTATTATCAATGGTATCTCTCTCGTTTTTCCGACCATTGCATCCCCCATTATCATGTCGTCTACGTCGTTTTTATTTGGTGTAACAGGTGTTGCATCAAACGCATTAATGCAAAAGGAGTTTACGGAAAACGAACGAGCGACCCTTGCTTCCATCGTCTCCTTTATGGGAAACGTAGCGTTTGGAATATTTTCAATTCTTCTTGGAGTGGTGGCCGATTGGACCTCTCCTGCAACTGCACTCTTACTATCTCAGATCTTTATGCTCCCAAGGATTGTATTCTTATTACAATTAAAGAAACGGCTACATACATGATAATTCTCGCAATTGAATCAAGCTGTGATGAAACGTCCGCATCCGTGGTTAAAAACGGAACAACAATTCTAAGCAATATCGTCGCCACTTCTTCAGCCATGCATGAAAAATATGGTGGCATTGTTCCCGAGGTGGCGTCACGGGAGCAACTTAAATGCATGCTTCCCGTCATCAACGAGGCGCTGCGAGCAGCAAACCAAGATTGGAAACATATTGACGCGGTTGCCGTGACGATAGGTCCCGGACTTATCGGATCACTCCTTATTGGTGTTGAAACGGCAAAAACAATAAGTTATGTCACAAAAAAACCCCTCATACCCGTCAACCATGTTCTCGCGCATCTCTATGCAAATTTTCTTGCATCTTCGCAAACAACCGAGATTCTTTTCCCGGCAATCGGACTTGTTGTATCCGGCGGACACACTGAACTTTTTCTCATGAAGAATACAAAAGAACTCCGGTGGCTTGGGGGTACGATTGACGATGCGGCCGGTGAAGCGTTTGATAAAGCAGCACGACTCCTCGGATTTGGGTCACGAGGAGGTCTTGCTATACAAGAGGCAGCGAATTTGTATCCAAAAATCCAAGGAAAACACAAAAGCACGCTGCCCAGACCGCTCCTTCATGATGATACATTAAATTTCTCATTCTCTGGTTTAAAAACGGCAATCTTGCGCGAAATAACCAGGCAAAAGGAATTACCGGGGTATACCGAAACTACCGTTCAACGAATAGCTTATGAGGTGCAAGACGCAATTGTTGACGTACTCGTTGCAAAAACATTGAAAGCCGTAGAACAGCAAGGAGCACGGTCTATCCTCATCGGAGGAGGGGTTGCGTCAAATCTTCACCTTCGGAAAAAATTTCAACAATCGAGCATCCCTTTCCATTGCCCACCCATTGCTCTGTGCACGGACAACGCATCGTATATTGGAGCGTATGCATATTTTAGAGGAAACGCTGTTCCTTTCAATACAGTTTCTGCGAATCCAGAATTATCGGTTGAAAATATTGCGTGAACGAAGAATCATGGCTTCTTCCTCACACCACGGAGAATATGAACCCGGATGAGATTGAATTTGGGAAAGAAACTTATCCCATGCTATCCATTTCCAGTCTTCTACTTCCTTCTTATTGGGTTTTGGATCCATAGCAGCATATCCCACGTAAATTGGACATATTTCGTTTTCGACAATTCCATTCGCATCTTTAAAGGAATATCTATACGGCGAGACTTTTCTGATGGCGTGTGGGGCAATCCCCAATTCTTCCTGCGTCCTGCGTTTGGCTGACAAAAAAGTTTTTTCTCCGGGAGAGACATGCCCACACACGCTATTCGTCCATACACCCGCAAACGTTTTTTTTGTTGCAGCTCTTTTTGTAAGCAACAACTCATGATTGCTGTTAAAAAGAAACACGGAAAATGCGCGATGCAAAGGAGTATTTTGGGTATGTACCGTCTCCTTAGGACAAACCCCTATACGGCGGTTCTTATCGTCTACTAAAATCACTTGTTCCATGTGGAGCTGGATGGAGTCGGACCATCTACATCGATCTTATAAGGATCGCGTTCTAACCGATGAACTACAGCTCCGAACGGTAATACCAGAAATTATACCAAAATTTACCGAAGAACGGTTATTACTGAAGTGTAGTAAGCAGTTGCTCCATTTCCCCCTCTAATTCCAAAGACCGCTTTTCGTTCTTTCCGAAGACTATATATGCGAATTTACTTTGTTCCAATAAATTCGATGAAGCCAGAACAACCCCCTCCTTTGTTTTCTTGTCAAACAAAACCGGTTGCAATACGGTAATTATTTCTGAAAACGAAGGTTTTTTTCCTTTCGGGAGCGCGTAATCGTTATTCGATAAGGTATACGAATCTGTCATAAATTCTTTTCCAATAAGATTCTCCGCGGTCTTATACATATGTGTTCCGCCCGTGCGTCGTGCGTTTGACTCTGTCACATAAATCTCTCCATTTTTTGCCGCGACAAAATCGACATCGAAGTACCCACGATACCCCGCGGCTGCATATTGTTCGCCGATGAAATACCCAGTATCAATCACTCGAGCCGCAATGCGGTCAGGAAGCACGGATTCATGCATCTCTTGTCCTTTATATATTCCATCCCGATCAACCCGCATTGCGCAATAATACAAAAATTCTATTTTTCCACTCTTGGTTATTTTAAATTCCACATTCGGGAATCCACCGCCTATCGCGGAATTTACATTGAGAAGATCTTCGATAACAATGGGAAACTTTTCCCAATAACTGTCTTTTTTTAAAATCTTATGTATTGCTTGTTCGCATGATTTATATTCCTTCGGAAGATCTCCGGAACGGAACAATAATACTCCCGCACCTGAGTGCCCTTTGTTCGTTTTAATGACCACGCCGTCTTCTTTTACAAACTTGTTTGCGGCTATCATGGCGGCGTCGTAAATTGATGAACAGATAAGACCGTCAGCGATTTTAAAATCGGGCTCGATTGCTCCGCTTTTTTGTGCCAATTGCCGTATGCCGGATTTGCTCCCGAAAAAATTTACCGTCCAAGCGCTGGATACCTCTGGGGATTCGGGCGTATATACGGAAATATCTTTTTTTTGCAGAACTTCAACGAGATGGAAAAATTGCGGGCTTGTTGAATAGCTAAGCAGTGTTAATTTTTTTACCGAATTTGCCGCAGCTACCAACTCATCCATTACTTCGTTATCGTTAATAATGTCTTCACATATTTCCCCCGTGTGTGTTTTTGGTACCAGTATTTTTATGTGTTTTGCGCCAAACACCTGTTCATGGTACGTAAGGAATGACTGTCGTATTGGTCGGGGAGAAATAAAAATCGCTTCGTTTTCTTCCGCAATGGAAAGCAGGTCGCGCTCAGCAAGATTCGCGTTCCAATCTATTTCAAATTGCCGTTCGTGCGTATCAGACATCGCCTTAATAAACGGCCATACGTCCTCGGAAAGATTAAAGATATAAACGACTTTTTCGTGGCGTTTTTGAATTGTGGGATTAAGCGGCTCCTCTGATTGATCCATAAATAATTCGCTAATATTTTAAAAGTGTATCGTAATTGGACGTAAAGTAAAGGGGGAATTTTATAATCGTGCGCGTTCCGACACTTCTGCTTCAACCAATTCCTTCGAACGCCCATATTTTAAACGGGAAAGCTGGATAATTGCATTTGCAATCTGCGGATTCCTCGCCGATTCTATTTGTCTCATATTTTTCGTCAAATCAATAGAAAAGGGTTTCGCGGGTTCGTTATGAACGATTGTTTTAATATAGGCATTATATTTATCAATATTGATAAGATCGGATTCAGAGAACGTCGGCTGAAATTCGTGCTGAAGATAATTGGCATCAGTCACTCCGACACGAAATGCGACAAGGGTTCCAACGTTCCCAAACACAGCATTCTTAACCTCCTCCTCCATCTGCCCAATAAATTGGTTGGCAACGATCAAATTCAACCGATATTTTCTGGCCTCTGATAGTATCTGCGCAAAATCTGGCGTTGCAAAATTTTGAAATTCATCCACATAGAGATAAAAATCTCGTCTATCGGCTTCAGGAATTTCTTGTCTGCTCATTGCCGCAACCAAAATACGCGGTACGAGAATAAGCCCGAGGAAATTACTGTTTTCTTCTCCCAATTTTCCTTTCGCAAGATTTACCAGTAATATTTTTCCCTCATCCATTACCTTTCTAAAATCAAACGAAGAAGATGACTGTCCTATAATGTTGCGCATGAGCTTATTCGTAACAAACCGCCCAAATTTTGAAACAATATAATCAAGCACTTCCGATTTATGAAAATCTGCGGTTTGCGCTATCTGATCAGTCCAGTACCTTCGTATTAAAGGATCCGATACTTTTGGCAGAAGCTCCTGCACAAACGACTGATCCGTCAATGCTCTGACAACCTCAACGAACGTATTCCCGGGTTCACTCATAACCGTCAACATGGCATTTCGTATCGCATGTTCAAACCGCGGACCGATTATACCGGTTTTCATCGGATCGTATAATTTGTACATAAGGCCGACAATTGAAGTGACAACGAAATGTTTTTGTTCTTCTGTTTTTGCTTCCAGCATATTCAATCCCATGGGTCGTTCCGTGTCCGAAGGATCGAAATAAATCACATCTTCAGCACGAGAAACCGGCATTCTCGCTAAGATACCTGAAATGAGATCTCCATGTGGATCAATCACCGCAACGCCTTTCCCCGAATTGATATCCTGCATCACTAATTCTTCCAAAAGTTGTGATTTACCGGTTCCCGTTTTACCGATCACATACATATGCCGTCTTCTGTCATCGTCCCCTACATATATTGGACGTTCCACACCTCGATATTTGGACATACCTAAATAAAGACCTGACTGCGGAATTAACAGCGGTGCCGGTGCACGTTTCGCGTTAAGCCAAAAAATATGTGGTGTTTCAATGGTCTTATTTGGCAAATGATAGACGCTTGCCAACTCATCGGTATTCAAAACGCTGAATTGTCGAAGAAGGGGCACATTGAAAATTGGAAAGTACCGATAGATAAAATCGGTTAGGAATAAATGTTTTATGGGAAATTTTACTTCCCAGAAAGAATTATTATCTGAGGAAAATTGCCCAAATGAAGCTATGATATTTTTTAAGTGAATTTTTGCCTGTTCTTTTGTTTCTGAAGTCACTACCAAGCGGATCACCGTATTAAAACCGGGCTTCTGGAGTTTTTGTTCAATCGCTTCAAGCGATTTTGCATTCACTTTAAAATTTGCCTTCTCTGGATTAGCCTCATCTTTTTTTACCTTTGCTATATATGATCGGCCAGTTCGTTTCCATCTGTCCCCTGTTGGTTGTATTAATACCTGGATGACAGCTCCTTCACCTTCCTGCATTTTGGCAAGAACCGATGTAATCGATGACAGCGCGTCAGTTGGAAGATCCCGATAGGTGCGTAACGGATAATGATTCCCATACCGAAGACGCAGAGCGGCAAATGCAACCTTTCCTTTCTCCGAAAATATCGACTGCTCTTCAACTTCTTTGATATCTGCGCCGGGATATGCTCCATGGATCTGTTTTTCCACTAGATCCATGATGTTCTTTGGAACGGACACATAAAACCGAATATCTTCCCTCCGGGCAACAATCTCAAAAGAGATGTGTTCTTGTGGTTGGATAAAGGCCCACCATTTATTATTGTAAATTCCGTAAATACTGGAAAACATTTGTTCCGCAGCATCGATTTTGATCTCATTTTCTCTGGGCACGGCTATTTGCAGTAACACATATGAAAGCGATCGTGCCTCACGACCCCGATACTTCCATAGGAGAAAAATTGCATAGATAACACCAAGACATAATGCACCCAACAGAATGAGCATAAACAGGCTTATACCGAAGGTTTCAAGTTTGCTGATAATGGCAGTTGTCTCTATTGGCATATTATGCTTTTACCATACCGATGCGTTTTAATTGCCGCTTACACCACTCCGCTAACCAACGGAACGAATCCAGCACGCTCGTTCGCATTCCTTGCGCTATTTGATCATCAGACAACGGTAATGAGATGGAGATTCCGGCGTTGGGAATATTTTGACCGGTAGGCATCACTCCCATTTGTTGTACCGGCGGGGGTATCGGTACTACTGTTGATGTCGTATGGACACCAAATGAAGTAAGTTCTTTTGGAAGATCGATTTCCTTTGCAGCATCTCTAACTGCAGGCTCACTGTTCCCGATTGCTGAAGGTTCTAATTCTTTATTTACTCTCCCCACTGGATTTGCCGGAGTTGCTATAGTATTAGAACTATTCCTGGTATCAGGCAGGTTATTCATACTTCTAATCATAGCAGAAAATTACGCGATGATGGTACAGATGGGAAAGCCTCACTGATTAGCGATTTGTCTCTGCAACGAATAGCTTCTTTTTATTGAGAGAACGATATCATATACCCCAAAGAAAATCACCGTATAAAGTACATCGCCGATCAAAGAATTTCTAAAAAACGGCAAAGCCATTACATAACAGCGCATCAAACCATCTGGAGTTAAAGGATACATAAAATGCGGGGATAGCCAAACGGCAAAATTGGAAACGATAAAAAAGATGAGAGAGGAGAGCAGGGTACCCCCCATTATCCATCCGGCCCGACGGTTGCCGATCGCATATTTCCCTATCAACACCGCAATAAATAAAGCTCCATAGGTTGCCCACATAACGGAATGCAATCCTTTAATACTGTCTGTTATCAACATAGTAAGCAGCATCACAAGCATTCCTTTTTTCACTCCGAATTTTGCGCCCATAAATACCGAAGCCGCACCGATCGTTGTCATATTGGGAAGATGGGGCACCAAGCGAGAAATGATTCCAATAAATGAAAAAAATAGAATTTCCATAAATTCTGCATTAATATATCGACTTTTCATATTTCCACTCAACACTATCGTTTTCTTTCAATTCATATTTGTCCGATGCAACGTTTCCGGCCGCTCCATTGACATAATAAATCCATGCCATCTCAGACCCAGATTCTTTGTCTCCTATCGACTGGACAAATATGCCAAAATCATATGATTTTGTTACAACAGGAATATTATTTTTTTTAGCCAGAAATGACAAGGCTTCAAACGGCGTTTTTGCCTGTTCCCTCCCCGTTACAATACGCGTTGCATCATTTATGGTTACAACACTTGCAGGAACCGATTCCTGCTCAACACTTGTTTGCGGCGTTTGTTTCCCCTGCAGACCGTTTCTCACAAATAAAACCCCAAGAACAACACAGCAGACAACTAAAAAATATGTCTTCAAATGCGATTTTATTTTCATACACTATCTCCCATTAAAAAACCTTCTCGATACGCTGTACCCGAGAAGGCTACCAATTTTCATTTTCCTGCTCGGGATATATGAATGAGAGTTCCGGACTGTCCTGCCAAGGCAGAATTACCGTTGCGGCACAGTGACCGATTTTCACGGTCTTCCTCGCGCATTCACATTTTGACGTTGCCCCTCCACAATTCTTCTTTAGCACCGTCGATCTTATTTATAAACCTTGCGAGCACAAATAACAAGTCTGAAACACGATTGAGATATGCAACGACCACGTCGTATCTTCCTCTTGTGTTTTCTTTTACAACCATACGTTCCGTCTTCCGACATATTGTCCGCACAACATGCGCTAATGCGCCGGCGGGGGATCCGCCGGGAAGAATAAAGTTATGTAAATCCGGTACGCTTTTGTCCATTGCATCGATTGTCTCTTCTATGTCGCGGATCCGTTCCTGAATGCCATCCATGTTGATGTTGTTTCCCGCTATACAGGATGCACACGTAAACAAGTCTTGCTGAATGCTGTGCAGAATTTTCCTTTGGCGCATCGTATCGGGAAGAAAGGATAAAAGTAACCCTAGGGCGCTATTCAGCTCATCTATCGATCCATATGACTCAACTCTGGAATCTCCTTTTGATACACGCTTTCCCCCAAACAAAGCAGTTGTTCCACTATCGCCCGTTCGGGTGTAAATAGTCATATATCAACATTCTGAATATCCGCAGCTGTAACACTTTTTGCAGGACTCCTCAAAAACAAGACTGCCCTCCCCGCACTTGGGACACAAGTCCACGGTAACCATGCGGTTTTCTGATGGTTTCTGCACCATTATCTGTTGGGGTGAAGCGCCCATCTTTGCAAGCAATGCCTCGATATTTTCTTCCTGCTTTTCCCCTTGCTCCCCCTGATGGTCTCCAACAACCCTGTCTGGCTCTGTTGCAGATGCATCTAGTCGGTGTTTTGCAAAAAAACCAAAATGTCTATCTATGACTTTTGCAACCGCATCAGGCAGGCTTCTTACCCTATTTTCTCCAAAACCTAAAGATCGAGCGCCGCCGATACCGATAAGTTCTGCTGCAATTTTTCTTGCCCGCTCCATCGGTGCAATTGGTGATGCGATACGCAAAATAAGAGATATTAATCTTCCAACCGCTTCCGCCATGGCAGTAACGTCACTTCCTGCTTTTCCGACATTTATAAACATCTCAATTGGCTGATTTCCTCCATTCGTATTCACCGTTACATATGCTTGCCCAACCGGCGTTTCGACTTGATATGTTGACCCATGAACAATAGAAGGTCTTGGTTTTACTTCTGGAACAAGGGGAACTGTTTCTTCATGAACAGGTTCTTCCTTTTTTTCAGCTTCCGTTCTTGTTAATACACCCTGCCTACTCCCTTCCCGCATATATGCAATACCCTTACATCCCAATTCATATGCTTTTGTATATACCCGCTTCACATCCTCAACCGTATGCGCGTTGGGAGCGTTCACTGTTTTGCTGATGGATGCATCCACATATTTCTGGATAGCCGCTTGCACTTCCACATGATTTTCCGGAGTTAAGTCATTGGCAGACGCAAAATAGTCCGGTCGTTCCTCCTTTGTGGGTTCGTGTCCATATTCATTTTTGAACGATTCAACCCATGCATCATACAGTGGGTGTCTGATCAAATGTTCTCCCAAACGATCGCGACGAATAAACTCAAATTCGAATACGGGTTCGATACCACTGGATACTCCTGCCAATAGCGATGTGGAACCCGTCGGGGCCTGCTGCAGGAGTAAAGAATTGCGTATCCCGTATCGGCGCAGTTTATTTTTCAATCTATCGGGAAGCTGTCGCACAAAATACCCTTCTACGTGTTTTTTCTTATCGATTTTTGGGAATGCTCCCTTTTCTTTCGCAATGTCTATTGACGACTCATAAGCGGCATCACGAACGGTTCTGTATATTTTATCAATCACCAATAAACTCTCCGGCGATCCGTACCGGATATGCATTTTAATCAATGCGTCACCCAATCCCATGGTTCCAAGACCAATACGACGTTCCCCCTGCAGTTGTACTTTTTTGATTTCATCAAAAATATATACATCGGCATCGACGACATTATCCTGAAACCGTACGCCTATCTTTGCCACCTGGGCCAACCGTTCATAATCCATGTTTCCCTGTGCATCAACAAGCGCAGCAAGGTTAATGGAACATAAATTACATACCCCCCAGTATGGAAGCCCTTCTTCTCCACATGGGTTTACGCAATTGACGAATTCATAATAATAATTGTTGAATTGTTTGTTATAGCGTTCCATGAATACTACGCCTGGTTCCGCGCTTGCCCATGCGGAGGTTGCTATCTGATCCCATAACGCCCGCGCTTTTATCGTCCGAACGATTTTTGGTTTTTTTCCCAAGGCGATCCAATTGGGCATGTACCCATCCCATTTCGTGTCATAGTCCGGATCCTGAGTGTCCGGAAACACTAAATCCCAATCCGCATCATTTTTAACGGCGGTCATAAAGGCGTCAGATACACAAACGGAAAGATTTGCTCCGTTAATTTTTGTCAGATCTTTTTTTACTGTTATGAACTCCTCAATATCTGGATGCCAGTCCCACAACATGAGCATGAGGGCACCGCGTCTCGTCCCACCCTGCTGAATAATATCTTTTGTCGCAACAGAAAAAAGTTCTGCCCAATTGATCGGTCCTGAAGAAAACCCGTTTACTTTTTTCACGCGAGATCCTCTCGGACGCAATGTTGATAAATTGATACCAACCCCTCCTCCCCGTGCCATAATTTCGACCATGTTGGATAATGTGGTAAGGATACCTCCTCGGGAATCCTTTGGACTGGGAATAACGAAGCAATTATAAAATGTAACTTTGTATCCCGTGCCGGCTCCAGATAAGATTCTTCCGCCGGGAACAAAGATAAAATCCCTCATGATGTCATAGAATCTTTCTTCCCACTGTTCCCTCACGCTTGGTTTTTCCATGGTTGCAACCGCATGTGCAACACGACGCCACATATCTTCAGGAGTTTTTTCAATAGGATTACCAGCTTCGTCTTTCAACGCATATCTGTCTAAAAATACAGTATTACGAATGCCGGTTAATTCCATAGAACATTCTCCTTTGTGCTGACAGGTCAACTAATTTTTTTTACTTCCTTTGCCAAATCTTCTATGTCTACAAATTGTTTAAAGACGCTAGAAAATCTGATATAGGCAATTTTATCCAGCTTTTTCAGCCGTTTTGCAACAAGCTCACCGATCGTTTTGCTTTCCACTTCATTCTTGTCACCGATTATAATCTCGCGCTCAACCTCGTCAACAATTCTATTGACATCGTCTGCGGACAACGTTGTTTTTCCACTTGCTCTCCATATTCCACGACTGAGTTTTTCTCTGTCAAACGTTTCGCGCCGTTTGTCTTTTTTGATAACGGTGATTGGAACATGCTCAACTCGCTCATAGGTAGTGAATCGTTTATCGCATTTCGGACATGTCCGTCTTCTCCTGGTCACGGAGAGGTCTTCACTATCCCGCGTCTCCAAAACATCGGTATCCTTATGGTCACAATACGGGCATTTCATAGTGTCGTGTGAATAGAGCTGTGAAAAATAAAACGCTATATATGGTGCACTCATCGAGTGTAGAACACTAATTAGGGGTGGTCAATAGAGAATTACTATATCAAAAACAGTCAATTTTTCTCCCAGCTTCTTTTTTAACTCCATGAAGAAATTCTTCGGAGAATATCAAGAAATAACAAAAAGAATGTATTCATTTCCCTGAACACATCCAGTTATTTAAGCTTTTCTATTTCCTTCTGCAACGATTGGATGTATTGTAATGACTCTGTTAATCCTCGTTTTTGTGCCTCCGAAACATTTTGCAACAAAACCGTTATCTCTTCTCCATGTTTTTGCAATGACTTTTGTATCTTTTCAACAATATATTCCGGTATGGTTCCAGAATTTTTCTTGTACGATACAAGCATATCTATTGCCTTCCCTAAATACTTTTCGCCTTTGGAAATCGTGGTTTCGGCAAGAACATCTTTTTTGTTCGCATGAAGCATGATACCCATTTGTAACCGTTTGTCTCCCTGTAATATATAAAATTCCGCCTTCCGAACCGGATCTGCAATCACTAATTCTAGAACATAATCACGAAAACGCTTGATTGAGTATAAGGGGTGATCCGGAAGAATTCCCGGATACGGAAGTGTGTATTCAATTTTTTCCTCCGCCGCAACACCAGATGACAATGGTACTGTATCCGCGGCGCGTACAATGTTTAATCGAGCCGAAAGCGAAAATAAACATAAAACAAATACTATTAGTATTCGATTTTTCATAAAACACTTCCTCCTTCTGTTAGTATACTGGTTTTGCATCCCAATATCACTTCATCACTACGCAACTGCATCATACCCAATAATATACGCTCCAACTGCTTCACTTTCGGATACGCCCTGACTAAAACGCTTCTCCCGTGTTCGTCAAGCGATTCCTTTTCCCACAATCGGAATCGTTCCTCGACGGATATAACGTCGTGTTTGACCATTTTATCGGACAAGAAAAGTATCTTTTCCTCTATTGTTTTTGGGGCAATACGCTCATCAAGAATCGCGTGAAGCGGGTGTGATTGTACCATGCGAGCAATTTCCTGCATTCCAAGCTCGGTTAACATACGCACCGCAGCATCCGGGTGTTGTTCACCCGGCAGGTTTTCCATTTTTTTATCAATATCATGGAGAAGCGCGCTTGCGTACACGAGGTTTTTTTGAATCGCTATCGCTTGTTTTTCCTGTATTTGCTCCACAATATACATTGCTAAACCAGCAACTAACCCGCAATGGTGTTTTTTTTCTTCCGGAAGCCCGTGAACATCCCACAGTTTGGCAATCGTTTCACCTGAAGGTATCATTCTGTTAACTTTCTTTATCTTGCCCATTTGCTGCAAAATACCCAAGCGCCTGCAAAACAAGATTTACTGTTTCTTTTGGTCCATGAGAATACGTATTGATAACTAAATCATAATACTTCGGATCCCAATAGTCCGTTGCGTCATACATTCTTTTCCATTTCCCCAAATTTGCTTCTTCCCGCACGCGAAGGTGTTGTTTTGCTTCATCCACACTCAAATTATCCCTATTCACCACGCGATCAATTCGAAGTGCGTCATCACACATAAGAAGCACTTTCAATACATGTGGCAACCCTCTCATATTCCATCCCGCTATCCAAGATTCTACAGCTACGTGTGTGTTGGGATCTGATAATTTTTCCCGCATCGCCGCATCAATCTGATGATCAATTTCGTCAGAATAATCCGTTGCTTTATGGTGTGTTGGATCGCTCGCATTGTGTTTCCCAGCTTTCACAGCAAATTGTCTTGCCCAATCCCCTCCGGAAAACGTCTCCCATCCCAATGCTTCAACAATGGGCTTCAAATTCTTCAGAAGCGTCGATCTCCCTGCCCCGGGTCGTCCAGATATGGCAATACTTGCGTACTTGAGTTTACTTGTTTGTTGGATATTCATGTACCCCATTATAGAACGCAATTGACAAGCGTCAAGTATAAACGAGATACTAAGATATGCCCATTCAATACCTCCCCATATCCTGGAATACCTATCATGACTTAGCGAGGAAACTTGCGGCCTCCATACTATCCCACTCAACCGGTGTTGATCAAATCGTCGCGATCTCCCGGGGAGGATTAACGTTGGGGCATATATTATCAGACTTTCTCCGAAAACCAGTTGCTACATTCGCCATTCAAAGCTACACGGATATCCAAACCCAAGGTGAGGTGAGCATAACGGAACCGCTCAAAACTCGTATTGTGAACAAACACGTTCTTCTTGTTGACGATGTTGCTGATTCCGGAAAAACGCTTGTTCGTGCAACTGGCTACCTTAAACGCTTTAAACCGGCAAGCATACGTGTCGTTACGATGTTTTACAAAGCACACTCCGTATACCGCCCTGATTATTTTGCCAAGGAAACCACACAATGGATTTTATTCCCCTACGAACCCACAGAAATGATCCTGCAAATTACACAATCAATGACAAATCAAGGCAAATCCAAAGCAGAGATACAGGAGCTTCTTTCTCAACTGGGATATACAGAAGAACAAATTCGTTTTGTGAGAAAATATTTTTTTTCTTCAGCTGTTTAGCGTTGCCCACAAACATTACTTATTAAACGCCGCCATATACATCGCGAGTTCTATGAGGCGACAAGAATATCCGTATTCGTTATCATACCAAGCTCCTATGGAAATCATGTCGTCTGAAACAACTTTTGTCATCCGGGTATCTATGATACAAGACGCATTATCACCGATAATATCTGAAGATACGATTGGATCGTACGTTACTTTCATTTTCCCAACCAATTCCGACGATGTGCACGCCTCTTCAAAAATTGCATTCACCTCATCAATGGTGGTTTTTCGAACCGCTTTAAACGTCAGGTCTGAATAAGAACCACAGACAACAGGGACACGTATAGCTGAACCCGCAAATCTCCCCTTTGCCCGCGGGTATGCGGCAATAACCGCCTCTGCAGCACCCGTTGCCGTGGGAACTATATTCATAGCTCCTGCACGTGCGCGGCGTGGATCTTTTCCGGCACCATCAACAATACTCTGATTTGTAGTATAGGCATGAATGGTCGTCAATACGCCCTCTTGAAACCCTATTTTTTCGTCTATCAGTTTTACAATTGGAGCGACGCAATTCGTGGTGCATGATCCGTTGGAAACTAATGTTTCCCCCTGATATGCAGATTCGTTTACTCCAAGGATATACACGGGAATTTTTTCATCTTTCGGGGGCGCGGAAATGATTACTTTTTTTGCACCACCGGTCATATGTCCCAATGCGGCGGTATTGGTAAATTTCCCAGTGCATTCGAGCACTATGTCTGTACCATATTCGCCCCAGGGGATTCTTTCAGGAACCAATTCCCCAAGAAGCGGTATATGTTCGTTACCAACGTGAAGAATACCAATCTCCGCTGCTTTATCTGGTCCACTTGATGAAACGCGCACAGGTGCCCTTCCATACACGGAATCGTATTTAAATTGCAGCGCTAAGCTTTCAGCTTCCATTGTTCCTTTTGTATTGATTGCAGCAACTTCTACGTTATACGCTTCAGCTAAAATAGCGCGTAGGACAACAGTTCCAATCCTTCCAAATCCATTGATACCAATGCGAAGCTTTTTCTTCATAGTTCTATTCTATACCTTCTTGTATAAGAGAAAAACAAAAACGATTACACAGTCCATGCAGGAAGTGATTTTTTCGTTAATAACTCCAACAACATACCACCACCCGAAGCAATAAGACCGATTTTGTCATTGTATCCAAGGGAGGCAATGGATGCCTCCGTGTCACCTCCCGCAACAATGGTGAATGCATTACTTTCTGCAACTGCTTTTGCAATTTCATTCGTTCCCTTTTGTGCACTTTCGTTTTCGTAAAATCCCATTGCACCCACCCAGAGCACGGTCTGCGCCTGTGCAATGTGGCTTTTTATTACAAAAACATCGTTATCACAAAGATCCAAGGCGTCTTCCCGAAGTCCTGCAACGTACACTTTGTCACTGTGTGGAAATTGTGGCTCTTCCCGTATAAGGATGGGAAGTTTTCCCCCCAAATCTATATGGTCAGCAATATCCAGCAAATCGGCAACGTATGACAATTTGTCTTTCTTCGCACCACCCAAAAGTATCGTTATCGGCTTTTTGGGGTGATCGATAACGCTTATAATCTTTTCTATTTCCTCAATAAAAGAAAGACCATAATACGTCGGTAATTGAGTATGCAACATAACGGAAGCATGTCTCCTGTGAGCAACCGCTGTGGCGTCGTTCACAAAACTATCCGTTGCATTAAGAATGTTTGCAAGGAACGTTGGATCGTTTTGTTCTTCTCCAGTCCAATATCGCACATTCTCGACACATACAATATCATGACTTTGCACTGCATCCTCAACGCGTTTCCGATCATCAATTCCATCAAGAAACACGCTTTGTATTTCTTGCGCCCGTTTCCCACGCATTAGATCCAACAAATGCGTATATACCGGTCGTAAAGAGTATTGTTCTTCCCTGGTTTTTGGACGCCCCATATGCCCGAGAACAACAATCTTACACTGTTTTTCCAGTAACAGCACTATTGTGGATAGAGATTTTTGCAGACGCCTATCATCTGTCACGACGCCATTTTTTACCGGCACGTCCAGATCAAGACGCAACACAACATGCGATGCGTTGGGAATTTCTCTGACAGATGGTAATTGCATACTACTAGTATAGTATATCTGTTGCTGTTGCAAGATCTTCAAACGCTTGTGGGTTGTTGTGCAGAATGTATCAATATAATCGCGTTATGTGAAGCGTCAGCCAATGTATTCCGTTCCCGTGCTTCAAGTGAGCAAATCCCGTCAAGCTCTCTCGTTCCAAGGTTCGTGTTTTTACCCTGCACGATAACGACCGTATCTTTTCCATCGAACGGAAGTGAAATTACGGAAAACTTCCGCACATACCGTTCTTGCCCCAATTGGCTTCGGGAAACTTTCCCGTTGTTGTCGTGTTTGTCCAAAATGCGTCTTTCCCCGTCTCCTCTTCGCTCCAATATCTGTACATCTCCAACATATCCAATCCACATGGATCGAACACCTATGACTCCAACAGTGCATTCCGGCAATACACCACCTCTATTTACTCCCCTTTTCTTCTTTTGCCATATGCAGGTATTTGTCGTCCGTAGTATGCGTTCGATTAATATTTTTTTGTTTTTCCAATAGCATGCCCGTGTTCTAATCTCCCGATATCCCCACAGCGCGGTCTCGGCCGCAAGCCTTGCCAACTCCCACATTTCTTCTCCCTTAACCCCACCAGCGCAGACAAAAAATTCAGAACCGAACCGGCGTATCGCATATTCAGCCGTTTCGGGTATATAATGTTCAATTGTTATCTCATCTGAGTGGGACATATTTGTATGATTGCCTATCTATTATAATAGGGACTATGAAAAAAACGCAGAACAAAAAGCCATCCATCGTGACTTTGCGTATCGGCAAATATCTTCCTTATATTTATTGGCTTCTTCCGCTTTGTATCATCATATTTTTTTACATGGTTTTCATAAAAGATCTCCCATCGCCTTCAAAGTTGGGAACTTACGACATACCCCTTTCCACCAAAATCTACGACCGCAACGGTGTTCTATTGTTTGACATATTTACCGACGAAAACCGCACAATCGTTCCTCTTTCTGAAATTCCCCTGCCGGTTCGTCAGGCAACCATTGCCATAGAGGACAAAGACTTCTATCGACATCAAGGCATAAATCCTGTCGGTGGAATACTTCGGGCTATCAGCGCTACGGTCATGGGAAAACAGCTTCAGGGTGGATCAACGATTACACAACAACTCGTTAAGTCCGCTTTATTGACCCCACAACGAACCATCACTCGCAAACTGAAAGAAATTTTCCTGGCACAATGGGTCGAGTTTTTATATTCAAAAGATAAAATCCTTGAAATGTATTTGAATCAAGTTCCCTATGGGGGTACCGCATGGGGTATTGCAACCGCGTCTGAAAAATTCTTCGGTAAACCTGTTAAGCAACTCACTCTCGCGCAGGCAGCACTACTTGCGGGACTGCCACAAGCACCAACGCTTTACTCACCCTACGGCAACAATCCGGATCTTGCCAATCAACGACAAAAAGACGTGTTGCGCCGCATGAAAGAAGACGGATATATCACCGAAGAAGAGGCTCGTCGTGCTGCAGAAGAAACGATTACCTTTATTCCACCTGCAAATATCCAAGCGCCGCATTTTGTCATGTATGTCAAAGAGCAACTTGTTGAAAAATACGGAGAACACATGGTGGAACGCGGCGGCCTAAAAGTATATACCACGCTTGATCTTTCGCTTCAGGAATACGCCCAAGCAACAGTATCATCTGAGGTTGCAGATCTTCAAGATACCCAGGTAACGAACGGTGCAGCCATCATTACAAATCCAGCAACGGGAGAAATATTAGCGATGGTTGGAAGTGTTGATTACTTTGCCACTCCTTCGGGCGGTTTTAACGTTACGACAGCGCTCCGACAACCAGGATCTTCCATCAAGCCGATCAACTATGCCGTTGCGCTCGAGCGCAAGCTTATTACTCCGGCTACTATGTTTTTGGATGTACCCACGTGTTTTGGCATAGTCAACCAACCCACATATTGTCCGCACAATTATGATTTTAAATTCCACGGACCCGTGCAGGTCCGCTTTGCGCTTGGCAATTCATATAATATTCCAGCTGTCAAAACGCTCTATCTCAATACGGTCCGGGATTTTGTCGCATCGGCAAGCGCATTTGGTCTCAATACCATATCCAATCCTGATAATTACGGGCTTTCGTTAACGCTTGGCGGTGGAGAGGTACAGATGATCGATATGGCGGTAGCATTCGGTGTGTTTGCCAACGGCGGCATCCGCAAGGATCTCTTTGCCATCAAAAAAGTCGTCAATAAAGACGGCATCGTTCTTGAGGAACGGACGGATCCCAATATGGACAAAGATGTTCCGTCGCAATTATTGCTCCGCGGCGACCGAGTCATATCACAGGAAACAGCATTTTTGATATCTCACATGCTTCTTGATAACAATGCACGACAAGACGCGTTCGGATCCAATTCCTATCTTGTCATTCCAGGAAAAGCTGTTTCTGTCAAAACCGGCACGACGGATGATCTTCGAGACAACTGGACAATTGGATATACTCCACAAATACTTGTCGCAACATGGGTTGGCAACAACGATAATTCCCCTATGAATCGGTACCTTGTATCTGGAGTCACTGGCGCGGCACCCATATGGAATCAACTCATGCGAAGGGCGCTCCTTGATAAACCCGATATTTGGCCCAAACAACCCGAAGGAGTTGTTGGCGCCCAAATTTGTACCATGAGTGGACTGCTCCCACCTAACCCATCAGCGGAAGGAGATTCCAAAGGATGTACGACACGCTTTGAATATTTTATCAAAGGCACAGTACCAACGGAACGCGAACAAATCAAACAATCTATTCCCATTGATAAATCTACGGGAGACCTTGCACCCCGAGGCAAAACCGACAATGTCGAAACTCAGGAACACCAGGTACTTCGTGATCCACTCTCTACGTATTGTCTCGACTGTCAGCATCCTGGTGGTTCTTCCTCCTATATATCACCATAAAATCTCGTTATTTGTTTTTTCTTCATCCTGTGGTATAACTCATTTGCTGTTATGGCTCGTACGAACGCCAATAAACAATACTTGTTTCCAAAACGTGTTCCCGCTGTGTTTCCCAAAGTACAATCGAAAAAGCAACAATTGGCCTTCTGGAGATCCTCAAAAAATACGCGAGGTGGTAAAAAACGTTTTCTTTTGTCTTCCTTTGTTATTGGCGTCCTTACCACAATAGTATTGGTGTTTCTCCCGTATGTTGTCTACGGTTGGTTACGATCACTTCCGAACCCGTCCATGCTTTCCCGCAGAGACCTTGCCGTATCCTCCAAAATTTTTGACCGACACGGTACACTCTTGTATGAAATATACGCAGAACAGAATCGATCCCCAATGCCATTGTCAGAAATTCCGAAACGACTCAAACAGGCAACCATCGCTATAGAAGACCGTGAATTTTACCAACACAACGGATTCTCCATCAAAGGGATTGTGCGGGCGTTAAAAGAAATCGTGTTCCATGGAGCAATCCAAGGAGGATCCACCATAACACAACAACTTATCAAATCCGCACTGCTGTCTCCGGAAGTCTCCATCTATCGGAAAATAAAGGAAATCATACTTGCATTCTGGGCAGAACGCATTTATTCCAAAGATCAGATACTTGAAATGTACTTAAACCAGGTCCCATATGGAGGAACGGCGTGGGGTGTAGAGTCGGCAAGTGAAACATATTTCGGTAAAAAACTTGTTGACCTTTCCCTTGGGGAAATTACTCTTCTTGCTGGCCTTCCTGCAGCACCCACGGAATATTCTCCCTTTGGCGCACATCCAGAAAAAGCATTCAATCGACAAATGGAAGTGCTTCGCCGCATGGTGGAAGACGGATACATCACAAAAGAGGAAGCGGAAGCAGCATACACGGAAACCATTTCATTTGCGCCTCCCAATATATCCATACGGGCTCCGCATTTCGTTATGTACATCAAGGAATTGCTTGAAAAAAAGTACGGAACACGATTGGTAGAACAGGGAGGCTTACGTATCGTTACGTCACTTGACGTGCAATTGCAGGACTCTGTCCAATCCATAGTTTCATCCCATATTCAATCTTTGAAATATCTCAATGTCGGCAATGGAGCCGCGGTGGTTACTAATCCAAAGACGGGAGAAATTCTTGCGATGGTTGGCAGCCATGACTATTTTGACAGCGAACACGATGGGAACGTGAATGTCACCACCTCACTTAGACAACCGGGGTCTTCCATAAAAGTGGTAACGTACGCGCTCGCATTAGAGCAAGGATTTACCGCAGCTTCCCTTTTGGACGACAGTCCCGTAGTGTATTCAATCCCAAACAATCCACCATACGCTCCGGTCAATTACGATGGGAAATTTCATGGAATAACACCACTTCGATACGCGCTCGCCAATTCCTACAATGTTCCTGCGGTAAAATTAGCTGCCAAACTTGGCGTACGCGATATCGTTGAAAAAGGAAAAGCAATGGGAATTGACTCTTGGACAGATCCATCAAGATATGGTTTGTCCATCACACTGGGCGGCGCAGATGTCACCATGCTTGATATGACGGAAGTTTTCGGAACGCTCGCTAACGGTGGCGTTCGTCAAGATACACAACCGATCCTAGAGGTAACCGATTACACCGGAAAAGTGTATGAACGGCATACACCATCGAAAGGCGTCCAGGCGGTAAAACCGGAAGTTGCCTGGATTATGGGGAATATCTTATCTGATAACGTCGCACGCTCAAACGCATTCGGATTACAATCTGAACTTGTCATACCAGGAAAAACCGTATCAGTAAAAACAGGAACAAGCAACGACAAGCGCGATAATTGGACCATTGGCTATACACCATCCTATCTTGCCGCTGTTTGGGTAGGCAATAACGATAACTCACCAATGAATCCCTATCTCTCCTCGGGAGTTACGGGAGCAGCACCGATTTGGCATGATATTATGACCGAACTTCTCAAAGATACGGCGGATGAGTTACCTATACGCAACGAATCCATTGTGTCTATATCCTGTTATTTTGGAAGACCGGAGTTTTTCATTCGTGGAACGGAACCTGCAGGAAAACTCTGCGCTCCCATTCCCACTCCGTCCCCTTCGAAGCAACCATAAAAAAAGGGCCGATTGCTCAGCCCTTTTTCGTTTACAAACGTTTACCCTTGTTTTGGGGGTCGCGCTTCATTGACGACCAATGGTCGTCCTTCGACAGCGGTTCCATTGAGCATCTCGATTGCTTTTTTCGACTCTTCATCTGAGCTCATTTCAACAAAACCAAAGCCACGTGATCGTCCAGAGTATTTATCAACGATCACTTTTGCAGAAACAACGGTTCCTGCAGGAGCGAATGTTTCGCTTAATTTCGCGCTGTCCATTGTGTACGGAAGGTTTCCGACAAATAGATTCATATGAGTATTCCTTTCTCCCTAGGACGGAAAACGGGACGGGTATACTACGAAGATTGACAAAGACCAAACACGTGGACTTTACAAGACTTCGAAACCTACTTCCTTACTTCTTCCTAAGTCATCGGCAAGTATACCATATATGTTGTCTCTGTCCCAAATTCCTCTTTCCTTCCCCTTTTAAAAAGGGGGCAAACGGTATAGGATAGAAATCTAGGAGGATTATGAATATACGCCTTCATACAGATAAATGTTTGTCTTGCGGACTCTGCGCCTCAATTGCGCCAGAATTATTCACCCTAGACAGTGGCGTTGTTGCTCTTAAAAAAAATCCTGATGCGTACACAGAAAAGGACAAAAAACTTGCAACAGAAGCAGCAAAATCCTGTCCGTCCGAAGCAATAGAAATAGTCTCGTAAACCTTTCCATGCAAAACGTTCACGCTATCATTCTTGGTATCGTTGAGGGTATTACCGAATTCCTTCCCATATCTTCCACGGGTCATATGATTCTTGTTGGAACTCTGCTTTCCATTCCTAACAATGAATTCTTAAAATCGTTTGAGATCATCATCCAGCTTGGGGCAATTATGGCTGTGGGCGTCATCTATTTTCAAACTCTCCTAACCAAACGGTTCCTTTGGGTACCGCTCTTGTGTGCGTTTATTCCCACCATGATTACCGGACTTTTATTCTACCGACTTGTTAAACAGTATCTTTTAGGCAATCCCTATGTAGTCGTTATCGCACTCGCTCTTGGAGGCGCTGTCTTTATTCTCATGGAAACAGTGTTTAAAAAAAGGACGTTTCCTAGAGCTTCTTTAGAAACGGTTTCGATACGACAAGCGGTTGGTATTGGGATTGGTCAGTCTGTTTCCCTCATACCAGGCGTATCTCGTGCAGCAGCGACAATGTTTGCAGGAATGGTTATGGGATTATCCAGAGCCGCATCTGTAGAGTTTTCGTTTCTTCTTGCAATCCCCACCATGCTAGCGGCAACAGTATTAGATCTTATTCAATCACCCATTTCTTTTGATTCCTCTTCACTACATTTCCTTCTCTTGGGAATCTTGACATCTTTTATCACCGCGCTTTTTACGGTCCGTCTCTTCCTTCAGTATATACGACATCATTCTTTTGTTCCCTTCGGGGTCTACCGTATATTTCTTGCAGGAATCTATTTTATGTTTGTTCTTCGGTGATGCCGTCAGATTCCTTTTTTCTTTTGGGGAAAAAAAGAATAACCAAGATAATCAACGCTAATGCTCCGATAATGCCAAAAAAACCCATGTCCCGCTTGTTCAGTATACTTTTTACAGCCCCTTTTTTTGTTTCCTCGCCTTGTGGAGATGGTGTACTCTCTGTTTTTTCAACATTTGCTCCGCTTGATGCATCCAGAGATGAATCTGGAGTAGGACTTACCGCCACAGTTGTAGTTGTTAACGGTGCAGTCGTTTGTGTTGGAGTAGCTGTTGACAACGGCGCAATAGAAATCCTAATGCTTTTATCCGGAATCATGAATTTTATTGTGGGCGTTGGTGTAGCCGTTGGTAGCGTAATTTGAATTGCATCCCTTGGAGGCAACAGCCCTGGGTCCAATCCATATACAGGCATGCGGATTGCCAATACACATACAATAAAAATGCCAACATACCATATATACTGTTTCATATAGCCTGAGTATAGACCAATCGTTTCTCCTATCGCAAATTGTTATAATACCTTCATGGGACAAAAACGAACGACAAAAAAAGTTGGACTCGCCCTTGGCAGCGGTGGTGTTCGGGGTTTTGTTCATATCGGCGTTATCAAAACGCTTCTTGCTCACCATATTCCCATTGATATGATTGCCGGAACGAGTGCCGGCGCACTCATTGGGGGTGCATTTGCCGCGCTTGGAAGCATCGAAAAAGTTGAACAAGTTGCCCACACCTTCGGGTATCGTGACCTTGCGTGGGTACTCTCAGACGCAGCATTTTCCTCGGGAGTCATCAAAGGGCAACGGGCAATGGAATTTTTAACACAGCACATCGGGCATCACACAATCGAATCACTCACAATTCCTTTTGCCGCTGTGGCCACGGATGTTTCCTCAGGGGAGCCGGTCATACTACAAAAAGGTAACCTATTGGAAGCTATCCGCGCAAGCATTTCCGTTCCGCTTCTGTTTCAGCCAATGGCGTTGGGTGATATGTACCTTATGGACGGCGGGGCATCTCTCCCAATTCCCGCCTCCGTTGTACGTTCCATGGGAGCGGATATAGTTATTGCGGTAAGCTGTGATGCATATCTTACCCGAAAATCTTCACCTGTTCCAAAAACACCCCCTTCGTCTTTAACGATTGCAAAATCTACCATTGCAAGCCTGCGATACAGTTTGGCAAAAGAAAATATGAAACTTGCGGATATTCCCCTTGAGCCCCATGTCACACCGCTTGCAATAACGCGCGCGGTTCACGGAGAGGAAATCATTACACTTGGTGTAGAAGAAACGGAACGCAAAATTCCCGACATCGTACGTTTGCTTTCGTCAGAATAATCCAATCTGTGGACTTACCTCTTTCTTTGGATACGAAAAATCAATTTCAATTGTCGACTCTCTGTTCCATTTATCCATGTATTTTAGGTGACCGAATTTTTTTCCGTATTCATACAGGTCACGAGTCAACAAGACATCTGATTCACAATACGTTTGCAATTTTTTTAAGTTTTCCGCATCTCCTTTAGCCCAGTAAATAACGGCGTTTGTCCCATGATCAATCTTCTCTATCCCCAAGGAAACCTGTGCCAATGCGTTTAATCCTATTCTTCTTCCAAGTTTTTGCCGGACGAGTTCCATTACATCAAAATGTGGTAGTCGCGAAAAATTTTCAGGTGCATATGGTCGCAGTGCCGGAACATCAAATTTTAGCGAGTTGAATCCCACAATGCGATCCGCTTCCGAAAACCATTGCCACATAGAAGGGAAGTCTTTTTCCCAAAAACTCCGCAGCTCCCCTTGTGTCTCTTCCAATGCCTCATTGAGTTGCCGTTTATACACCGAGACTATCGATACCCCAAGATCTGCCGGATCATCAGATGCTATGTCACTGAACAATTTTTTTGTCTCTACGTCAAAAAATAATTCCGTTACCATATTTTATTCAGTTAAGTATACTGAATACGAAGCATATTTGTTAAGTGGCATCCTCGCTGTTTTTTCTCCGTTCTTATATCTTTCGCTGCATGGTATAGTAGAGAGATATGAAAAACGACACGCAAACACCAACAACCGACACCTGTCCAAAGTGTGGAAGTCCACTGGGAGAAATTACTCTCACGAATTCAGGAAAAAAATTACGGAGGTGCTCCGGTGGTATGTGGAATGCGGCGACCAAAAAAGTCGACGGGTGTGATTTCGTTCTATGGCTCCCATTTGAACCGCAGACGCTGGAGGAAAAATGCCCAAAATGTGGCGCACCGTTAGTGCTCACCATGACGCGATTTGGGAAAAAAATGAAAAAATGCTCAACTGGCGGTTGGGATGCGGAAAAGAAACAAGCGACGGGGTGCGACTTTGTCGAATGGATTAATGGAACAACAGAACCACTCGAAGAAGAATGCCCCGATTGCGGATCAAAACTTGTCCTGTATACAACGGCAAATGGGAAGCGGATGAAAAAGTGCTCCACTTCGGGATGGGATCGGGTAACTAAAACACCAACCGGATGCACGTATGTCCAATGGCTCTAATTTTTGTTTCCTCTTTCAAAAGAAGGACTAGAAAGTAAACGTCAACGAACCCTCACCGGAGACCCCCATTGCAGATCCTTTTCCTGTAACGGGAATGGCCTTCTGGCTTTTCTGTACAACACCAGAGAACTCCGCCGATGCCGGAATGGGGACAAAAAGAGGATCACAGCTTCCATATGCATTTCCGCTGATGACTCCACCGTCTTTCCCGTCATAATATCCCGTGATGACTCCGCTGCAATCCCCAGAAAAATCCCCAGACACCGAACCACCCTCTGAAACAAAATAGAGTGTTATGTTCACGCTGTATGCATCTTTTGAAAAACTCCCACGCGCAGTTATCGGCGTGTACGTCACCCCGGGGGGAGGCGTTGCGGTGGGATAGATATGCGTCTGTTTCGTATACGCAATATATCCGTAATCAAATGCAAATAAGCCTCCAAGGAGGATGAATAGAATAATAAAAAGCAGGATAATTCCTGCTATGCCCTTTTTTGTCGACACTGCTCCTGTGGTTTTTATTTTTTCCATACTCCCCGTAGTATACCTCCTTCTGGAAAATAATCTCAACAATACCCCATCGCTCATACTCCAATGGTTCTAACAATGAGCTGTCGACATCAAACAATAATATGTTATCCTACATATATGTATCCAGAACCCGTCTTACAACAGCCAGAACAAGCGTCTTCTTCAAAACAGGATATTCCACCAGAATCTCAAATTCCCTCACCAACTGGGAAACCAAAGCGCAACGTAGTATCTATCATACTTCTTTGTGTTTTTGTACCATGCGCTACCTTCTTTGGAGGTTTCTTCTTGTCAAAGAATATGTACATATCAAATATTCAACAAGCTCCCACACCCACGTTAGAGACGCAAAAAGAAGAAACTGCTACATCCGATTGGAATACGTATACCGATGAACAATTAGGGTTCCAAATTCAATATCCCAATGACATAACGCTGAATGCGGACACCAAAAACTCGCGCGCAGTAGTTTTACATATACGAACCAAAGACTTAGCTCAGTATGAAGACGAACCTCTTGGATTTGATCTCACAACCGCTCTGGCAGACAAAAAAGCTTTGGAAAACGGAAATTACGGCACCCGAGCGTTTGGCACGAACTATCCGAATTCGCAAAACGTGATTCCCATACAGTCTCTCTCCGGCAAAACATATCTTTCTCTCCAGTTAATTGAGGTATGTGATGTGCGGTTTACCCGCGGACTGATTTTTTTCAAAAATAATCACCAAGTTATTCTGACGCTTACTGCGCCGAGAAGCTATGCGGATGCGATGCCCCAATATTTTACGACGGACACAGAAAATTGCAGTGACGCTCTTATCTGGAAATCCCCAGAGGTTTTTGTCAAAGACCTTTTTTCTCAAAAGGCACCACAACTTGCCCAAGATTGGTTTGATCGTTTTGATTCAATCATTTCAACGATACAGTTTTTTGATACTTCTCCTGCTCCCGAGTCGGCTCCAGCTTCCTGCGCTCGTGCTGGTGAACGGGCGATAAGTAATTTTGATATGACAACAGGAAAAACGAATCCTACCATTAAAGCAATGGATTGTTGCGTTGGGCTTACAAAAATAGCTGACAAACAGTCAACGCCGGATCTTTCTCAAATATGCAGAGAGCAAATGGGTGTTCCCCACACGCTCTGTAGCCCTTGCGGGAACAACATATGTGACGCACAATATGAAGATGCATGCAATTGTCCAAAAGATTGTCAGTAACAAAATGGTATAGACACCGATACCATCACGGTTTCTTGCATTGATAGACATTTTTGATTTATGGAATCACCATCGCAACCTCCAACGCAAACGCCAAATTTTCCACCGTCTGCATCCATGCAACCAACTCAAGCGCCCATTGTAAAAAAATCCCATACTAAGTTTAGTATCCCTGCCATATTTCTTTTGATTATCCTCGTTCTCTTTTGTCCCATCCCCTATTTCCAAACCGAAGCAGTGGTTTGTAAAATGGGACAAGTATGTCCAAACCCAGGATGGCATACGAATCCTCCTCTCTATCGAAGTGTGCTTTCCTACGTTCAAAAACGTACTTTCGTTTCATCAGCACTTCAACAAAATATCGACTCCACACCCCCCGGAACACAACCTGCTGATCCAACAACACTCTGGAAACTCTATACAGATACGGTCCTTGGCATTGAATATAAACTTCCTGTCAATTTTGGCATGATGGAACGACCGAACGGAAATGAAGTGCCAGGAGACACGGGCACACAGTATTGTCAGTCATTCATACAGTCCATCTCATTCATTCGACCGGTCTTTGCAGGATATGGAGCATGCGGAGGCGGGGACATTACGATAGGCAGTGTTTCCAAAGACTATTCCGCGGGAAGAGAAGGAGGATTTGCTGATCACACAGGATATGTAACTCAAGATGGAAAATATTATCCTCGCTTTATTCACACTGTAAGCAAAACTTATCTTCCTCCGTCCGTTGTATCGGAACACACAAATGTTCATGGCGTAACCTATCTCAAAATATATGGCATCAATACCTGGCAAGATTATGGAGGCGAGCAAATGTACCTCCCGATTCTCGGGACACCGGGAGAAGGATATGTGGGGGCTCTCGTCAATTTGCATGAGAATGATAGATATTATGGATTCAACATCCACATGAAACTCACAAAACAGACAACCGAAGACATATTCGATACTATGCTTTCCACGTTACGGCTTACCCAAAAAGATACCGTGAAGCAAGAAGGTGCTTCACCTGCCACCGATGCAAATTAACTTTTGCGGGCACCTCCCCTTTTTTTAAACCGGTGTGTTGATAAACAATTCCTTTGTAGGGGTACCATATCCAGAGAACAACGCAAAAGAAATCATGCTCGTTTTTTCTCTCCACTCAGACAATAATGTCGTTTTTCCTCATCGACCCAAATGGATATATTTGTGAAATTACGGAACGCCTTTTTTAGTAGGATCCTATTAAAAAGGTAATGCGTCAATCCCTTTTCTATTCCCTCTACCGGCGCATACATTCTCGGTCCAATAATTCTATATGCGGTTTTCTGCTTTCCGTATTTTTCAATAACTTCGTTCTTGGTATATGATCTCTTCAGTTTTCTTTTTCGCACCGTTATATACACTAAACCGCCCGGTTTTAAAATTCTTTCAATTTCCGCAATCGTTTTTTGTATGCGCTCCGGAGCTGCATGGTGCAATACCCGTGTCGAAATAACTGCATCAAAGAAATTGTCTCTATACGGTAACCTGTTATATACGGAACCTCTTGCCAGAGTAGCGTACAACTTTTTGCTGCGCAACCATTCCTCCGCTAAATGGATTCCCTCCCTGGCAATATCAATACCATACATGTCAAAATGGTGTTCTGATAAATAGACCAGATGTCTCCCCGAACCACATCCAAGATCCAATACTGTATGCACATTATGTTTTTGGAAAATTTTCCGTATTGACTCCAGTTCTTTGTCCGCTTGCAAAAATATCCGTCCGTGTTTTGCAAATGCAAAGTTCCATTGATACATACGCTGTAGATATAACAAAACGAACGCTATTTTTGCTGGGAGGAAACGTATTTGATGCTCTATAACCCGCTTTCTTACACTTTTATTCCCCTCCGTTGGATTTCTTCCAATATATTCCCACTCAGCTTTCGGCACGTACAATGTCTTGCATGCTCAACGTGCCATGCAACTCTTTGATCCAACGTTGGTTTCTTTGGCATCTTATTGGAGATATGCCATTGTACATTTATACGCTTCATTATCGCTTCCTGCACGCTTTGTACCACCACACAACAACCGGCAAGAAGAAGGTTGTTGCATAATACACAAATACGTCGAGCTTGTAGTAATCGGTTGACGCAAACAATCGGACAAGAAATACGTAATCTAAGACGACAGCGAGCGTTGTCCAGATAAAACCAATGAGAATATAGGACAGAAGTGATTGCTCATGAATTTTTTTCCAAAGCACCCACAGTGTGACGACGCATCCCAATGGCATGATGTACCAACCGATGACTTCTTTGGGCACAAAAGCAAAAAGCACTATGCCCAAGAGGTATCCAAAAAACCAAAGCGCCACTCCCCATACAATTGTAGTGCGCACTGTTATTATTTTTCCCATACAACGGAAGTTAATTTCTCTTCAACTATCTCAAAACAATCGAGAAAAATCAACACGGGCCGCCTATTGAACAACAAGCAATTTTTCCGTATGTCCATAACCTTTCTGATGATTCGGTATTCATGGTATAGTAACCACATATGACAAAAAATCCTTTTCTGAATGCCTTGTGCGCAAGTCTTTACATCGTTTCAATATCGTTCGTGATGTACTTTGGAAGTCAACTTGCTCCGAAAGACGATTCTATTCTTGCTCCTATTGCGGTGATATCACTCTTTACGCTCTCCGCAGCTGTCATGGGATATATATTCTGTTTCCAACCGGCACAATTCTATCTTGGCGGTAAAAAATCCCAGGGAATCAAACTGTTTCTGCAGACGGTAGTCATTTTCGGACTACTCACCATGCTTGCTCTTGCCTTCCTTTTCACGGGTCTGTTTCACTAACCACGTGTATGTAAAGTTCTACGCGGCATGAAACGGGAGAGAGACTGTGGCATTTCCTAAGCTTTTAAATGGTATGACTCGTGTAGCCACCCCATCAATTCATCATTAAGTTCTTGCGCATTTTTTATATCAATACAATTTTTCACCGTGGAGCTCGAGAGAGGTACGCTTACTTTGAGCCGTGGAGTGTCCAATGCCCGATTCAAAGCAAAACGTATCTCCATTCCATCTCGTTTGGGCAATACTGCCAAAAAATCATAGGCTCCGCATACGTGCACACAACAGGGAAGAGAAATAATAGTATAAGGGCCAACTTCATTACCAATTTTTTTGCACAATAAAGCGAATAATTCTCGCGCTCCCTTTTTATTCCTGAAGTGTGACTCAATGGATACGGTTGCACAACTGTGAGGCTGCTTTTCCTTCTGAAAACATCGTTTACAATTCGGACATGTCCACATAGGCGTATTGTATACCATCAAGAGAACCAAATTGCTTGGACTGTACCACCTGCAGTTTGTCCGAACAAACATATAAAACATGAACTGATAAGCTGCTCTGGTAAGTCAGCAGGCGTTTATTGTAAACTATCGTTATGGAAAATAGTAATACGCCAAATGATATTGACTCTAGCATTTTGGATACTCCAACGCCACAAAATATCATGCCACAACAGCCCATCAATACCTCTCCATTAAATAACCAACCGATTTCCAACAAATTGGTTATCCCAATTCTCATTGGTGCAAGTCTGATATCTTTGAGTCTCACTTGTTATTTTGTTTATACAAACTTTCGCCTTAATGCGAAACAAGCAGATCCAAATCAATCCTTTCCCACGCCAACTTCTGATGCAAAAACCGTAAGCCCCGCTTTATCGATTACTCCAACACGCTCGGCAGTGTCCACGACAATTCCTACTTCCAAGCCCACTGTAAAACCAACTGTAAAAGTCCAACCCACAAACACATCAACAACAACCAAAGCCCCCACATCAACACCGCACCCCACGCCAACCAACACGCCTCTACCCCCCACACCTACGCCAACACACACTCCTAATCCTCCAACCATCACTATCTCTTTTCCTCAAGAAGGGCAAACAATAACACAATCAAACTCACAAATTTGTATCGTTGATGTACCTACAGGTGGTGATACTTCAGGACTTAATCGTCGACAAAATATAAATAATCAAGGATGGACTGGATACACAAGCATCTCTACACTTTGTTTTAATGCTACATCTGGTTCGAACTCAGTGGTACTGCAATATAAGAATTCCTATGGAGAAGAATCCCCAATATACACCAGAAATTTCACATATCAACCCTGAATTAACCACTCAATTATCATTGATAATCAACGTTTTCTCTCAATTCTTGACTTATGTCACAAATCGGAGTGGAAATTAAAAAACAACTGCTTATAAGACGCATAGAACTTGTTCCCCATCTTCTCTCTTGTTGTGCTACCTAAACCGATGCACCATCGTGTTGAAACTGAACAACATATCGACTTTTACTCCTCAAGACTTTTTTTGAGCTCTTCTATGACAGCTTTCTCCCAAAATTTCATGGCATACCAACCTATCAATGGTCGTGCGACTATACGGAGCCAGTGTTTATGGATGGCGACTTGATACGTATAATCAATTACGGTTCCTTCGGGACATTCCGTGAGTAATAATTCTTCATGGCCAGAAGTTCCAAACTTTGGGCTTTTATTGTCCGAAATGTACCCCTTTCCTGGAAGGATCTGCGTTTTCATTTTTACTGGAAATTTTTTACCGAATGATTGAACAGTCGCATCCATTTCCAACGTATTTCCTTCATGCCTTATGACTTGTATAGATGCTGCAACTTTCGGAAAATACTCAGGCCATTTTTCAAAATCTGTTATTATGTTAAACACTTCCGTTATCGGAGCTTTGATAATCCACTTGGCATGAAGCGTGATATCTTTCATATCAGAATTATATCAATAATGATCGTGATTCACTCAGGTAAAAAGTAGATCGTTCTCAGACTCTGGGAATATTTGCCCCGGTCGTAAACAATTTTCAAACCTATTTTACAGATCTGTAATTCTTTTTATACGGTGGACAATAATATCCTTAAGTAAATTTTCGGGAAGTTCTTTATCAAACGGCACACGGATCGAACCCTTTGATAAACCGAATTGGGAAAGTTGATTTTTGTAAATTTCTATTTCTTCTCCTCCGTATGGATATATGCCTATGAACGTATTATGAATACTAAATCCTAAAAAAGATTTGCCTTTATACTGGAGCGTCGGCATGCCATAGGAAATAACTTCTTGTACATTTGGAACGACTTCTTTAGCAATTCTTCTAATTCTTTCAAGTTTACCCCTATACTTCGGTTTGATTGTATTTAAATAATCGTCGATCGCTGACATGGCGTGATTATATCAACGGGAACTAGTTTAATATTCCAATACAATATTTTGCTCGGGAGCCACCAATCATATCAATAGCTCCTGTATTCCCAATTAGGATTCCTCTGCAATTACATCCAACATTCGGCCACCAAGGAAACCCTTCCGTACCTAAACAATCTGAATGAAAAAATATTCTAGATAAAACAAATCAGTATATCAAAAAAATTCGAACGTCCTTTGAGATCAAAATAACGAAGCATCAATACGGTCTAAAATATCATCTGCTCCCCGCGTGAAGGAAGTTATTAACTATTTTTTTGAAAACTTTGATTTTAAACCGACAACGACTAAACAGATAAAAATCCATACGATCAGGTTTAGAACTATGTTTTGGGGGTAGGATGCCTTCCAATGACAATCTGGAGACTGAAAAGCAAATCCACAGGAAACGGTGTAAACGGTGAGAGGAAAACCTACTGAAAGTGGTCCATCAAAAAAAGTTGCCGAAAGGAGATAAAAGGCTAAATATTGAATTAAATGAAATACTACAAAAATAATTGTAATTTTCACTAAAGTCTTAATAATCATAAAACTTAATCCAATACCACCATATTTTGCTGCACGCAAAGAATGACGTTCAGGTCCATTTTAGCTCATCTAATTTGTAATAGACAATCACAGGGTTTATTTTCCAGTATTAATTTTTGCTCTGAAATAGAATTAATAAATACGGTTTGACTATTGCATCCTTCAGCAAACTTAAAATCGAGAGGTGTGTGATGTTTATATCCACGATGCTGAAATTCTTTCACGAGCATCTCGTGTCTGTTATACAGTGCAAGATTCTTCCCCATCCAACGCACCGTCTCAGGATGATGAGAGTACCCGCCTTTACCCCCGTGTATAGTCAAAATATTCCATAGTCCATGAAGCTCTCTGTGCTAAACCAACAAATGTTTTCGGCAAAGATATTTCGGATGAATATCCCAAATACGCATATTTACTAAATTAGTTATTTTGGTGGTAATGGAATAAACATGCTCGTTCGCTTTTTATATGCTTCAAAATCTGCTCTGCCAGCATACTTTTTCTCTAACAGTGGGACCCCGGATACAAAAAGAATCAATGTGGTTATTGTTAACGGACCAATTATGGAAAACAATGCTCCTGGTATTGATATGGCCATAAAAAATATTCCCCACCATTGCGTTACTTCCCCAAAATAATTTGGGTGTCTAGTATATTTCCATAGCCCTTGATCCATTATTTTCCCTTTGTTGCTTGGATTTGAAACAAATTGTTTTAGTTGTCGGTCCCCTGTACTTTCAAAATAAAACCCAATCAACCACACGGCAAATCCAATAATGTCAGTTATTTGAAATTGAACATGCCTGGAAGCATTGATATACAAAACCGGCAATACTATCAAAAACAAAAATATTCCTTGTAACACATACACTTGGAGATACGAGCGGATATACAACCACCTACCCCATTCTTTCCGCCACAACATGTACCGATAATCCTCTGTCTTATTACGAATACGTGAATAGATATGCCATGCAAGTCGACTTCCCCAAACAGTCACCAAACTGTTTACAATAAACGCTCGTGTGGAAAAATTTGACAACTGTTGGGCTGACCAGGCTAGCAGAATAAATCCTAATCCCCAAGCTATATCAGCTACATCATTCCGTTTCTTGATTACTGAAATAAAAAACCAACACGTCATGTATATGAAAAGGATAAGAGCAAGGTTGAGGTAATAGTTCATATACCCAGCCTAACAGCAATCAGATAGGCAATTAATGAAACTGATGCGGACAGCACCATTCCCCACACAAGATCAACTACTGTGACAATAACTGGCCAATCTTTTACAGTAGCTAGGTTAGTTAAATCATATGTTGCATACGAAATAAGTCCAAATAGCGCTCCATACAAAACGGCCTGTGACCATGATTTTTCTACTAAAGAAGGCGTAATCACAAACACCACTGTTCCAACAATAAACAGTAGGTAAAAAAGTATTGCAGCAATCCAATTCACATCTGATTTCATTAAAAATCCGATATATTTGGAGTAAAAATTCTTTGCCACTAATCCAAGCCACACCATGTCGATGACAAAAAATACGGGAAGGGCGATTAAATACAATTTAATAAACATTTTACTTATATAAGTTTTGTATTATTTTTACGATTATTTCTTAATACCAAAGAACCTTCAGCAATTAAAAATAAAACTAAACACATAACAATAGTCGCAATGACGCTCGTATACTGGCCGGCAAATCCTTCTGCGGATGTATGTTTAATCCATATCCCAATATATGCCCAAACCAAAACTAACCCATATACGATATTTTTATCCTTACGCATTCTTGTAATCCCGATTGCCGCACCAACGAGAAGTATGATGACAGTCCAAATCTCACTCTGTATGCCAAAACGATCCCAACCAATACTTACCAAAAACGTTGTAACGTTAGCAATAGTTGCAACGGTAATCCACCCAAAATAAACACTAAACGGAGTCCATATTAATAATCTGTCCTTAAGTGAAAATTTCTCTTTGTTTATAATATCTGCAATTTTAATAAGACAAAATAATAGTATAAGCATTAACAATACAGAGATACCAATAAAATGGTAGTGCCATGAAAAAATCCATAGAGCGTTTGCAATT
>CAYUUX010000002.1:0-98706 GCA_964448085.1 uncultured Gammaproteobacteria bacterium | reverse complement strand
CTTGATTTCTTTTCCTCAGGCTACTGAGATGTTTCAGTTCGCCCGGTATCCTACAAGATGCTATTTCAACCTTTCGGTTGCATTTACATCAAGCTTCCTACCTCATCGGTAGGAGGATTGCTCCATTCGGAAACCGCCGGATCGCAGGATTATGACTCCTCCCCGACGACTATCGCGATCATATACGTCCTTCCTCGGCATGAACACCCAGGGCATCCATTATCAGCTTTATAGCGTTGCAGAGAACAAAGGAGCTAAAACAAATTAGCGCTTTGTTCTATTTTTCTCGACAAATTTCTCTTACAAAATTTATCGCCCAACGAAATGCCATCGTAACAAAGATAATCAAATGAATTATCCCTTACGATGCAATTACTCATTTACTCAAAAAAACCTGTATCTTCCTTTGTCCTATATATAAGGAAGATACTATTTGAATGTTAAAGAGCGATTCGCGCTCTTGTCGCGACACAAGGAATCAACAGTATGTGATCCCTTATACCGCGAGCGAATCTTCTTGGTGGACCTGACCGGATTCGGACCGGTGACCTCATCATTGCAAATGATGCGCTCTACCAGCTAAGCTACAGGCCCTTGAAAATGACGTGTGTCACATGCTTTTCAAGGGTACACCCCTTGGCTTCTGGCAGAAAACCCTTGATTCAGGACGCCAATAGTCAATGTGCGAGGGGTATTAAAAAACCCCGCCTTGTGCGGGGTTCATTCAGATTCAAGAGGAAGCTACCAAACCCACGGCAAACGTCCGCTGGTTTTTCGGATATATGGTATATAGCTTCTCATGAAAAATTTTGTTCTTTTGATTGGAAACGTTCAGAAGAACAAAAAATGTGCTCCGCATCAAGAGCAAATGTATATTCTACGCATGTTGTGCAATTGTGTCAATACGAGAAAAAGAAGTGCGTGTCCAAAAAGCACAGGAAAAACACATTGCTGTTACCGAAGCTGGTCACGACCAACAAGAAACCGATCCTTCTGAATCTGCGTGCGCTCAATGTGATGTCGTTCTGGTATTTTTCCGTCCTTATACAATGCAGCGTAATGCGCGGTTAACCGCGCTACCAAATCCTGTTCTCGCGTGCGCGCTTTCTCTTCTTTCTGTACTACTTCTGTACGAAGGGATTTTTCGTACGCATAAACCATGCCTTTATCTTTCTCCGCTGTTCCAGTTTCCAACCCACTTTCATACCACAATACCAAGGAATGGTCTGGCAACTGCGTAATTCTAAACGTTGCAAGCTCACGCCTTTTTATAGAGTCAGCATCCGCATAGTATGTAAACGTTGATGATTGTAAGGGAAATTCGATGATCCCCTGCGCGTTAGGGTACAGCATGATTCCATCAACCGACACGCCAGTAACCCCCAAAAGAGCTCGCATCTTCTTTTGAAGATATGCAGCGTAATCGGCATCATAGGCACGAGGATTTTCTATATATTGTGTATCAAACCGCTCTGGTCTCCCATCCAATATTTCGACTTTTCTTGATAACGTCAACAGCTCCTGTAACATTGCTTCGTCATGCGGATGCCCAACGATGGCATCAACCTGGTTCAACAGCTCTGCTTTAAAAGAAACGTGGAGCTGATGTAACAAAGGTAAAATCTTACGAAGCTCCTTTGGATCCCGCATACCAGCTTCCCACTTCAGGAGCGTAAAAAATCGTTCAAGAAGGTGCGGTGATTCTCTAGCAGAACGAACAAGAGCGGTTTCAAATGTTTGTTGTGCAACTTCTACAAGAACAGTTGGTGCATCACCATTTGCACATATCGCAGCTTCAATATATACATCATTGCTAAATGTTGATGTGGGCAATGAATACGATTCAAGTTTGCCACCATCGTCCGCATGATCATGCTTTTTCTCAACTGGCGGCTTGGCTCCATCGATTCGAAAATCACTTAAATGAATATCAACCAAGGAACCTGGAACTTCCGAACGGGAACTCATAATAAGCTGCTGTTTTTCTTGAAGAAGCGCGGTAAGGTTTATCCCATCCTGTTTTTGGGTTAGCTCATGGGTATGAATACGATCTATAACACATTCAGCACGCTGTTCAATCATAAAGACCTTCACTTTCGCACTGAACAATAGTTGCAGTCTATATCGCCAAACCATGTCCGTCTATACATCAGCGCGATGTATTGAGAAAAAAGAGAAGATTTGGGAGACTAGAGTTCCGGCAAAGAACGTGAAGAAAACGACTTTAACAGGTGTTTCAAAAAAAGGAGTCCGTGTGAATCAGGTCTGTTTTGACGCCCTGATCACCTAATGCTTTTGTTACTTCACCAATCATTGTGGCATTACCGCACAGATACCATTCGCCGCTTGATAATCCCGGTTCTCGCAGAACGTAATCCGTTACATGTCCCCGAAGCCCTTTCCAATGTGCGTTGGGTTGAGAAAGAACAAGGGAAAAGGTGTTTTGGTTTTTTATCTTACTAAGTCCTTCAAAAAAATCTTGCCAATACACATCCTCTTCATGTCGAAGCCCCCAATAGATGGCCCATGGAGCATGCATCCTTTCGGATTGCACCATACTGTGAATTGGAGCGATACCCGTTCCTGTTGCCACAAATATTTTTTTGTTTGGACTATCGCGAAGTATGAAATTACCAAGCGGAGCAAGAAATTCTACGGTATCCCCCACCCGTTTCTCCAAAAAATAGTTCGATCCCGGTCCACCCGGCTTTGTATCAACAACAATCTCAATCACATGTTCGTCTTGTGGGTTGGAACAAAAGGAATATTGACGACGGGTTGTTGGGTTAATGATAAAAGTGCCATACTGACCGGGTAAAAATACAATTGACTCTGAAGTTGACAGAACAAAGTGACGTACACTGGATGTTAAATCCGTTATGTGTGCAACGCTGGCGGTATACATTCGTGGAGATTGCATAGTTACTGATGATCTTGCAACCATCGTTCTACGTCAATCGCAACCATCGCACCCATCCCCGCAGCAACTATTCCCTGACGATAGCGCATATCCACACAATCGCCTGCAGCGAATATGCCATCAACAGAGGTTTTTGTATGCGCCTCTTGAGAACTTCTCATACCCTGCACTTGAATATACCCGGCATCATCCATTGCGACAAACCCCCGTAAGAAACCAGTTGCTGGCGTGTGCCCGATTGCGGCAAACACACCATCAATTGGCATTTCGGATGTTTTTCCAGTAACACTATTTTCCAGTACCACTCCGGTCAACTTCGCGTCTCCAACAAACGAACGGATGACTGTATCAGTAAGAAAAGAGATTTTTGGGTCTTTTTGCGCTTTCTCCAACATGATGGCACTTGCACGAAACTCCTTCCGCCTATGAACAATCGTGACATGGTCAGCAAATTTGGTTAAAAATGTTGCTTCTTCCATAGCAGTATCGCCGCCGCCGACAACAACAACTTTCTTCCCCTTAAAGAAAAACCCGTCGCAGGTTGCGCAATAACTGATTCCTTTCCCGCGATATTGGTCTTCTCCCGCAATACCCAGTTCCTTTGCTTGTGCACCGGTTGCAATAATGACGGATTTTGCCTCATACGTCCCGCTTGCCCCTTGAACGACAAATGCGCTTGTTGTTGTATTTTTTGAAACGGATGAGACGGTGTCTGCTATGAACGTAGCACCAAAACGTTCTGCTTGAATTTTCATGTCCTCCATGAGCTGAGCGCCATCAATGCCCTTGGGAAACCCGGGGTAATTCTCTATCATCGTTGTTGTAGTTAATTGCCCTCCAGGCGTTATTCCTGTAAGAATCGCGGTTTTCAAAAAGGCACGTGAGGAATAAATTCCTGCCGTATATCCAGCCGGTCCGGATCCGATGATTAAAACATCATACATACCTTCTATTATAGTGCTGCAGTCAGTGCTTTGACCAATGTGTCTTTGGTCTGTACGCCAACAAACTGTTTTATGGGTTGTCCGTTTTTAAACACAATAAGCGTTGGAATGGACATTACGCCGTACGTACCTGCCATTTGTGGATTTTCGTCCACATTCAGTTTGCCCACCACTGCCTTCTCCCCCATCTCTTTTGCAACCTCTTCAACAATTGGCCCCTGCATGCGGCACGGTCCGCACCATACTGCCCAAAAATCCACAAGAACCGGTTTTGCGCTCTTCAACACTACAGCATCAAAAGTTGCGTCTGTTATGTTCATATCTGCCATACAATACTCCTTTACGATAAAAATAAATAACAATCAGAACTATAGCATGCAATAGAATTTTGTGTAAGTCCCCCAGAAAAAGGGCGTCTTTGTTGTCCAAACGCCGGGGGAGATACGCTTGCTATACAAAAACACGTACGATACAATGACAATCTATGAAAGTCTTTTTTGCAGGCCCGCTTACAGACCTAAAAAATCCTGAAAAAACAAAGTCATTTTATAAAAAGATGGCTGGAGTTGCACAAGAATTAGGCTTTGACTATTTCTGGGCATTCATGAATGGAACAGATCCAGTTCTCAATCCCGACGTTCCAGCCCGGGAAGTTTACCAACGAGATATTGCCCAACTGGATACGAGTGACGTGATGATTGCCTATATAGGAGAACCGACGACGGGTACGGGTATAGAGATTGAGCATGCACACCATACGGGTAAACCCGTGGTTATTTTGTATGAACAAGGAAAGAATGTCAGCAGAATGCTTCGGGGATGCCCTTCTGTAAAAAAGGAAATCGTTTTTTCCTCCGAGGAAGATGCGTTGGCACAGCTCAAAACATATTTATCCACTATTGCGTAAATCACACAGTCACATCATACCCGAGCGATCGAATCGCCGATGTTATTTTGGCAAGTGTTGTTTTCCCTTCATCAAACGTAACATCAACAACCTGTTTTGCATAACTTGCGTGTGCCGTTACTCCCATATCTTCCAGAGCGCCTTCAATGAGAAGCGAACAGCTTGCACAATGCATGCCGGAAAGTTTCAACTGGAGTGTTTTCATAGTCTCTACCGTACAATAAACATACCTCTATACATACCCATACTGCACATGAACGGTAATTCTCCTTTCTCCGCTGGTGCGGTAAACTCAATAATTTCCGTTGTGCCCACCGGGATTACTTTTTGGATGTTTAACTTGGGGATCGTAAAAAATTGAATACAGCCGTTTCCGCGAACGTTGCGCACAGAAAGCCGTATCGATGCTCCCGCAGGAATGTATGGATTTTCAATTGCGTATGACGTGGCGTTGATCACAATGACGGGCTCCTGAGTATTCTCCAATGATTTACTGTTTCCAACAGCTACCATGTCGTCACAATAAACGACCTGGCAATATGCAAAACGCACAAACCGAGTAACTGGTGTCGCCCAGCCCACAATAGCAAATACGTTAGACAGGTTCCATAATGCAAGACCGATAACCAGAGTCGCTGCAACAGGAGCAAAATATTTTGTAAAAAATGATGACGCGGCATGAAAAAACACCCCGAACAAAAGAAAAAGCGGTATGGTACCAATGGTAAACGCAAAAAGAATGCTTGCTGATAACAAAGGGTTGCCAAACTGCATTGCTTCCAACATCATTGCCTGTGTTGTGCCACAAGGAAGAAATACTGTTAATACGCCGATTGCCAAAGGCGCGAACCAATCGACTTTACGCGATTCGCTGCGTGCAATCCGATACAAAAAACGTGGAGGCTGTAGCACAAAGAAACGGAATATAGGGTGGACATTGAGAAGATTGAGTGCGGAAAAGATCATGAACAGCGAAGCAAGTATCATAAAAACCGCATTCATGGTGATGGAAAGCTGCAGCGACGAACCGAGGAATCCGAGAAAGGCACCCAATAAAGTATATACGCTCACCTTTCCGATAAGGAAAAAAACGACGGAGCGCAGGGTGTGTGCCCAGGTCTTCCTGGATGTTTCCCCAACAGCCAAAACACTTGCAAGCAGTCCCCCTTGCACCGCCATGCAGCTTATTCCGCCCGTAACAAGTCCTGTAAGAAAAATAACCCAAAGATTTGGCATACCCTTGACAAACATCAATAACCATTCTATTCTATCCCCTAGGGGGGTATAAAAGTCAAGGAGGAAAAATATGGGAAAAGGTATACCGCGAGACCAATCAGTACAACACAAAATATTGCACCGTCTTAAAATAGCCAACGGCCAACTATCAAGGATAGTCTCCATGGTTGAGGAAGGTCGGTATTGCATTCATATAATCCATCAGTCTCTTGCGGTTCAAGCCGCGCTTCGTGAGATTGACCAGGTAATTTTAAAAAATCATCTGGAAACGTGCGTTGCCGATGCGATCAAACAGGGAAAACAACAGGAAGTCATCGACGAAGTAATGAAAGTGATGGCAAAAAAACAAGCATGAAACAAACAATCCCCATTCTTGGCATGCATTGTGCCTCATGCGCGCAACTTATTGAACGTTCCCTCAAAAAAATACCAGGGGTCAACAGTGCGCAAGTGAATTTTGGCAGTGAAGAAGCAACCGTTGATATAGACGCTCCTGAAAGCCTTGGTGGGGTACATAAAACAATACAACGTCTTTGTTATACGCCGGTCGTATAAACTGACATGGCCATGCAGGAAGAGTAAATGTAAAGACAACAGAAAGAGTATCTCCATACCATGACAAAACGGTTTTGGTGGTCTGCAATAGGTACGTTTTTTGTGTTTCTCGCAACGATTCCGGAACTACTTAAAATTCCCCTCCCCATCCATCTGGAACCCTATGTTGTTTTTACAACAGCGATCTTCGCTTCAATTGTACAATTTTATGGAGGAGGACATTTTTATAAAGCTGCGATAAGTGGAATAAAAACAGGCACGACGAGCATGGATACGCTTATCGTGCTGGGGACAAGCGTCGCGTACGGCTATTCCGTATTTCATTTTATCGCAACACTTCTCAATAAAGCTTCTGGACTTCCCAAGGCTATGTTTTTTGATTCAAGCACGGTTATCATAACACTCGTCCTTCTTGGAAAACTCATGGAAACGCGCGCAAAAAGCGCTGCAAACACAGCGCTCAGAGAGATAAGTAAACTGGAATCTCCAACCGGTCATAAAGTGCTCCGACACGAGATACGAACCGTTCCCATAGAACAGATAGAAAAAAATGACATCCTGGAAATTCGTCCGGGCGAACGTATTCCAGTTGACGGATATGTAGTTGATGGTGTGTCTTCGGTAAATGAGTCTATGTTAACCGGCGAACCGATACCGGTGACTAAAAAAACGCGCGACCTCCTAGTTGCCGGAACAATGAATGGAACAGGTGTGTTACGGATGTCGGTTACTGCAATCGGAAAAGATACCGTTTTGTCTCACATCCAAACACTCGTTCGTGACGCGCAAAATGCAAAACCGAATATGGCAAAGTTAGCAGATCAAATATCGGCAGTTTTTGTACCTGTCATCTTGGGAATCGCTGCTGTAACAGCGCTCTTTTGGTTTGCAACAGGACATTCCACAGAAGCAATCAGAGCAACTATTGCAGTCCTTGTGGTTGCTTGTCCATGTGCCCTTGGTCTTGCGACCCCTATGGCTATCGTTGTGGGTATCGGAAGGGCGGCAAAAGCAGGCGTCCTCATTCGCACAGCACGTACGCTTGAACAAACAGGCGCAATTCGGCATATCGTTTTTGACAAAACAGGAACGATAACACAAGGAAAACCGCAGGTTGTTGATGCGTTGATACTGCACAAACGGTTCCTACCGGCAATTCTTGCGTTGGAGTCCGCATCAGAACACCCCTTGGCAAATGCGCTTCTTGCGTGGGGTTCCAATCAGAACATAGTGTTTCAAAGGATTTCTACGAATGGTCATGCAGAGCCTGGGAAAGGCATAAGAGGATCCTATCGTGGCAATGATATGTTTATTGGGACCGCACAATTCCTTTCCTCCCACAAGATACCGATTCATCAAGCTGCAGCAACAACAATAGCGTTGTGGGAAAAAGAAGAGAAAACGATTGTCTGTGCCGCATATAACAAAACGCTTGTTGCGGTTTTTGCCGTTGATGATCCTGTCCGAACAGAAGCAGCAACAGCTATAACATTGTTAAAAAAGATGAAGATGGATGTAACGCTATTGACGGGCGACAGGTACGCCGTTGCCAAAGCAAAAGCAACAAACGTTGGCATATCCAACGTCATCGCAGAGGTGAAACCGGAGGGGAAATCGGACGCTTTAGCAACGATTCGCAAGCAAAATAGCCTACCAATCATGATGATTGGAGACGGTATCAATGATGCTCCAGCACTTGCCGCCGCAGATGTGAGTGCGGCAATCGGAACCGGTTCTGCAATCGCCAAAGCCACTGCTGATATGACCGTTCTTGCAAATAATTTAACGCGTATTCCGTTCATGATCATCTTGAGTAGGGCTGTGGTAAAGACGATGAAACAGAATCTTGCATGGGCATTTGGCTACAACATTGTGCTAATACCCATTGCCACAGGTGCGCTCTCTGCTTTTGGTATAACGTTAACCCCACAAATGGCAGCATTTGCTATGGCAGCGAGCTCATTATCCGTCGTTTTGAATTCCCTTCGATTATCACGTATAAATATTGCACGTCCTATGGCATAATAGACATACTATGAATACTCAAATCAAATCCATAAATAGAGTGATTTTTATTTTGTCACTTGCGGGACTTTTGATGGGAAGCTATGTTCTGCAAAGTTTTCTTCGGCAAACAGGCGTTGTATGCTTAACCGGCGGTGGGTGCGAGGCAGTGAGAAAAAGTGCTCTTTCGTATCCTTTTGGCATTCCAGTCCCAGCAGTCGGCGTTGCCGGATACATATTTTTGCTTGTGCTTTCGTTTCTGAGAACGGTAAAAAACAATAAGGGGCTTCTCTGGGGAATATTTGGTATGTCCCTATTTGGCATAGTATTTGTTACATGGTTTACGTATACGGAATTATTTTTGATACACGGGGTCTGCATGTGGTGTGGAATATCTGCAGTTAACATGTACATCATTTTTGCGCTTACTCTAAAAAGCCTGTCGTTATCAAAAAGAGAAAAAATATGAAATTCTCGAGTGAATCCAAACTTTTTATTGGGGTATTTGCTGTTACAGCCTGTATTGTCGCGATTGCTATGTTTGTCATGACCAAACCGGCAAAACCGATTGAAAAAGACGTGCTTCTCTTGGGAGCAACGCATACGTTAGGTTCAAAAGACGCATCCGTCTGGCTTGTTGAATTTTCCGACTTCCAATGTCCCGCATGCGCGCTCTTTTATCCGGAGGTCAAGAAGCTCACGGAAACATATAAGGATTCGCTTTTTTTTGTCTATCGGAATTACCCACTCCCCTCCCACCTGATGGCCATCCCCGCCGCCTACGCGGCTGAGGCTGCAGCCATGCAAGGAAAATACTGGGAAATGCATGATGCGTTATTTACCAACCAAAAAGACCTGAGCACCACACGCATCGCATCGGAAGCGGCACGTCTTGGACTTCGTGAAGAAGCGTTTAACCAAGATATAAAAAGTGATGCAGTGAAAACGCTCGTTGCAAAGGAAATTGATCTTGGAAACACGATTGGGGTCAACGCAACACCGACATTCTATTTAAATGGGAAAAAATTGAACCTCAACACGGTTGCAGACTTGGCAATAGAAGTAGAAAAAGCCATTCAAAATATCCAATAAGGAGGCGTATGTTTAATTTATCAAGAAAAGTTGCGCTCGTAACTGGTGCTTCCAGCGGTATTGGCCGTGCGTCCGCACTAGCCCTTGCTAAACAAGGGGCATCGGTTGCACTGTGCGCAAGACGCGTGGAGAAATTAGAAACGCTTGCCAAAGAAATTGAAGCCGCTGGAGGAAAATCACTCGTTATTCCAACCGACGTTTTGAAACTGCAGGATATAACAAACGCAGTTGCCCAAACTGTAAAGGCGTTTGGAAAATTGGATATTCTTCTCAACAACGCGGGCGTTGGTGCATTGTCAACGACACTGGAAATGCCTGAGGACATGTGGGACAAGGTTGTTGATACGAACCTCAAATCCTATTTCTTTATGTCGCAGCTAGCGGCAAAGGAAATGGCAAAAAACAAATTTGGACGCATTATCAGCATTGCATCCATCCTTTCCGGAGGTGTGGGGAGCGGCATGGCTGGTGCAGTCAATTACTGCGCTTCCAAAGGTGGTGTGGTTGCGATGACTGAAGCGCTTGCCGACGAATTTGCACCACTGGGCATAACAGCAAACGCCATTGGGCCGGGGTTCATTGAAACAGAAATGACGGCGTCCATACAGGAAATGCCCGACTTTTACAACGCACTCATTGCCCGTATTCCGATGAAGCGTTTTGGAAAAGCAGAGGAAATTGCGGCAACCGTCGTGTACCTTGCGTCCGATGAAGCAAGCTATACAACGGGAGCAACGTTCTATATCGATGGTGGGTGGACGGCAAGCTAACGCTTTGCTATAAGAAAAGTGCCACGGTTATATTCCAAAAAAAGTGCACGAGAAGTGGTGTAATGATGCTCTTTTTTTCCAAAAATAAAACGCTGTTGATTATACCGATGGTCATGCTGGTTACCAAAAATATCACTAGTGTTGCCCCCTGAAACTTCAATGAAGTAATAAGGATGGGTATGTGAAAAGCAACAAACATCAGTGTGGACAGCACAATCGAGTACCATATGCGTTTCGTTTGTTCATAGAGTCTAGAAAATAGAAATCCACGACTCAGAAGTTCTTCGGAAAAAGCTGTCGCAAATGACAAGGCAATCAACGCACCGAATGAATATGAGGAAACACTTGGTAACTGCTGCAATGTCAGCGATCCGCGTGATACCAAGTGGACAAACAATCCCTCAAGCAAAAACGCGATCCCAATCCCAACACCCAACAACGCGCTTGAACCGATCCTTTTTCCCGTTATGCCAACTGTTGTAAGCGACCGCTTTTCTTTTACCAGAACATACCAGAGAACCGGTACAACAAAAACTGCAGGTTTAAAAAGAAACTCATCTACCCACTCGGGGTAATGCAGGTAGTACCGATACAACGTCCATAATAAAAGTTGCCATGCCCAAAATTGAAATATCCATTCCGCAGTTCGTGGTTTCTCTTGCATTTTTGATGAATTTTTTTTCCTCATACGAATATGGTAACACAGATATCCATGTCAATTGTTATCCTAACCCCCCAATCGAGAAACGCCTGTTTGCCGAAGCAACGATTCCATCGCCTGTATGAGAAGCGCAACGGTCTCAAGAGCCCTATCCCGAGAGAGCATGCGAAAATTACCGGGAAAATAATGGAAGACAAGATTTCTTCCCTCTTTCCACGCGTGCCACACCAAATCTGCAAGCTCTTGTCCATATCGATTGCAAAGTTGTCCATACGCGCTTTTCCCATGGAGTTGTTTGACAATATTAGGATTTAATACTTTCCCTATACGGAATCTTCCGCTTGCGTAATCTTGCTTGGAAATGATCGTAAGATCCAAAAAAACATCTTTGAGAAATCCCTCATAGAGTTTGGCAAACGGAAAAACAAGGTAGGAATAATCAGTCGGCTCTGCATCACGGTGAAGTGCACTGTCTTCTATAAGAAACGCACCGTCGTCCGCTAAAATCCGCTGCTCAGTCGAGAGATAGTTCCACACAGGACTTTCATGACGAATCATACCTATGCTCCCTGAATAAAAAGTAGTGTTTCAACAAGAAATATCGCAATAAAACATGCAGTAAGAAGTTTTTGGGTGCGCACGGACACTGGATCCGCAAGCATTTGGTACCATCTGTCCAAGTTACCCGCGATCCTCCATTCTCCGATCTGCCAACACAATAACGTCAAAAATATACAAAGCACGATGCCGGATGCAAACACGCTTCCGGATGATGTGATGATAAAAAAACTTAAGGCGGCAAGGAGTACAACAAAAACAATGGTTCGCACGGGCGAGGGTTGGAGATGAAAAAATTCCTCCGCTGCTTCCAAAAGAAATGTGCCGATCATACTTCCTGCAATAAACCACACAGTTTCCCATTGTATGTACATATTCCAACGCGCCACGATAACACAGACAACATATCCAATCGTTAACGCGACAAAAAAACGTGGCTTCTTCTGAAAGATACGGAGAATACCCTGCATACCATTATTGTATCACGCGAAATTGTGGAAAATCCTGGAGCTCAATTGGACGCGTTTCAACGCTGTCAACAACCGTAAGCATTGGCCCTTTCCATGCAAGTCGTACAAGGGACGATAGCATTGCATGTGTTCCTGTTGCGACGATCTCTACACTTCCATCCTCCCGATTTTTTACCCAACCCGTAATACCAAGACGGCGCGCTTCTTTCGCGATCCATGCGCGGTATCCAACCCCCTGAACGCGACCGGAAATAACGAGACGAATGGTTTGTCTTTCCTCCGATTTCATAAACCGACACCTTTTCGCAGCTCTTTCATTTTCCACATGAACAATCGGGCTTTACTTGTTGCATTCGCATCTTTTACAAATGTCAGGGCTTTTTCCAGAATTGCTCTCGGAACCGTTTTGGCAAGCCGGATATACAAGGACTTGTGTGCATAGTCATCAAGCGTCTCAGCAAGATAGATACCGTATTTTTGAAATTCACGGGATATATATTTATCCTCAATGGGATTGAACGTCTGCAAAATGTCACTGATTTTTTGCATATACGCATCAATTAAATCTCGCCATCGCCTTATCCGTACCTGCAGTGATAGCTATTCGCACTGCCTCGGTTCCGTTTTTTATCAGGTGCTTTAATGCACCTGCTTCACTTTGGGTAAATCGGGAAAGCACGAAGGAAATATCCCAATGGTGTCGCCCATGATGTGATCGCCCCGCAATGCCTTTTTCTATCGTTGTCGTATCGCTGTCTCCTTTAGAAAACAGCTTTCCGCGCCCTATACCAAGGCGAAACCGAACAAATACGTCAGTCTTCAATTCTGCAATGATGGATTCAATACCCCGGTGACCTGCGCTGCTTCCCTTTTCGCGTATTCGTATTTTTCCAAGCGGCAAGTCAATGTCGTCATGTATCACCCAAACGTCGGACGGATCCAGCTTAAAATACCGCATTATAGAAGCCACAGCTACGCCAGAGCTGTTCATGAACGTGATGGGCTTAACTAAAACCACATCGCCAATTTTTGCAACCAACGCTTTAAATTTGTCTTCTTCCTTCCATGAAATTTCCTCCGATGCAAGTTCTTTTGCAAGCTTCTCAATAACCATAAAACCGAGGTTGTGTCGGGTATCCTGATATTCAGCTCCCGGATTTCCAAGTCCAACGATGAGTTTCATGCAGCGCTCCTTTCCTTACAAAACACGTCTGTACCAATCACTATGCAGCTCATACTATAAACACCACCTGTACACATGACAAGTGGTGTCAATAGATATAGATATCGCGCGATATCCATTATTTCATTTTCTGCAATTGCTGTTCAGCAAGCTTACCGATATATGGTACTTTATACATCTCTCCTTGGAATGCTTTCCACATACAAATAATCCACAGGATAAATGATGCGAAAGACAGTAAAAGCCCAACAAGCCAACCAAGTATCGGAATGAATCCTAATATGATGTTCGCGATAAAAATACCGCCGAACAAAATCGTTGATTGCATTGCATGAAACCGGACAAATTTGCTTTCCTTTTCCACGATGAGGAAAATGATTCCTGTCACGAATGCCAACAAATATGCAGCTGCTCCCATCAGATTTTCATTGCTTTGTTTTGACTGTGCCATAATGTTTCACCTCGCTTTCTTATTACCAGCGTATCACGATTACTTTTTCAAGGTCAATAAGAACCGATCAAAAAATTCCCATTTGTTCCCCAGTTGCAGAAACCAGGGCCTTATCCGCATCGCTTTTCCAAATTTTCACCACCCCGAATACTCCATCGTATCCAGGGTCAATGACGATATCGCCAGATCGAACTTTCCATATGCCGTCTGCTATCTGTGGTGTAGAATATCGCGCGATATCCTCTATCGTTTTGTCAAGCAATACAGAAAATTCTCCGCCAAGCTCCTTAGTAAGTCGTTCAAAATGCACTGCAACCTTCGGACTTGTCACAGGACTTCCAATTGCTTCACTGATTATCTCTTGTAGCGGGACCAGCATGACAAACGGCGGCCTGGTTCCATCTGCGCTTTTTCTCCACCGTACGCCATTTTTCATATCCCACGCTCCCGTTTCCCCAATGGATGCAAGCTCTTCAACGCGCTGCATCACACCTTGCGTTAATGGTTTTCCACACACAGAACAGACGGCGCCTTTTGCAACAGCGTCCTTCGGTGTCAATCGCACATGACAGTCCCGGTGTCCCGTATAATGATATTTTCCTTCCTCGGGATAAAATTCCATCGTGGAAACAATATGGGCTTCTGTCTGGTCGTTTGCGTAGTTCATCAACGCCTCGCGAAGCATGGGAAAGGTGGCTTTCGGCAAAGAAAAAAGCGTTGCCTCACGACCTAATTTGGGTGCACTGTGCGCATCTGAAAACGACACAATAGATCGCGTTTTCAGCTCTTGTATCCGCCAATTCATATCAGGACTACTGGACAATCCCGTCTCAACAGCATAAATATGCTTGGCAAAAGGACCGAAGGCTTCCGCAAGAGTGGAAAATCCTCCCATGGCGCCATACACCGAAAACCACGGAGTCCAGATGTGTGCAGGCACAATAAGTGCATTCGGTTCTGTCGATAGGATAAGATCCGCAAGTTGTATCAATGAAAAACCCAAGATTGGACGGCCATCTGAAAGCACATTACCGCCTCGCTTCGTTATTTCCTGACTGATTTTACGCGCGCTTGCAATGGTTGGCACCCACACCATAGTATGTACCCGACGTGTTTTGCCTCCCTGGGAAAAAATGCAAGACAGTTCGGTTGAAAGAAGAAACAACGGCTGACTAATATGGTCAGTTTCATTATGCTTCCGCAGGTGCAAAAAACCTTCTCCTGTTTCCTCTAACTGACTTTCGATTTCATTAAGCCACAACGGATGTGTCCAATCACCTGTTGCAACTAAGCCAATACCTTTTTTCTTTGCCCATGTTGCTATGGTGGGAATGGTCATCTCCCGGGAAACCGCACGGGAAAATCGCGAGTGGATATGAAGATCGGCAAGCATCTGCATACTATTCAAATATATCCTGCATCAACTGCTTCATTTTACGCTCTGTCTGTTTAATGAAGGGCGTGTGCACATTCTTTTTCTTTTTAGAAAATACATGACCACCCATTTGGTATCCCTTCATATTCTTTGGTACCGTCTTTGTAAAAAGAATAGGTAATAACGCTTTTGTATAGGCCTGAAATACCTTCCTCGTCCCTTCTTTTCTGTATCTTCGAAGCGACCAAATATAGAGGGATTCGCGAACAATCGAAAGTGTATACCCAGCTTTTGCCATCCGTTGGGAAAAGTCCTGATCCTCCAAAAATGGATGTTCCACATCATATCCTCCAACAATATCAAATGCGTCTCGTTGGACAACGGTAAAAGGACCGGGAGAAATTGCGCGCTTCAAATTTTTTGATAACTCATAGAAAAAGATGGCAAACAGCGTTAGACGGACATCATTGATATCCTCGCTATCTGGACTAAACCATGAAGTAACAAAGGAACTGTCCGAAGCACGTAAGTATGCGTGCAGACGCTCGAGAGAATAGCTATACAAGACAACATCCGCATCAATAAAAACCAGCCATTGCCCCCGTGCAGCATCTGCCCCAATATTTCGCTGAAACGGTAAACTTGCATGATCCGCCACAATGACGGAAAGAGAGGGAAGCTTGGATGCAAATCTGCGCGCTACCTCAACGGTTTTATCCTTGGAGCGACCGTCCACCACGATTACTTCGAAATCTCGACTATGTTGCGTACTTAAACTCGAAAGAAGTCCTGCGATGAATTTTTCTTCATTTAATGCCGGGATGATAACGGAAATAAATGGTTTTCCCATAGCTTGACGCATTATACGGCTATATATGCATCATTTCAAACAACACAAATGACCCGTACACCACCAGTAACACAAATCCTTCTTTGCGCGTGACATCGCGTTTGCTGGACGCCGCCCAATAAAAAAAGAGTGCAACGAGCGCCAGTAACAGAAGGGTAACGCGTATACGTTCATGATCGGCAATGGTAAACGGAGCTAACAAACCAATAATACCCAATATCGGCGTATTGATAACGCTGGATCCAAGAATATCCCCGAATGCAATATCACGCTTTTTTTTGATTACCGCCTCAACCACAAGAGAGATTTCTGGAAGGTTTGTTCCAAATGTTATCAAAAACAATCCGACAACAAATGTCGGCATGTGAACCAATTGGACTACGTGCTCCCCAATCGTTACTATTGATCGCGAAGCAATCGCCATACCTGCAAGCCCAACGATGCTCAAAAAAATTGCGTGGCCTCCATGTTTGACGTGGTGTGCGTGCTCTTCGATATGGCCGACCAATTGTTGTTCCTTGTTGATAAGAAAAATATGAATAAGGTAGACGATAACAAGAAGTGCACCCTCCGCACGTGATAGAGTGCCATCCCACAACATAATAGCGGGGGCAAAAACCACCAAAGACGAAATGCCGATATCCATGGTTCTCATCCCGTGATCCAACACAATCCGTTTGAGAAAAATTGCGCTCGTTCCCATCACAAAGGATAAAAGGAGAATGGATCCACCAAGCAAGTTCCCGACGGCCAATTGGGGAACACCATCGTGCACCGACTGATATGCAACAAACATCTCGGGAATCGTCGTCGCAACACCCAGAAGCAAAAATCCCAAGAGAAAACTTTTAACGTGAAGCGCCTGAGAAAAATAGGAAACAGAACGAACAACCCAATTAGCACACACAGCAAGTACAACGCCGGAAAGGATAAATGCGAGAATGTACAACGCAATCATAATCGTATGGACTGTTGATTACTATACATTGTTTGTAGTTCTTTGGTCGACGTAATGGCGTGTATGGATTTATCTTCTCGAATACGCACCAACCTAGGAAATCGCAACGCGTATCCAGCCTTATGAATCGGCGACTTCGTGATGTCATCTGCCGCTATTTCAACAACGGTGGTTGGCTGAACCCAAACGTCAGGGGTCAAACTCTTTTCAACATCGCCATACATGGATGGTTTTTGCGCCATACGTTCCTTGGCAAACCGTTTAGCAAGCATTTTCCATAATTCGTCCGAAACACCTGTTCCGATTTTTGTTACCGTCACAAAATTTTCCTTATCCAAAACCCCAACAAGAAACGCTCCGATGCCAAAGTCTGCCCGTTTCCCCTCTCCTTTGTAATACCCCATCACCACGCAGTCAATGGTATCGGCAAGCTTCCCAACCTTCCCCTCCTCTTTAAACTTCACCCACGTATAGCCTCTACGACCAGGCTCATAATGACTGTCCCATTTTTTTACAACGACACCCTCAAGCCCTAATGCTATTTGTTCTTTTTGATATTCCCGAAGCGTCGCGATATCCGAAGTTACGATGTGTGGTGAAAGAGAAAGAATGCGACCCGTTCGTATCGTTTTTTCCAAAATTACTCTTCGTTTGGACAACGGCGTGCCCATGAGATCTTTCCCGTTTTTTGAAAGAATATCAAAGACAAAAAAGCGAAGCGGTACCGTAGCACTTGCTTCGCGGATACCGTATTTGCGTTTTCTCGTAACGGTTTCTTGGAAGGGAATAACTCTCTTATGGATTTCATCGTACCCCACCGCTTCGCTATCCAAAATCACTTCGTCGGCATCAATTTGGGATGCAATGTGGGTTAATTCGGGATACATAGCAGTTGTGTTTTCAAGGTTTCGGGAGTAGCTTTGCACCCATGAGGGGTGTTTTATAAAATGAATCTGTGTCCGAACACCGTCGTATTTCGGCTCCACGTCTACTTCTCCCATCTTTTCAATCATTTCCTTTGCATTGGGCAGTCGTTGACACAATGCTGCAAGAATCGGCGCTCCGACCTTTGTCGATATACCTGAAACCCCTGCTAGCCCACGCGTTTTGATGAGCGTAGCAATAAAGGACAAATCCGGCCGTACGTTATATGCTGCTTCAAAAGCACTGCGGTTGGATTTGTCTTTCGTGATCATCCATGACAACGCGTCAAGCATCGTCATGTCTGAAAATCCGAGCCGTAATTTATCCAAAGGAATTCGAACCAGATATCGTGCGGATAATGGGTCGCAAGCGGACAAAAGTTCGGAAAGAATGGCATTCTTTCGTTCTTGAGATCCTGCTCCTTTTTCACCGGCCAATTGTTGGAGTTTTATAAACACCGAATGTACGCTTGTGCTCGTATGTTTGTCGGAAGGGTGTTTCTCTTTAGCAATTGTTTCCGCAGTAATGCCGAGATCGCCATATTTTTTAAAAAGAGCAATAACCTGCGCCTCTTTTAAAGAATATGCACTGGTAATGGCACGAATCATAAGCTTGTCAGCGACACCAAACTCCACGGGTTCGAAAAGCGGCGCAACCCGCCCTTGAAGAAGAAAACAAATTTCACCGATTTCCGTTGTGGAAGCGGATGAAAAAAGATCAGCAAGTATCTCCGTCATCGTGATGCGTGACGGCGTGTTCTCGAGTTTTTGAAAATAGGTAGCAAGCGTGGAAAATACCATTGATCCAATTAACTTTTCAATACGTATCGCACACCCTTCGTCGATCCTTGTTTTTGAATAATCCCTTTTTTCATCAAATCCTTTATTTCACGAAGCACGGTATCTTCGGAAATCATGGGGAACAACTCAAAAAATGCTTTGTTTTGTAAAAACCCGTTTTCCTGAATAAATTCGACAATCTTAATTTGCCTTTCGGAAAGGGCCATTTGATGACCGCCCAAATGCTTTTTTATTTTTAAATCAGTAGAAAGCGATTTCACCTTTTCTTTAATACGCGTAAGTTCTATTGCAAGACCTTCTGAAAAATATTCCAACCAGTGTGTCAAGTTACCATTCTCGTTTACAACACTTTGCAACGCCGCATAGTAATTTACCGGTTCACGGTCATAGTATTCTTCAAGCGAAAAAAAACGCTTAATGTCGTACCCATCTCTGAAAAGCGCTAACGTTGCAATCGCGCGCGCAACCCTCCCGTTCCCATCTAAGAATGGATGGATACGGACCAATTCATAATGTGTTATCCCCGCTTTTATCGCGGGATGCACTTCATCCGGCTTGGCGTTATTCATCCACAACAGGAAATTGGAAATCAAAAATGGTACTTCAACTGCTGGTGGAGGACGGAAGGTAATTTCTCCCGTTTGACTGTTTTTCACGACCACTTGCGATTTCCGAAACTCACCAACCACAGCATCGGGAAGAATTCTGTCGGCAACAAGTGAATGGACATGTTTGATGGTTTCGTCCGATATTGTTTCTCCTGAAAAAGTCTCAATAAACTTCAACACGTTCCGATAATTCAAGACCTCCTGAATATCTCTGTCCCGACCCACAATTTTCGCTCCTGCCAATACTTTTTCCGCTTCCGTAAAATTGAGCTCATTTCCTTCAATGTGCGTACCATGGTGCACTGTTCGAACGATCGCTTCTTCACGAAATTTTGCCTCCCACGCTGGTACTAACGGAGCATTCTCAATCACTTCCTTTGCCGCCTCTATGATACCAATATATTTCAGGATTTTATTGGTGATTGAGAAAGTTGGAGTGTACATATGTCTATAGTATATAATAGCGGTATGGAAGCCAAAAAACAATCCAAAGGGATGGCTCGAGCGATGCTCAAACAGATGATAGCACTGTCCACGGCTGCCTTCGGTTTGGTCGCAGCGCTTGCGTGGAATTCCTTCATCGAAGAAATAGTAAATACGTATATAAAACCGTTTGTCCCAAAAGGAAGTGTCATCGTCTCCCTTGCGATCTACGCAATTGTCGTAACTGTGCTTGCGGTACTTGTAACCTATCTTCTGATGAAGGTAGACAAAAAATTTCAAAAGTAGTGTATACTAACAGTATATGGATCCTGCCAATCCCCCCTCGGAAAAGAAAAGTCCCAGAATACTTATTCTCGTGTTTGGTTTTGTCGCCTATATCCTATTACTCTTGCTTCTTCCCATCCCGGAACAACGCATAACGGAAAATGGTGAAACGAAGTGGGATATGACCCCGTCGGTTGGCCGCGGTATTTTTACTGTACTCAAGGATAAGTTTGGTTTTCAAAAAACCGTTGATGAGACACCCGTGCCAACACCAACACCCGATGTAACGGCATGTATCCAAGAAACTACATGCGAAGAAAATGCGGAAACATCGTGTCTTACAAATCCTGCTACAACATTTTGTACATGTATGGGCGGAACCGCATCCATAAAAGAAAATCCCGACGGCCAACAGGGAATCTGCACATTGCTTGGCAAAGACGTGGATGAGTGGGAGTTCTATAACGCAATTACTGCGGCACAGAAAACAACGGAAAACGCTGACATTCCACAGATATTGGAGTCTGAAAAAGAACAAGGATGGTATTGGGGAGCTATAGACCAAAAAAAACCGGGGACGCCTCCAGAATGGATTTTTTCGGGATCAGGGAGCAAAAGTGATTGTTGGCATAACATAGCGGTAGACTGTACCGTAAAACAGGATGCTGCGTTTACGTGCCCTGAGACTGAATGGGTTGATTGTATGCCAACTGTGGATACCGCCGGGATAAAATTTGAATGTACACAAGAATTTCTTGAATGGGCAAAAAGTAATTGCCCCGGGTTTCAGGGTGCTGCGCTCTAAGGGACGAACAATCGCTTCATGGTAAGTGGTATTTGGTTTGCAAGATCCGTAGCATTATAAAAGGGCCCGACACGAACATATAAATCATCCCCCGCTTGTTTGTTAATATACGAACCGGCACATGCTGCAGCAAACGGTGCATTGGTTGTTGCCAGTGCGGCAATGAGTCCTGATAATACGTCACCGGTCCCTCCCTTTGTCATGCCGGCGTTCCCACCAGAAATATGCTCCGTAACTTCTCCATTTGTTACAATATCCACCGTCCCCTTTTGGACAATGATGCACTGATACTGTTTGGCAAACAATTCCGGCGTGATACCATCAGTTGTCTTCTCCTGCAGGTATGCAAATTCCTTGTGGTGTGGAGTTAAAATTGATCCGTGGGGGATACGATGTGGATCAATCATTTGCAACGCCCCCGCATCAATGACCCATCGTTTTTTTGGATACGAAGACACAAGAATGTTGGTAAGACTGGCGGTTTCTTCACTTCTGGTCATCCCGGGACCGATGAGGATACAGTCATCCTCCTGTATATATGCATCAATGTCTTCCCTTCCAACAACAATACAGTTCCTAAATTCTTCTTTTGCTTTTTGTATCAACTTGTTGTTTTCCGGTATAGACGAATAATGCACAAGGTCAACGATTCGCGACGCAACAGTCAACGACCACATGCTTGCCGAATGGAACAACGCGGATCCTCCGATGATAAGCAACCTTCCGTTCTGCCCTTTATGGGATGTGGGGTTGGGGAGCTGAATGGTGTCGCGAATATGAAACATGGTATGTGTATATTGTACGCATTCTCTTATGGTAAGTGAATGGTCTGTGCTTCGTGTGTCTTTTCCAAAAGACGTTGCGTGTCGTCTTCCGCCGAAGTAATAATGGTTTGCTGTTTTGTAATGGTGTCAAGAACAATATGTTTTCCTTTATCGTCCAGTTCCGAAAAAATATCATCAAGGAGCAACACGGGGCGTTCTCCCGTTTGTTTTTCTATGTATGCAAGCTCCGCCCGCTTAATCCAAAGAATCGCAAGCCGTTGCTCGCCGCGTGATCCAAAACGGGATATATCAATGGATGTGCTCCCCCGTCCCAATTTTTCAAAACGGAAGTCATCTCGTTGTGGACCAATTAAAGTGGTCTTCGCGGCAATTTCCTCTTGAGCGTATTGTGCCAAACGCGTCTCCGATATGATGCTCGGATCATACACAAGTTTATATGAAAGATCGTCTTTTGCTGTCTTGTTAATGTAGTCGATAAAAGACTCGCGAGTTTGCGTAATATACGCACCGGTTTTAATCAGTAGATGATCCCAAAAAAGAAGCTGTGATGGTGACGCGCTTCCCTCATGGATACGATCCAATAAAGAGTTGCGCTGCCGCAATCCCCGTTCATAGGAATACATACTTCTCCGATACTCCCGATCCGTCTGCACCAAAACACCGTTAAGAAATTCCCGTCGTACGCTCGGACTGTCTGTGACCAATTCTAAGTCCGTAGGAGAAAAAAGGACTGAACGAAAATTCCCAATAAAATCGACCTGTCTGCGCGCTACGCCATTTACCAGATATTTTTTAACGTGTGTCTTGCGACCTCCAACCGATCCTGTCGTCAGGACAATTTCCAATAAAAGAACATCCTGTGTATTGTCGACGACCCGTACAATCTCTCCCCGCACGCGCCCCACTTCGCTTCCCCAAAAAACCATATCACTGTCCTTCTGTGCACGAAAGCTCTTTCCGACGGAAAGCACCGAAATCGCTTCTAAAATATTCGTTTTGCCTATGGTGTTTTCCCCAACAAAAAGGACAATTGGTGCGTCAAATGAGAATGTGCGTTTTTTGTAATTCCTGAAAAATGTCAGGTGTAATGCGCCGAGTCGCATGGCCATATTGTATCATTTTCCATATACGTCGTATTGAAAAACAAAGAAATGTTCAGTATAATAATCCGACTATGGCAACAAAGCGTGTCTATCAACCAAGCAAAATAAAACGTGCACGTACGCATGGATTTCGAAAGCGGATGAGCACCAAAGGTGGACGTCGAGTACTCAAGCGCCGTCGCGCTATCGGAAGAAAAATTCTGACGGTATAAGCGCTTTATACAATCTTCGAAACGGTGTTGGTATAATACGATCATGCTTCCACAAAGATACAGGTTGTCTTCTCAAGATATTGCACGCATAAAAAAAACTGGTAGCCGTATGCTCACACATCAGTTCAGTTGCAAGTTCCTTCCAACGCACAATAAAGAAACCAAAATGGCGGTAATCGTAGGAAAGAAAGTTGCAAAAACAGCAGTTGGAAGAAACCGGATAAAACGCAAAATCCATGCCGCCTTTATGCAGATGCTGCAATCACATCCTTCTGGCAGCATGGATCTGATCTTGTTTGTTCAAAAAGACATACAAGAAACACAAACGTCTGATATTCTCAGAGAGCTTACGCTAATGCTTAAGAGAAGAAGCGGTGATAATATATGAAAAAGGCGTTGTTAAAGGCAATCCGCTTCTATCAAAAATATCTTTCGCTTGACACAGGACTTGCACGGACACTGTGGATAACGGATAAAGTGTGCCGTTTTACACCAACGTGCAGCGAATACACGTATCAAGCGATCGATCGCTATGGTATAATGACCGGACTGCGGTTGGGATTGAAGCGTCTTATCCGGTGTCATCCTTGGAACCCTGGAGGCTTTGATCCGATACCGAAACACCTATGACAAATCCGACGATCTGGAATCAATTATTGATATGGCCAATCACAAATTTGCTTGTGGTATTTTATAAATTCTGCGAATGGCTGCAACTTCCAGGACCTCTTGGTTTCGCAATTATTCTTCTCACGATCACGGTTCGAATTCTCCTCTATCCTTTGATGAATGCTCAATTAAAAAGCGCAAAAAAAATGGCGGATATGAAACCGCATTTGGATGCCTTAAGTGCAAAACACAAAGACGACAAACAAGCACTCCAACAGGCACAACTTGCCCTCTATAAAGAACACGGAGTGAATCCCGCAGCTGGTTGTTTGCCAACACTTATTCAATTTCCAATACTGATCGCTTTGTACAATGTATTTTATCAGGTACTGGGAAATGGAAACGGCACAAAACTTCTCGAAGATATCAATGCGATTGTCTACGCTCCGTTTTTGAAAGTGCAAAATTTCGATATTCATTTTTTGGGAACGAACCTGGCGATAAAACCCGCAGAATGGCAACAATACGGCTGGTGGCTTCTCATGATACCGATCATTACAGGAGGACTTCAATTGTGGCAAACAAAACTCATGTCACCAAAAACCACAGCTGTTGCCGTCAAAACTCAAGAAACCGACAAGGACAAGAAACAGGACACAATGGCAGATATGCAGAAACAAATGATGTTTATTACGCCAATCATGTTTGGGTTCTTTGCACTACAGCTTCCTGTTGGCCTCGCACTATATTGGAATATCTTTGGTCTTTTTGGTATCATGCAGCAGTTACAAATTAACAAAGGAAAATAATATGGATCCAATAACAACAATTAAAGAAATAGCTGAAAACCTTCTGGAGCGCATCGGCATCATCAGTACGGTTTCTGTAGACATCGATGAATCGGGAGCATATAGAGTGAACATCAATACAGAAGAAACAGGACTTCTCATAGGATTTCATGGTAAAACATTGGAAAGCTTTCAGATGCTTTTAGGAATGATCGTTTCCAAACAACTTGGCGCGTGGCAACGAGTGTATGTTAACGTCGGCGATTATCGAGAAAAACGTGAAGAAGCGCTTATGTATATGGCGCAACGCGCAGCAGAAAGAGCAATTTCTTCTGGCAGACCAGTGGAATTGGCACACCTTTCATCCGCTGAACGAAGAGTCATACATCTCACACTCCAGGGAGATGATCGCGTATCGACCGAATCAACCGGACTGGGGCAAGAGAGAAAACTCGTGATATCCCCGAAAGTTGCATAACGCAAGCATATCCTCTTATACTGTCCTTGATGCCGCTTCATAGACTGTTATACATTCTGACAATCATACTTCTCCCTTCTCAGTTAGGATTGCATCTTTGGCCTGATTGGGCATTTGTTCTTGGAAGACGGATTGATTATCTCTCTCCCACACTCTTTGTAACTGACATCTGTATGTGTGCAACGGTATGTTCGTGGATGCTATATCAACGTACAAACATATGGCAATTGATAACAAAGTCGGTCCGGTCAAACTGGAAATGGTACGGTACAATAGGGGCATGCATCATTATCAATATTTTGATTTCGCGAAGTCCGTTTGTTGCCGTATATAGATGGGGAAAAATAGCTGAGTTTGCCATCTTTGGATTGTATATATACCGTACAAAAATATCGTTACGCTTCACAGCGGCATGCCTTATCATTCCGATGCTCTATTCCTCCATACTTGCGATTGTGCAGTTTGCGTTGCAACATAGTGTTGGTTCTATTTTCTGGTTCGTCGGAGAACGAACGTTTCAGAGTACAACTCCTGGAATTGCAAAAGTGGATTGGTGCTGGCTCACGTCGTCAGCGTGTACAGAATTGTTGCGGCCGTATGCAACATTCCCACACCCAAATGTGCTCGCGGGGTTTCTTGCCATAACCATTCCCCTACTTATGTATTCGGCAACCAATGAGCGGAATCGGTATTTCAAGATGTTCAGCGCAATCACCATTGGCATAGCGTCGTGCGCGCTTGCGTGCACATTCAGTAGGTCATCCTGGATCGTTGCTCTAGTCGGAATCAGCCTGATGCTGCGCAAGCAATACAAAATACCACCGATTTGGAAAGCACTTATCGGTGTACTCCTGATAGGAGTAACACTCATATCGTTGAGGTATTTTTCTTTGTTGCTTGCAGCAAACGAGAGTGTAATTGAAAGAATTGAGCTATTAAGAATAACTGGTAAATTGTGGAAAACATATCCACTCTTTGGTACCGGCTTGGGACAATTTATTGTTCTTCTTCCGAGTGTCCTTGACGCTAAGCATCTCTATTTCATTCAACCGGTTCATTCCGTCCCGGCATTGATTATTGTGGAAACTGGACTTGTCGGCTTCACACTGCTCCTCATTCTTGGCAAATTCTATGTTAGTAGGATAAAAAAGAAACACATCCCACTCATTCATACTCTTCCTCTTATTTCATTTCTCATTCTGGGGCTCGTTGACCACTATAGCTGGACACTTCAACAGGGGCAACTTTTTCTCACCGTGCTTCTTGCCACAACTCTCGCTCCCTCCTCCAAAAAATTGATACAATAGGCGTAATGAAAAAAACAGTCCTGTGGAATACCGCCGTGCAGATTCTTGGAAAAGTAATTTCAGGCGGTCTCACCTTTCTGATCAGCTTGGTGTTGGCAAGACAACTGGGCGTCGCGGGCTATGGCGACTTCATAAAAATTACTACCTATGTTGCAATCTTTTACCTTTTTTCTGATTTTGGACTCAATGCTGCATATGTTCAACTGGTAAATGCCGACAATAAAAAACAGCTTACCAATACCCTCTTCACTCTCCGTTTGTGCATCGGCGTGGTATCCGCGTGCTTTGCGCTTCTCCTGCTGCTCATTCTCCCAAGCTCTGGAAGTCAGGGGTATGCAATGGCGGTAAAAATCGGAATAATCCTTTTTACTCCTTCCATTCTTTTACAGGCACTGCTTACGACAACAAACGCTATTTTCCAGAAAAATCTTCGGTACCTTTTTTCTACTTTTTCCGTGGGTGCAGGAGCGGTTTTCTCCTTCTTAACGGTGTTTCTTGTATCACAAATCACTCCTCTATCACTCAATCATATATTGGGAATACTGCTTTTTGGATCACTTCTTACCGTCACGCTTGCATTTATATTTGCACACAAGCTCGACGCAACGTTTCATATTATATTGGATAGCACGTTAGCAAAACAGCTTTTGACCGTCGCCCTCCCTCTAGGATTTACTCTCATATGCAACGTTGTATATTTCCATGCGGACAGTTTCATCCTTACACTTACGAGACCAACTGAAGAAGTCGGTATCTATGGACTCGCCTATAAATTTTTTGAATTAGTTTTGGTGATACCTACTTTTTTTATGAACGCGGTTTTCCCGTTGTTAGTACAGGCGAAAAAATCACACGATGCGGATCTATTCCACCGCAGAAAACAACAATCATTGTTGTTTCTTTTCGCCGCGTCCATTGCCATTGTGTACATCGGTTGGATGACCGCACCACTTCTGTATCATATTCGTCCTGAATTTGCAGCAAGTCGCATTCCCATGCAAATACTTTTTGGTGGCGTTCCGGTGTTTTTCCTAACATCTTTCACGATGTGGCTTCTAGTTGTTGGCAATAAACAGGGGAGTTTACTTCGCATCTACGGAATATCGATGGTTGGAAACATTATTGCCAACCTACTGTTCGTCCCCCTCTATGGGTATATCGCAGCGGCGTGGATCACGGTGATTTCTGAACTTTTCGTACTTGTGTGCTCTACAATCGCAGTAAACAATCTTGACAAGACGAGAACATCTCGCGATACTTGACGCATGAATCCACAATACACAATCAATACGGATGGGGGAGCCAGAGGAAATCCTGGTCCCGCCGCGGTCGGAATAACAATAAAAAAGAATGGGGTGATGATTAAGGAATTTGGTGCATATATAGGGGAAACAACAAATAATGTTGCTGAATACACCGCAGTCATTTACGCATTTGAATCACTCCGAGAAATGGATATAGAAAAAGATGCATTGGTCACCTGTTTTCTTGATTCGTTGTTGGTCGTCAATCAGTTAAATGGGTTGTTTAAAATTAAGGATGCAAAATTACGAGAGCTTTCATTTCGAGTTCACACACTCGAACAAAATATCGGTGCAAAAATACTTTACAAGAATATCCCTCGTGAACAAAACGCTCGTGCAGATTTCTTTGTTAATAAATCCCTCGACGAATACATGCGCTAAAACACTTCTCATGTGCGATTATACAAGAAAGTATAATTCACCTGATAAAAATTAATGTTGTTTTCGTCTTTTCTTTTTGTCATAATACTGATGCCGCTTGAAGCATTCTCCTATGCAAAACCCGGGAAAAAGGACGTCAACAATAAATTCCATATCACTTCCGATAGTGCGTATTGATGCGATGGATGAGGGGTATGTAATACCGATACGGGAATTTTTTTCTATAAACGGTTGTCAAACGTTCGTCAACGCGTCGCCGACACTTTCTTGCACCTATCACATCATAGCGGGTGATTATGAATTCGTGAAAAAAATTCTCGGAACCTACCATATTCATGGAGAAAAAGTGTTGCTTCTTCTTTGGCAAACAGAATACGAGCGCGCACAGGAGTTTATACGAAGTGATCGAAAAATACTTCTCGTTGATCCGACAAATATTTCACCTCAGCTTCTTAACACAATAATGAATATTTTTTTTGTCGGCTCAACAAAAATTGAGGACCTACAAACAACACCCTATCAAAAACAATCAATTCCTTTGGAAACGTACGCAAAGAATAACCCAAACTTACGTGACCAATTTATACAAAAATCAGAAGTGGAAAAAATAGAAAATGAGCAACGCATACAAAAAACTGTACAGTCTGTATATAAACCAACAAACCAACAAAAACCCATGGTATCCAAGCGGTTGACTAAAAAAACCGGTAGAAAAAAAATCATAGGCGTGTGCATACTCGTCCTCTTCGCTCTTCCAATACTTTTTTACGGAATAGGCAACATCACAACGCCATATTTTTTAAAACTGGGGGCCTCTTGCATTGCTAAACAGAATTCCTGTACCAGTTCGTGGACTCGCTACGCAGATAAATCACTTATCCTGGCAAACACCGGTCTTCAAATACTTGAATTCCCGATACGAATCATTGCACCATCTTTTTCAACAGAACCAGAACACACGCTTCTGGCTGTGTATGAAAAAATTATCACCATCGAAACCTCGCTTAACCGAATAAGCACCCAAGTGACACCACTAATCATGTCATGGAAAAATATTGGGAGTCTTTTGGAAGAGAACACTTCTAACGTTCTTGCGTTAGAACAGATAAAAATAGAACTGCTCACGCTTCACACGCACGTCGACGTCACACATGCGCTGATGGAGAAAATACAAAAACACCCTCCCATATTCCTTCGCACGCTTCCTGCAGAACCATTTTTGGAGAAGGGGATACAAATAATTGACGACCTGCAAAGTGCAATAGTAACGGCAGAACGCGTACTGCTGTTGTATCCCTACATATCAGGATATAAATCCCCATATACATTCTTGATATTGTTACAAAACAATATGGAATTACGACCAACTGGTGGATTCATTGGCTCATTCATGAAACTCACAATTACAGAGGGGAAAATGACCAATATGGAAATCCAGGACATTTATACGATTGACGGGCAACTCAAAGGACACGTCGACCCTCCGGAACCGATCCGCGATATATTAAAACAAGAACATTGGTATCTTCGGGATAGCAACTGGAATCCGGATTTCATTGAATCTGCAAAACGCGCTTTGTGGTTTTATGAAAAGGAAACGGGGGAAACCGCAAATGCTGTCATTGCTCTCAATGCTTCGCTCATCGCCAAAATATTAGAAGTGACCGGTCCTATCCAGTTATCGGATTCTGGAGACGTCATTGACGCAACAAACTTTTTTTCCAAATCGTTGCAATACACACAAGAAGATTTCTTTCCGGGATCCACACAAAAAAAGGATTTCCTGGGAACGTTATTATCTGGGATATTGACACAATTGGTTAAACAGAATGCACCAATGGCACTCTTCCGGCTGTTGAAAGCGGCGCTGGATTCTCACGATATTCAACTATATCTTCAAGAGCGTGAGCCGCAACAGCTCGTAACTCAGTTTAGTTGGCTTGCCACAATACCCGAGAACACACGTTGTGCATACGAAGATGCAGATTCCTGTATACAACTTCCACACATATTTAATGAAGCAAACTTAGGAGTAAACAAGGCAAATTATTTTGTCTCGAGAAAAGATTTGCGCCATATTGAAATTGAGGAAAACGGCCGTTTGACTGAAACCATCACCAGAACGATACGGAACACAAGCAAGGATGAACAGGGGAGCGGATTGTATCGAATGTATATGCGCGCATTCGTTCCCCGTGATGCGCACATCACCTTGTTTCGGATCAATGACGTATCGGTTCCCAAAAAAGGAACAGGAAAAAATACATCTCTCTTGTTGCCATATGGTGAACTGGACACAATTTCTCATCCCTCCTATACCGTCATCGGGCTTGCGGCAGACACAAAACAAGGCGGAGAGTCTGTTATCGAAATTCGGTATGAACGAGATATAACCGCATTGATCAAAAAAAATCAATTCAACGTATCGGTCTATACACAAAAACAACCGGGAATAGATACGATACCGACAACAACAAGAATAACCTATCCCACCTCGTGGCAAGCAATACCAGCTAATGGTGGTTCTCCTACACTTGCAAACAATGGGTTTCTCGAGTACAATAGCACGATGTTTGAAAGTGACGCTTTCGCGGTCACATTTATTAAGGACTAACACCATGAGCACACAAAAACTTCCTGCGGAACCAAGAACTGTCACTGGAAAAAAGGTTCAAAAACTCCGGACAACTGGTTTTATACCGGCAACGGTATATGGAAAAACTACACAACCGCTCAGCATAACAGTTGGGGAACCACAGTTTGCCAAGGTGTATGCAATAACGGGGGAAACGGGGCTTATCGAACTGACAATCGAAGGGAAAATCCACCCCGTTCTTGTCCATACCGTTCAGAAAGATCCTGTATACAACACTGTGCTTCATATTGAATTCCACCAAGTTGACTTGAAGGAAAAGGTGCACGCAGAAATCCCGTTGGAATTTATTGGGGAACCTCTGGCTGTAAAAGAAAAGCTAGGAATATTCTTAAGCCTTATTGATCATGTGGAGGTTGAAGCATTGCCAACCGAACTTCCAGAAAAAATTGAGGTAGATTGTACGCACCTTGCCGCAGTCAATGATCAAATCGTTGTGGCAAATCTCCCGGTTCCATCGCACGTCACAATGCTCACTGATGGGGAAGTGATAGTTGCCAAAATTGGTGCGTTTGTTGTTGAAAAAGAACCGGAGGCCCCACCTGTTGAAACAACTCCAGAAGGAACAGTTGCAACACCAGAAGAAGAGAAGGCTCCGGAAGAAAAAACTGAACAACCCGCCGAATAACCTTTACCGTTTTATTTCCTCTGTAAGATGTTTTATAACAGCATTGTTTGCATCCAGTTCGTAGGCTGCATCAAGATAAGAAACGGCATCTTCACGCATATGGAGTGCATAGGCAAGTGTTGCGAGATATACATACGCGTCCCGATAGTCCGGCTTTTCATCAACCACGTGTTGCCAAAACACATACGTCGTTGCCAAGGAGTTTCTCTGTGTTTCCCAGGAAGTAAAAAGTGCTTCGGATGGGGTAGAGGCACCCAAAACGGACGAAGAAGTCGTCTTTGAGGCAACATCCTGCGCTATATCCAACTCATGTTTTGCCATATATATCTCTCCGACATCATAAAGCGAAGCGCCAAGTCTGGTGTATGACTCTTCCATAAAAGGAAACATGAGTATGTTTTTCCGTTCTGCTTCATAAGGCATAAATCCAGACATGGAAGCAAAAATGTTATATCCAACCAATCCAAGTACACCGATCCATAAAGCTGCCCGTTGAATCTGGACAAACACGTGTGCGGAGAATATTCGGGAAATATGCGGGAAATGTATTTTTTGCATTCTGAACAGGATAATGATACACCTTCTATAGATACTATTGTAGGAATTTGTATGACCAAACGCAAGGATACGCAAGAGAAAAACGACCCGAGAATTGCACGGATTCTGACTGCTCTTGCAAAGGAATACCAAAACGCACACATCGCCCTGACATATACCACCCCATGGGAGTTACTGGTTGCAGTCATATTGTCTGCTCAGTGCACCGATGTCATGGTCAATAAAATCACGCCAAATCTCTTTGCGCGATTTCCATCCATGCAGGACATGGCAAACGCCAACAGTTACGAACTGGAATCTTCCATACATGCAACAGGTTTTTTCCGTGCCAAGGCCAAAAATATCCAGGCCACAGCACGGCTTCTGATTTCCGACTATAACAGTTCTGTTCCAAAAACGATGAAGGAGATGCTCACGCTTCCGGGTGTTGCACGAAAAACGGCTAATGTCGTTTTGACAAACGCATATGGGATTATTGAAGGAATTGCAGTAGATACGCACGTCATTCGTCTTTCCCAACGCCTGCGACTTATCAATCTAAATAGAATCGGGGGGAAGCGTACTGTATATATCGACGAAACAATCCGCCGTGTGGACTACAAAAAAGACGCCGACCCGTCAAAAATCGAACAAGAACTTCAACTGATCATTCCAAAAACACTATGGGGATCCTTCACATACCAACTCATTGATCATGGACGCGCTGTGTGTAAGGCAATCAAGCCACAATGTTTACACTGTGTAGTAGGGAAGTATTGCCCTTCAAAAAGATAACGCAACTCTTTCTTGTTTCGCATGCAAAAACATGATAGGATTTGAGCATATTATTGGCTGCCATATTGCAAAGGAGATCGTATGCCAAAAGCTCCCAAAAAGGGTAAAAAAATACTGAAAAGTATAGTTGAACTTCCAACGGAATTTCCAACGAAACAACCTGAGTGCACAGACAAATCTTGTTGTTGTGAACACAGGTTTCCGAAAACCGCGAAGGTCGCCATAGTTCTTGGTATTATTATCCTTGGATTACTTGCCATAAACCGCGGACTGATTGTCGCTGCAATGGTGAACGGAAAACCGATATTCCGATGGAATATAAACAAGATTCTTGTTGCCCGCTATGGAACAACAACGCTTGAAAATATGATTGCGGAACGCCTCATCGCTGATGAAGCTGCCAAAAAGGGAATTGCCATCGGCCAGAAGGACATAGAGGCAAAAGAAGCAGAAATTCTTCAAAGTTTTGGTGGTATATCCCTTGACGAAGCACTTAAGCTTCAGGGAATCACCAAAAACGATTTTGACGATCAAATAAAACTCCAAATGATGCTTACGGCACTGCTTGGAAAAGACATCGTCATTAGTGAAGAGGAAATTGCTACATATGTGCAAGACAACGCGGCAATGCTCTCTGCAACAGATGCAGCAGGTATGAACAGTGAAGCAAAAGAGGCTATTCTTACGCAAAAAATTGGCGAAAAGCTCCAGCCGTGGTTCACTGATTTAAAAAATAACGCAAAAATCTATCGGCTCATGAAATAATACATGGGTTGGAAAGGAGGATATATGGGGTGGTCTTGGATGTATGGAACCAATGCGATGATCACGCCGTGGCTGCATTGGGGATTTATTCCGACAATTCTCTGGAGCTCGGTATGGAAGGGCATAGCGCTTTGGCACGCTGCCCGTCGCGAGGAAAAATGGTGGTTTATAGCGCTCCTGTTTATTAACACTGCGGGCATTCTAGAAATCTGTTATTTGGTATTTGTCGTAAAACTGTTTACCTCTGAAAAAACAAAACAAATGTCAGTAAAGAAGAAGCGGGCGCGATGAAAACCTGGCAAAAACTGAAAAACACGCCCGCTCTCTGGGACAAGTATTTTCTTCGCGAAAAAGTAATTACAGCCATACGTTCTTTTTTTGAAACCAGACGATTTCACGAGGTTGAAACCCCCATGCTTATCCGCTATCCCGCTGCGGAATCATACCTTGAAGTGTTTGAAACGGATCTTTTGGATAGGCAAAGGAACAAAACGCGTGCATACCTTTCAACATCCCCGGAATTGGCGCTAAAAAAACTCATTGTTGCGGGCATCGGCAATTGTTATTCGATAACCAAAAGCTTCCGCAATACGGAAAATCAAAGCGAATCTCATCTTCCGGAATTTACGATTCTGGAATGGTATAGAGTAGGAGACGCATACGAGCGTATCATGAAGGATTGCCAAGACCTCCTTCTGTCAATCGCATCCTCCCTGGGGATAAGCGGAAAGTTTCAATACCAACACCATGTCTGCGACCTGAATAAAAAATGGGAACGAATTTCTGTAGCTGAAGCGTTTCAACGCTATGCACATATCGACCTCCATACGTTTTTTTCAATACGGCAAGCAAAAAAGCTTGCAAAAGCAAAAGGATATACAATCATGCCAAACACCACATGGGAAGAACTGTATAATCAGATCTTTCTCAATGAGATTGAACCACACATTGGGAAAAACCATCCCACGATCCTCTATGGATTCCCATCGTCTATCGCAGCACTTGCGAAAAAAGACGTAAACGATCCACGTTTTGCAAGGCGCTTTGAGCTTTATATTGAGGGTCTTGAACTTGCGGATTGCTACGAAGAATTGACTGACTGGCAAGAACAGAAAAGCCGGTTTGAAAAAGAAATGCGAGAAATTCAAAAAAAAGGTCACACCATGTATGAATATGATCATGATTTTATTGAAGCGCTTCGAGTAGGGATGCCGGAGACAAGCGGCATTGCATTGGGAATCGACCGGTTGTGCATGCTCTTTGCAAATACGAGGGATATTAACGATACGACATTTTTTCCACCAAAAGATCTGTTTGAAAAGTGATCCGCTTCGTGCGATAATACCTTCCATGTCTATCATCTCTACATCAGAATTCAAAAAGGGGTTATTTGTCACATTTAAGGATGAACCCCATCAAATCGTGGAGTTCCAACACGTAAATCCGGGAAAGGGTTCTGCGTTTGTACGAACCAGACTCAAATCACTCAAAACGGGCAAAGTTCAGGAATTTACCTATAAATCCGGGGAATCTGTCGAGGAGCTTCCGGTTGAAACGCACGAAATGCAGTATTTATATCCGGAAGGTGAGGGGTTCGTTTTCATGGATAATGTATCATTCGATCAGGTGACTGTACCAGGAGTATTGTTGGGGGATTTTGTTAAATATCTCAAACCCAACGACACATACCAGGTGCTGATTCATGAAGAAGAAGCTATTGGTATCCGGCTTCCCAAAAAAGTACGCCTGTTGGTTACTGAGGCAACCGACGGCGCACGGGGCAATACCGTATCAGGAGCAACAAAGACTGTTGTTGTAGAAACGGGTGCCGTTGTCACCGTCCCTTTGTTTATCAAACAAGGGGAACGTATTGCAATAGATCCGGAAACCGGAAGTTATGTTGAGCGCGCGTGATTGACAGCATCGAGCACCCGTGAAACAATAATCTTCATATGGATGATACCAACGCAAATCCTTCAGGAACACAATCACCCGTGGAATTTCCTTCATCGCAACACCCAGATATGACCTACGAGGAAACACCGATTCTCACTCCTGTTGTCGAACAAAGTCCTCCTTCAGACGCGACACCCCAACAAGAACCACCAAAAAAACGATCCGGATTTCTTGGTTTTGTCAAAGGTGCCATCTTTTTTATCGTGTTGTTTGTCATAGGATTTGCCTTAAGCGGCCTAATACGAAATCTGTTGAATTCACCTCCGAAAATCCAGTTACCTATTACGGCAAAACCTTCAATTACGCCACCTGATGCGCCTCAAGCAACGGAAATAGGACTCCAACCGGAGCCATATCCATCTGAAACAAAGGCAACCACACCATCTGCAACTATCTCAAATGCGCAATATATCCTTAACGGAACAACCAGAAAACCGTACGAAGAAATTCAACTCCAACTTCCCAACACGGTGCTTCCGCTTGTCTGCGACGGATCAGCGTGCGGATCTCAAGGAACCTATCTTCCCGGCGGAACGCGGTTTACCGTAGCGCTTCGCGGCGCAGGACAGGTTCTCGCAGATTTTCGAGGAAAAATTATCAGTGATGCTGGAGGAAAAGCTTTTACGACAAAGGCAACAACTGTTGCAGGAAAACCCGCTATGGAATTTACCAATATAACGAACGGATCGACAATCGGAGGATATGCGTTTTCCCAAATGCGCGGATACATGATTGAGGTTTCCGATACACTATCGTTGGAAATCAATCATTTTTCTCCAAGCGGCATTGCAGCAGATTTCGCGTCCGATGAAACGGTCTTCAACGCAATCGTCAATACTTTGGTGTTCACTGGAAATACGAAAGGCTCTGTCATTCCGATTCCATCGCTTCTTCCAACAACACCCCCAACATTGTAAAGACAGTCTTTAGAGTGCTTGTGGCCACGGGGCGGTAATAAGAGGTGTTTTTGTGGCGTGTTGCAACTGTTGATAACAGTGCTCCGTTACAAACGGCATGAACGGATGCAAAAGCGCAAGGCTTGCAAGCAAAACATGGCGATATACTGCAAGCGCATATGTATCTTTTTCTTTATACCTGTTTTTATTTTCTTCAAGATACACATCTGCAAATGTATGCCACAGAAAGTCGTACAGAAGTTGTGCTGCATCAGAAAGGCGATACCGCTCAATAGAACTCGTTGTGTCAGTTATAACACTGTTGAGCGTTTGGAGTATTTTTTTGTCGGCATCTGTCAGGTTCGCATCGTCAGGGGAAGCAATAACGGGAAGCTGCTCGCTCATACCTTCTGTGCTCATGGTAAACAAACGTGTAATGTTCCAAAGTTTATTCGCAAAATTTCGCATACCGCGAACTTTGTCTTCGGACATAACAATGTCACTGCCTGGTGCAGAACCAAAAATTAATGCCATCCGGAGCGCGTCTGCACCGTACGTATCGACCATGTCCAAAGGATTCACAACGTTCCCTTTACTTTTGCTCATTTTTTGACCTTTATTGTCAACGACACGACTGTGCAGGTGTATGACTTCAAACGGAACGTTCCCTGTTCTGTACAATCCAAACATCATCATGCGTGCAACCCAAAAGAAAAGAATGTCCCACATAGTATCCAAAACCGTTGTTGGATAAAAGTAGGTAAAATCTTTACTATCGGGACATCCAAGTGTTGTCAGAGGCCATTGTCCGGACAAAAACCACGTATCAAATGTGTCAGTTTCTTGAATCAAATGCGAGCCATGACATGTTGAACACTGCGTGTTATCCAGTGTATATGTTGCACTGATGGGCGCAACCACCGATTGCAACCCTTTTCGTATATCATCAAGGGTATATGTGCCAAGAAGATCGGAAATCATCCCACTTATCTTCTTACCCGACGCATCAATGAACGTAATCGAAAGCGTGGGTGTACAATCAGCACAATACCACACGGGTATGCGAGGACCCCATACAATTTGTCGACTGATATTCCAGTCATGGATACCCTCAAGCCAATCAAAATATAATTTTTCAAATCGCGCCAGAGGAACAACCTTCGTCTTTCCCTCTTTCACGGCCGCAATTGCTTGCTCTGCCAGTGGTTTTGTCTTCACAAACCACTGGGGAAGTGGAAGGGGCTCCAACACAGAACCACATTTGTAACAGGTTCCGACGGTATGCACATACGCATCGTCAATATGGTCAATCAAACCGCGTTCCTGCAGATCTTGCACCACTTTTTCTCTTGCCGCTTTTACTCGTAGTCCTACATATGGGCCGGTATCTGCGGTTAATTTGCCGTCAAAACCAATCACTTGTTTCATGGGGAGTTTGTGGCGCTGACCGATTTCCCAATCCGTCATGTCATGAGCAGGTGTGACTTTAACAACTCCCGTACCAAATGTCGGATCAACCGCCTCGTCGCCGACGACGCGCATTTTCACGGTGCCGTTCAATCCCTCAAATTCTATTTCTTTCCCAATATAGCGTACGTACCGTTTATCTTTTGGATGCACAGCAACTCCCGTATCACCGAATTTTGTTTCCGGCCGAGTCGTTGCCAAAACAAAAGGACCGTACTTCATGTAGTACAGCTTATCAATTTTTTCAACGTGTTTAACTTCAAGATCGGAAAAACTGGTACCACATTTAGTACAGTAATTGACGAGCTTTTCATCCCGATACAAAAGATGGTCGTCGTGGAGTTTTCGAAAAGTATCCAGAACAAACGCAATGATATTTGGCTCCAAACTATAATGGTACCTAGTCCAGTCGAGTGAAAATCCCAATCGTTTCATTTGATCACGATTGATGGTTTTATTTTCGTCGACAAACTCTGCAATCATTTTGTACAGGGTGTCACGATCAAAATCGAATCTGCTTTTTCCTTCTTTTGCCAGTTTTTTTTCAAAAACGAATTGGGTTTCTATACCCGCATGATCCCCGCCGGGAAGCCACAAGGTCGGGTCTCCCTTCATTCTATGGTATCGGACAAGAATGTCCTGAACCGTGAACATTGCGTGGCCCATATGCATGGGATCATTTGCGTTCGGAAGGGGGAGAAGGATCGTAAAAGGTTTTTTTGATGGATCAATTGTTGGGGTAAAATAACCGCCTTCCTCCCACATGCGGTAGATATCCTGCTCTACGTGTTTTGCTGAATATGTTTTTTCCATATATTCCTCATCTTCGCGTTGGACCCCTTCTGTGTGCACCGTACGAACGCTGCAATTCACCAGCCCATTGCGGAAACGCGAGGTGATGCGGGCGTCCAGAAATATGAGTTTGCGGCTCACCCCACGGATAAAGTCTTTCTTCTTTTCGCAACTCTTGGTAGAAACGTTGAGAATCTTCAGGGTTGCCTGATTTTTCGCAACTCATACAGTGTATTGTAGTCTAAAATGATCGGAAGAGACAAGAAGAATTGTTTACAATTCTTCCAATTTGACGCGCTCAGATTGATTTCCCTTCACAAGCTCTAAATATTTCTCCGTTGTGGATAGGCGTTTGTGACCTACCAGCTTGGAAAGGGTCGTTATTGGCGTTCCAGCAAGAAGATGATGTGCGATAAATGTATGGCGAAGATCATTGACTTTTGCCCCTTCAATACCCGCAATCCGGAAATACCGATCAATTGCCGTTCTAATATTGCGTATCAACAGTGGCCGCCCAGTCTTTGTGATAAAAAGCGCTGTGCTTTTTGTCATATCAGCTCGCCCCACGCGATATTTTTCCAGAGCCTCAAGGGCAGCCTTATTTAAAGGAACCATCCGTTCTTCGTGACCCTCCTGCGCAGCTATGTGCAGCTCGTTTTGTTTCACGTCATCCATGGTAAGTGCAGCAAGCTCGCCAATGCGGATACCCGTCTGCAAGAATAGTTCGACAATTGCATACATCCGAACGTCGCTGCGACAGGTATCCCGCAACGCTCGGTACTCAAGCTTTGAAAGGATCCTTGGGGGTTTTACCTCGTATTTTGGGTGTGCGACTTCAAGTGCCGGATCTGTTTGTATGACTCCAGACGCTTTGAGGAATCGGAAAAAGGTTTTGATGGAATTAATTTTTCTTGATATTGACTTGGGAGTATAGCTATCGTTTGCAAGTTTTTTTAAAAATGCAGTTATTTCATCGTATGTCACTTCGGCAATTGCTTTTTTACCCATCGTGGTAAAAAATGATAGCAGTTGGTCGATATCTTTTTTGTACGCAACAACAGTTGCCCGAGCGCGCCGTCTGGATGTAAGATATTCAACAAACTGCTCATTTGTGGCTTTGAGATCTGTGCTCATATAATGGTATAAGGAGCAGGAAAATTCCTGAAAAACGTATCAAAATTGCAAAGATACTGTTTTCCAGAGGCAAGAGTAAAGCCTATAATATCATAACTGCCCCGTATGTTGCAACGGGGTGGTTTAACTCAACATGAGACAAAACAAACACATAAACATTATGATATACATCTTCCTGGGGCTACTGGTTGCTATCTTCGTGCTCTCTTCATCTCTTCTGCAAACCCTCAAAAAAAGATCTTTGGTGCAAACCAAAAATGATGAACTACAAACACTCATGGAAAAAAGAGATGCGACAGCAAACCAGCTTATCCGTGTGCAAACCCCGGAGTTTATCGAAAAAGAGGCGCGCGAAAAACTGAATATGTCGAAACCGGGAGAAACCATTGTTGTCATGGATCCGATAGTGCCGATATACGATGAAACAAACAACAAAATTCCGGAACAGGTCAATTGGAAGCGGTGGTGGAACGTATTTTTTTAAATTCTCAACAAGCTTCCAATTTCCTCAAAAATCCCGTACAATAGCCTCTGCGCCAGCGTAGCTCAGTGGTAGAGCAGCGTCTTCATAAGGCGTGGGTCGCAGGTCCGAATCCCGCCGCTGGCACCAATTAGTAAGTCAGAATGTGCATGCGTGCCTGTAGAAGATTGGTTGGCGCTCCCATCTGAGACTTCATTTGAACCTGATAAAATTTATTCCCGCTATCAAGCGTAATTCCCGATGATATAAGAAGCTCCGGACCCGTTCCAGACATCTGCATTTCCGTATACCATACGGGGTGCTTGTCCGTTGTGTTATACAACCGTATGAAAGCAATTTGATTCCCCGATGGGACTCCAACAGTCGCTTCAAAAACAACTTTTTTCACTGCACCATATAATCTGCTATCAATATATGCTCCCACCCCCTTAACATCAGTCCACTCTGTTGTTGTATTCGTACCTGTTCCAAAGGGAATATAGTACTCCTTCCCCACACCAGAAACTGTGTCTGTCGTGCCTAAAACATTGACGTTCCATCGTGTTGTAAAAAAAATGGCTGTTGCCAACAAAAGCAGAAAAATGCAGACAACCACAAATACCCTCGATTGGTGTGGCACTTTGTTGTTCTTCCCCATACTTTGAGTATACGCACGGTATACAGAATCGTCAAAATACAGTATACTAACAACGTTCTTTCAACAACCGCGGGGTAGTGTAAAGTTGCACAGAAGGCTCATAATCTTCTAGACCAGGTGCGATTCCTGGCCCCGCAACATATACAACGATACTGCTTAAAATGAGCGCTTCTTAAAACATCCGAACGCTATGAGTTCTTTCTCAAGTTGTTTTGATCCACAAAAAACTATTCCTTTCAATCCTAATCTCTGGGCCCTCACCACATGCTCCTCGCGATCATCAATAAACAGATGCTCCTCGGGGAGCAAATGACTATAGTTGAGTATATTGTGCCACGCTTCAAAACTATACTTATTGACGTGTGTTTTATACGAGAGAAAAAGTTTATTAAAGTGTACAAAAATATCTGGAAACGCGTGTTGAATCCAGAATGTGTCTAATGCATTAGTATCGGAAAGCATGTATCGTTGCAGATGATTCAAGCGCTTAAGAAGCGTGAGAGTTTCTGTGTAGCGAGAAAAACGAGCAGGCCAGATATGTTTGAATTGATCAAACGTCAATTCGTCGGAAAATCTCAATTGGTCACGCATATACTCATAGAATTGCCTGGTAGAAAGTAATCCGAGTTGATATGCTTCCAGCGTTTTGGTTCGTTCTCCCTGCGTCTCCCAGTGTTTTGCTTTGGAAGAGTACCCATATAATGTAACCTCCAATACCTCATCGGAATATGGTCTTTGCAAAAATGGAGCAAACTGGGAAAGTGTTTTGGAATTATTCCCCAACACTAAAACATTACCGAGATCAAAAATAACTGCTTTTATCATATACGCTCGTATGCAGAGGAGACCTTTGGCGATCTGACTCTATTGGACAACACTTCTGTCAATTGATGGGTAAAAAGACTCGGGGAATGATGTGTCTGTATATAGGCTTGAATCTGTTTTTGCATCAACATAGAATGAACATGCGGCCTGTGAAAAAAGAGTGTAATGGTGCGCGCAAGCGATTGAGGCGAAATACGCTTTGCAATGAGGTTCTTGTCTATGCCGGTCAGAATGTCTGGTGTGGCACCCGTAGGAAAGCCTATGACGGGCGTGCCGTAGGATAAGGATTCCAAAGTCACCATACCAAGAGTTTCAAGACCTATGGAGGGCACAATGGTAACATCTGCTGCCCCGTAAAGCACTTTCATGTTTGATACAGGAACTTCTCCCATAAAATATATCCGTTGGCGTTCTGTATTTGACACAGTCTGTTTTATAAGACCAACAAGGTAATCAATAGATTCACCATGGAGTGGCCCAGCAACCAACACAACAACGGATAGGGTGTTTGGCAACAGGGAAAGGGCTTGTGTTAACATGTGCAACCCTTTTCTTGGCTCGAGCCGGGAGGGGAATAACAGCACGTGGACACGCTGATGAAATCCCAACGTCTCTTTCATACTCCTTTTTGTCCGTTGAGAGAGAGGGGTATACCGGAAAGGAACAGATAGTGTGTGCACGTGTTTTGTCTTATGAAAATCGTGGTGTAAAAGAAACCGAGAATGGGTACTAAAGCACACCACTGGGGCTGCATATACACAACAATATTGTACAAACCAATAAAAATGGTGCATGAACCACATCTTTGCTTTTTTAAAAAAGGTTGTGGAGATGTGTCCCAAAGAGCGAACCTCCTGAAACAAAGAACCGTGGTAAAAATATATATACCGTATTCCAAAAACCAAACTCACGACGCGGGCGGCTGCACCAGAAAAAGAATTGTTTCCGATAACACATTGAATCGTATGATTGTTCTTTATGTGATGAATAAGACGAATTGTATGCCAACAACAATAGAAAAAGAAAAAAAATTGATTCATTGGGGGTATGGAATACACATGGAGTTCATCAGCATAGGGAAAGGTATCCTTCTGAAGCTGTTGGTCAAAATTTATTCCCGACACAACAACCATCGAATATTGACCTTTGTGGTTATACTCATTCCAAATTTTTTCATTCAACGTTCTCAAACCGCCGGGAAAAAGGTCATCAAACACAACGACAATCGAGGGTTTCATTATGTAGTGTTATTTTGGACAGGATTGGCACTAGTATATCGTGTACGCACAAGAGTTCCAAAATCGACAGTAGAACTATTTTTCCACAAAACAGAAAGTGGAACAAAAAGACTGGTAAAAATTCCATACAGATGAAAATGTTCTTCGTTTGTATTGTCGCCATCAAATGATACTTGCTCATAACTACACCGAGAACAAAGGGGTAGAGCCTTTCTCTTACCCGCACGAAGCATTTTTCGTATACGCACCAGTCGAGACGCAAACCATAATGATAAAAGTGGAGTGGCATGAATTGACCCAATAACGCACGTTCCAAAATAGTCATTACAACATAAAACGTGATTCCCTTCCCAATTGATTACCATTGTGGTCAACGGTCGATAACAGGGGGTGTGCATCACTTTATGTTGGGCACCAATGTGAGGCAACAAACCCGCACGATTGTCAGAAAAGCTACTCGTAACACGGACCTGAAGGTGGTGTACCCATTGAGGTCTAGTGCTGGTCATCCAATTTAGAACGTCTTTAACGTTTTGCTGTACGCTATTATCATATTGGCTTATATAGAGAAGATCCATTCCTGCCTGTGTGAGTTGAGTAACATTCGTTCGTGTGACAAAATCTCCGTTAGAATTTATTTTGATAAAAGCTTCAGGGCACTTCCGCCGTGCATAGGCAACCAGTGAGGGCAACCGTTTATCCAACAAAGGTTCCCCATACATATGTAAGGAAATTCTTCCATGGTATCGCATCATGCCCAATTGATCTAAAATGTGCAAAACGTCGTGTGTTTTCATTACCCCTTTTTTCCTCCCAACAAGAGAATTGGGGCAAAAACTACACGCCCTATTGCACACAGCGGTCGTTTCAATTTCTATTGCATCAAACACTAAGGGGATATGTGTTCGAAAATACGTATAAATGTTCATCCGTGACATCATAGGTATGGTTTCAAAACAGAAAATAAAGCTGTTGATTTCTTATTTGGATCTTTTGAAACTACATGAAACCGTGTATCTCGTTTCGCAACAATAGAGTTAGTGAGAATAACGTCTGCGTACTGTTGCATTTTTTCTTCATGCGGTAAGAATGGTGGGGAAGAATCGGGCGTGTGTCTTCTTGTGATGTCAAGCACACAACACCGTTCTTTAAAAATACCAGGTACATACATCCAATGAGGACACGCCATGCGCTTGGTATGCACGAAATATACAATTGGGTGAAACGACCGAAAGGTTTGGATACGAAAAAATCGTTTCAATGAAAACCAAAGGGCAACGAGCGCAACACTTTGATTAATCGTTGCAATGAAAGGACACCTTCCAAAAGGAACAAATCCAATCGGCAGAAAAAAACGGGAATTCGAAGAAAAGCTGCGATATATATTATGAACGTGACGGCGAATGTCGCAATGTATGAGTTCTCGTAAGGAAAATAGATGAGAGCCTAAGATAAAAAATAATCGGTAAGAGCCTGAAAGGGACACAAAATATGAACTGGTTGCATCATCAAATGCTTTTAGAGAGTCGATGCAAACTATCATCGGGGTTTTTTTCATATATTCACCGGTTTAAAAAACCGTGTTCGCAACGCTAAAACAATTGCATCACGTGGGAATAATACTTTGGCCCGCCAGCAATAGTGTTTACATATTAATCGTTCGTGTTTTTTTCGCACGCTATCAAGTTGAATCCTATAGAGAAGTTTTGGAAGTGAACGTGTTTGTTGACGATCAAGAAGACAACTTAAAATGAGCTCATCGGTTCCAAATTGATTATCAAAATAGGAATTATGAACAACCCTAAGTATTGTATTTAATTGTTTCGGTTGAATAAGGCTGGAGTCAGGAACGCAAAAAATTCCGTTGTTGAATAACGTATTTGCGTGCGGAAACTGCAACATTTTTAAGGAAGTTCGATATGCATGATAGACGTCCAAATAATTTTCATCGTCGGAATATTTAAACGTTCGTTCTCGTTCTGCATATTCAAGATTTAAACAATACGAAACATCACTAGTAAACCACTTGATAATCTCCTGTGGTCTCTGAAAAAATAAAATATCACTATCAATAAACATATATTTCTTTGATGGATTGGATAGCATAAGGGCAATTTTCCACTTAATAATCGGCGTATACTCATCAAGTATGAATCTCCGTAAATACGGATACCCTCGTAACAGCAAAGCTATCTTGCGCAAAAGTGTCTGTTTGGTGATAACGGTTACAACAAAAAATCGCTGAAGCAAATGGACATCCTGCTTCGTTAACGTCCCGTCGTTTACAATTAACAAGGGGTGGCTCAACCCGCTAAAATAGTGAAACGATTGCATCATATACAAATACATATACACATCTTTATGACAAAGAAGAGTGCATATGGTAACGGATGGATCAACAGAAGAATATCTGGGGAAAAAATATACGAGATATTGAAACACCCAGTGTTTTAATAGTTGTTTAGCATTCATACCAAGTTACATAACGCGCAACACATGTGACGCTTAAGCAGTTCAATTTGTATCACATTTCCAATCGCGGTGTATAGCCTATAAACAATTGTGGCAGGCTTCCTTCATAATTACATACCGTACGATATACAAAAAAAACAGATGATATAATGAGCACCACGTACCGTATATGAAGCGATCTCTTGAAATAGTCGCGGGTTTGGTGCTCTGCTGTCTGCTTCTTATGCTCCTTGAGGGGGCACTTGGGTGGATCCATACCGTCCGTACGATCCAAAAACGAATAGTGACATCTCGACCGTGGATAGCACAGCATCTTGATTTTGATCCCTTACTTGGATGGGTGAACAAACCCAATCTTCATATAGAAAATATATTTGGACTGGGTAGCCATTTTACAACCGATGCAAATAGATTGCGCATAACACCTATTCAGGAAGAAAAAAAGATAAGTATTATCTGTTCTGGGGACTCATTTACCCTGGGGCTTGGTGTCGGTGATTATGAAACATGGTGTTCGCTATTAACTAACAATAATTGGAAAACGTACAACCTTGGTCAGGACGCATATGGACTTGATCAAATGTATCTGCGATACGAACGAGATGCCAAAACCATAAACCATCAAATACACATCAACGCAATTATCGCCGATGATTTAGACCGTGCCACATCTCCCTCATTGTTTGAATATTTCGATAAACCATATCTGACACTTCAGGGTACGTCACTTGTAAACCTCAATTATCCCATCAAAACAACAATGGGGTGGAAAACGTTACTAACACAAATTCGCGCAGGCCTCACAGAATTACATATATATAAATTTATACAGCGGTATCTTCCGAAACAAACAAATGATGAGAAAAATCTCCCCATCATCGATGCTATTTTGAATGAAATGAATAATCAAACAAAGGCAGGGGGAGGGGTATATGTTCTCGTATTGCTTCCTACCTATTTTAAACCAGAAAACGAACAAACCTACAAAACAGCATATAAAAAAACAGCTCAACAATTAGAGGAAATTGCTTCTAAATACAATTTTGTATTTATTGATATCGGCACCAGCATGTTTCAAACAGATAGGGATACTTACGCATCATATTTTATCCAACCGGAAGATTTACATAATACGAAAGCTGGTCATGCGTATATAGCAAAAATACTTACGGAAAAAATTATGCCGTATGAAAAAGAATACACTGGGACACCATGATAAAACGCCTGGCATATTTCAGTTTAGCCTTATGTGTTGCGATGGTTTTTGTTGAACTAGCTCTTCGATTTCTAAGCTTCTTTTCCATATCGTTAGAAGACAAATATATACAGAAAAACCTTTGGGGGCACATACGGACAGCGTCCCCACAAACAGAGACGTTCCGTACAAACACGGAGTACGTATTTGATTCGACTTTCGGATATATAAAGTCGGATTTTGAAAATAATATTGAACGCACAGTACACGATGACACAATAGACTATCGCATAGTAATTCTTGGGGATTCCATATCAGACTATGGTTCCTATCCGTCCTTACTTCAAGAAAAGTTATCAGAAGCGTTTCCAAATAAAAACATACGTATTATTAATGGGGGTATTGTGGGATATGAGACCACACGCGAGGCTCTGCTTCTAAAAAAATACATGTCGTTAATGAAACCAGATCTCGTTATTATTCAAACGTGTATGAATGATTTCTTTAGCACTCCTGTAATCTTTATGAAAGGAGCAACGTGGACTGCAATTGATGGCAAGTATCAAAATAGGTTTATTAATGCTTTTCTCTTTAATCATTTCAAAACATACCGTCTCTTTACATTAATACATTTATCTACGCTTTCTGGTATGGAAAATTTTGATGCATTTGAGGGAACAGAAAAACAAAAATCGGTCATACTAGAACCCCTACAGACCATGATTCATATGTTAAATACAAACGGTGTGGAATATCGGATTGTTGTTTTTCCGATATTTAATGATTCTAAAGAGGCGACGATGACACACGACGCAATGATGCAAATCATCAAAGAAACCAACAGCGTTGGTAACACCGTTGATCTTCTTCCTATATATCAAACACACACATTACAAAGCTTGGAAGATCAACAATATCCAGGACACCCCAATGAAAAGGGGCATACGCTTGCAGCGGATGCACTTTTTAAAAGCATTGCCCCTCTTCTGCAAGAGGTATTTGAAAACGACCGATAACATACCAAGACAACGCACGAGGAATCTTTGCATAACAAGATTATTCACTAAAATATCAGGTATCATACAATACAGATACTCATAGCCGTTATGAAACGATCCATTGTTTGCATAATTGTTACAGTTGTTGTGCTGACAGGAGTGAAGCTTTGGTTATTTTCTGGACTATCTCTTGGAATTGACGCAAATTCTCCACACGACGATCTGTTATTTATTAATCAAGCAGATGCAATATTGCATGGAAAATGGTTGGGGGAATATTCTAACCGTACACTGGCCAAAGGTGCATTTTATCCTATCTTTATAGCCTTATCGCATACTCTTAACATTCCACTACTGCTTGCTCAACAAGTTCTCTATACCATTGCGTGTTTCTGTGCGTCGCTGCTAGTGTGGCTTTTAGCAAAAAAGGCTAAAATCTTCATGTTTATCGTAATGTTTACAGTTCTATTGTTTAATCCCTTCTCTTTTGATGGCAATCTCAATCTCCGTGTAAATCGTCCAGCTATTTATTATTCCCTTTCTTTGCTTGCTATTAGTTCTTTTGCAATAGCAACATTCTTAACACGTACCAAACAAAAAGGGTACGCACAATATGTCTGGGCTATGATGAGCGGGGTATTCTTTGCGTGTGCCTGGACAACAAGAGAGGAAAGTATATGGTTGGCAATTCCGCTGTGCATACTCGGTGTCGATATAACGATTTACTCATATCTGCATCGTGTGGGAATACGAGGTCTCTCCACAACACTTGCTTGTCTTAGCATGGTTGTTATTGGGATTACGCCAATACTCATTTTAAACAAGGTCTATTACGGAACATATATGCTTACAGAAAGTCAAAACGCTGATTTCATAGCTGCGTATGGCGCACTTACACGAGTAAAGCACGATACTGATAGGATATATGTTCCCGTTCCTAAAAGCGTTAGAGAAAAAATAACGTCTGCAAGCCCAACATGGAAGATAATCGATGAACAATTAGAGGGATACATTTATGAAAACTGGTCAACTGAGACGAAAAAAAATGCACCTTTAGACGGAAATGAATTAGATATTGGTGGAGGGTGGTTTCTGTGGGCCTTACGCGATGCAGTTGCCGATGCCGGCCGCTACAAAACACCAAAAGATGCACTAACAACATACCGACAAATTGCGAAAGAAATTAATACTGCGTGCAACCTACGGACACTTGATTGCATGAAAAAAAGAAACACGTTTCTACCACCCTTTCGGTATGAACACATAGCAAAGATACATATGTTTACGATAGATTTATTTGAACAGATATTCTTTTTCAAAAATCTTCACGTATTTTATGATGAGATCCGGGAGCCTCAACAAAATTACGAATTGATCCAAAAAATAACGTTAGAATATCCTCGAAGAGTTGATGTGGAAGATATACGAATAAAAAGCATAAACGCTATTATTGTCATGTACAAAACGCTATTTTTTCCATTATTTCTGTTGGGAGTGATTCTCTATGGTGTTGTGATTATTCGAAGAAGAAAAGAGTTGGGTCACAGCAATGAGCTACCAATACTATTGGCTCTCTATTCTGCAATAACAGGGCTGTCAGGAATCATCGTTTTCTTAGCTGCCACATCGCTGCCGATAGCGGTTTTTTCTGGCTATTTCGGACCGATACCACCATTGCTTCTCGTGTCTATGGTTATTATGCTGAATACGGGATGCAGTCGCATCCATTCAAAATAATAACAATAGTTTCCTACTATAGCTCTACCGCTGGACAGCGTATGGTATACTATGTATGTTTAGAAAGCGCTGATCCGGAAGGATGGAACCGGGAAGCTGACCCCAATCAGGTACGGAGCCGAAACCGTAAAAGTCAGGAACGCATGTCGTAAAAACGGAGTGCGTCAAGAAAAGTCCCGAAAGGGAAGCGTACGGTGGCACAGCCGAATCTCAAATAAAGGCCCGTACAGAACAACAATATCTTGGTGTTCTGTACGGGTTTTTGTCGTTTAGGAGCATAGTGAAACGGTATCACGGGGATCTCCAAAATCCTCATTTCAGGTTCAAATCCTGATGCTCCTGCCTATGAACTATCAACAAAGTATGACAAGGGGGAAATACTGGCAAAAACAGTCATATGTCAATGTGTACAAAAAATTTTTATAAAGGATCTACTATGACAAAAGGAAATCAATGTTCGGTGCAAACACCAACACACTATCTCAATATAAACTATTACCTCAAAAAATATGTGGGGAGTTTGCCAGATCCGCATCTCAATCCGGCAACAAACAAACCCATAACCATGAAGGATCTGTGTGGGCTTTTCCCAAAGGAAATCGCTAAACAAGAATTAACGCTTGAGGAAAAAGTTGAAATTCCCAATGCAGTCAGAAACATCTATATGACATTTCGACCAACGCCACTTGTCCGTGCAACCCGTCTGGAACAGGTGCTCCAAACCCCTGCGCATATCTATTTTAAAAATGAAGGCGCAACCATCTCTGGAAGCCATAAGATCAATACGGCAATTCCTCAAGCGTATTACAACAAACAAGAAGGTGTTAAACGACTCATTACGGAAACTGGCGCTGGTCAATGGGGGTCAGCGTTAGCACTAGCATGTAAATTTTTTGATGTACGGTGCTCCATATTTATGGTCCGTTCTTCCTATGAACAAAAACCGTATAGAAAAACGATCATGCAGTTGTTTGGTGCAAACGTATTTGCAAGTCCTTCAAATCAAACGGCATTCGGAAAACATCTGTTAAACGAACGTCCGCAGCATCCCGGAAGCCTTGGGATCGCCATAGCTGAGGCCCTGGAAACAATTCGGGACGACAAAACAGCACGTTATGCTTTGGGAAGCGTATTAAATCACGTACTCATGCATCAAACCATTATTGGACAGGAGGTAGAAGAACAATTTAAACACCTTGGAGAATATCCAGATGTGTTGATTGGGTGTGTTGGTGGAGGAAGCAATGCGTTTGGGTTTATGGCACCATTTATTATTAAAAAAATCTCAGGAGAACGCACAAGTCTTGATTGCATACTCGTTGAATCCAGTGCCTGTCCAAAAATGACCAAAGGGGAATACAAATATGATTTTGGTGACGCGGCAAAACAAACGCCGCTGCTTAAAATGCAGACGCTGGGCGCATCGTTCATTCCTGCCGTAATTCACGCTGGGGGGCTGCGATACCATGGAAATGCACCAATTTTGTCATTCTTAAACACGCGTGGAATTACGCGTGCTCGTGCGTATTCTCAAAAAGAAATTTTTGAAGCCGCGCATTGTTTTATGAAAGCAGAGGGAATAATTCCGGCTCCAGAAAGTGCACACGCGATCAAGGCAGTAATTGATGAAGCTATTCGCGCTCGAAAGCAAGGGAACAAAAAGGTAATTTGTTTTAATCTGTCCGGACACGGTTTGCTAGATCTCGGAGGGTATGAAAAATTTTTGAACGGTTCATTGCAATAGCAGAAGATAAAACAAACATATCTATAGAAAAAATACAAATGATACAATATATGAAAGGAATAACTATGAAACGAGTTTTATCTGGTATAACACCAAGTGGTGATGGCACTCTCCATATCGGCAACTACCTAGGAGCAGTCAAACAATTTATTGACATGGCACACACACATGAGTGCTTTCTTTTTGTGGCTGACTATCACGCACTGACAACTGTTCAGAATAAAGATAAATTACAAAGGAACACAGAAACATTGATACTTAGCGAACTCGCTCTCTTGAAAGGTTTTTTGGAACCAGAAGAATTCGATCGACTTATCTTTTTTAGACAATCCGACATCGGGGGGCTCCATTCAGAACTACAAACAATTCTCAATAATTTTACTCCACTTGGGTTGTTAAAACGGGCGCATGCATATAAGGATAAACTCCAAAAAGACACCGCTGAGGATACTATTAACGTCGGTCTATTTAGTTATCCAATTCTCATGGCGGCTGACATTCTTTTATATAAACCCGACCTCGTTCCGGTAGGAAAAGATCAAAAACAACATGTCGAAATTGCCAGAGATATTGCACAACTGTTTAACCGAACCTACAACACATCATGCTTTAAATTATCCGATCCACTCATTTCAAAAAACGTTGCAACAATACTTGGTACCGATGGAAAACGAAAAATGAGTAAGTCTTTAGGCAATATTATTAGCATTTTTGAAACAGAAGAAACCATCAAAAAACAGGTGATGGGAACATATACAGATCCAACCCGTATTCATAAAACGGATCCCGGTCACATTGATGGAAACATGGTTTTTGTATATCTGGAATTTTTTGGTGATAAGGAAAAGGTACAGCAAATGAAACAAGCATATAAGAGGGGAGAAATAGCGGATATAGAAGTAAAGGAATATTTATATCAATCGCTCCTACAGCATTTTGCACCGGCACGAAAACAATATAAGGAAATGCAGAAGCATCCCGAATATATAAAGGAGATTCTTTCTCGTGGGAAAGAACAAGCCATGAGATATGCAGAATCAACGTTACAAGAGGTTAAAAATTTGACAGGTATAACTAATGCCTACTCCGTTCCTACAAGTAAAAAAACAACCATCACAATTGACGATTGGTACAACGTGGAAATGCGGGTTGGGCAAGTTGAATCAGCAGAACACGTTGAGAAAAGTGAAAAATTGATCCGGCTCCATGTTAATTTTGGGGAATTAGGAAAACGGATCATATTCACTGGAGTCAGACAGTTTGGGTATGCCGCAGAGTATTTCACCGGCAAAAAATTTCTCTTTGTTTTCAATTTGCAATATAGAAAAATAATGGGAGAAGAATCTCAGGGAATGATAGTGGCAGTAGACGACACAGAAGGAAGGCCACTGTTTATTGAAACAAACACCTTTCCTCTAGGATCCCAAAGCCGATAACGGCTTATCGTGTGAGGATTTCTTCTGAAGCGTATACCGATCGGATAAATTTTGCGGTGGGAATGTTGGGTGTTATATGCAGATCTGCAAGTTGTTTTTTATATAAGTTCTTTGCCAACGCCACACAATAGTAATCGTTACCAAAATCTCCACCAACACATAGGGTTGGAGAATACATAGAAACAAACGTTTGTTGGTCTCGTTTATCAATAGGTTCACAGTCTGGAAGCCCCCATGGTTCGTCGTAGTGATTTTCCGGATTTAAACCAAACAACGCTCCCCAAACAACAAACGTAGTGGGTACGGAATAGTCTGCAACAACCCTACTGACTTCATTAATGCCCCACCGATTACCGATGGGAACAATAAAAATAAGTTCTTTGGGATGATATTTTCCTAATAAAGAACGAAGGGTGGCTATTAAATTTTTGCCCGAGGCAATGCTATCAGCAATAACCCAACACCCATCTGTGCACAATCCTTCAGTATTTTCATACGCATATGATGTTGTGATGCTTGTTGCAGACTTAACATGATTTGCTCCAATAAAACAGTCCCCGTAGTGCGCGGGTATACCTGCATAAAAAAGCGCACTTGAAAGCCGACACGCAACCGTTTCCCGTAAAATAGTTATGGTCGAGATGGTATAGGGATCGTGAGCGTGTAACATTTTTTGAATGGGAGAAAGGGATAACGATTGTACGGTTGCCGAAAACGCGTCCTCCTCACGAAGGGCTCCAAAATGCTCCCGACAGGGAATAAACGTTTCCTTTTTCCCCCGTTTATGAATATACCCCACGGTAAGCGCACGTGTTTCTTTCGATTGAAAACCAATGATGGGATAACCAGAAGTAGAAGGGGCAAATACATGGTGTGGAATGCGCATAGCAAAGACAATACCGTTCCCATGGCGCTCTGTCAAGTATTTAAATTCCGTGGTATACTACACTATTGAAATTGTAAGTATCATCAAGCTATTCTCGATATGACAACAAAAAAATATTCCTCGCAACAAGAGAAAAGGGTGTCCACAAACGGAACAAAAAAATCAAAGAAGATGTTTGAACTTCGATTGAATATAAATCTGAAGAATATCATCACGGGGTTGCTCATTATTTTCGTTGTCTTTTCAGTTCTCGGAAATATAACTGGTGGAGCGGCAACCACACCAGAACAGCCGTTTACCCTAGTGATATCGGACATTAAAGATAATAAAATCCAAACAATTGAGGTGGAGGATACGAAACTCACTGCTGTGTATAAAGACGGAAAAAAAGTCATTACGCATAAAGAGCCTCAAGATTCACTATATAAACTCCTTGAAGACACGGGCGTTGATCCAAAAACCATTGAAATTAAAGTAAAAGATCTGAATGCAAGCCAAATATGGATGGGCATCCTATCCAACGTGCTCCCACTGGTACTGACCGTTGTCTTTTTTCTTTTTCTGTTTCGACAGGCTCGTGGTGCGCAGGATAGCGTTTTTTCATTTGGCCAAAGTAAAGCCAAATTGTGGAATAAAGATCTTCCTAAAATTACTTTTGCGGATGTTGCTGGTGTTGATGAGGCAAAAAACGAAGTTGTAGAAATCGTCGATTTTTTAAAAAATCCCGCTAAATATAAAGCCCTCGGTGCTCGCACACCAAAAGGTGTGATACTCGTTGGTCCAAGCGGAACAGGAAAAACCCTGCTGGCCAAAGCCATGGCGGGGGAGGCAAAAGTCCCTTTTTATTCGATAGCGGGAAGTGAGTTTATGGAAATGCTTGTTGGTGTCGGAGCTGCACGGGTACGTGATCTCTTCGCAACCGCGAAAAAAACTGCTCCAGCAATCATTTTCATTGACGAAATCGATGCAATAGGACGCATGCGATCCGTTGGCGCGATGGGCGGGCACGACGAACGAGAACAAACGCTTAACCAAATACTTGTAGAAATGGACGGATTCGAACCAAACACCGCCGTACTCGTTGTTGCGGCAACCAACAGGGGAGATTTACTCGATCCCGCCTTGACGAGGCCGGGCCGATTTGATCGACGAGTTACGCTCGACCTTCCCGATATGGAAGGAAGAAAATCAATTCTTCTTATTCATGCAAAAGGAAAACCTTTTTCGAAAATAGTGAATTGGGATAAGGTTGCAAAAAGAACTGTTGGATTTTCTGGAGCCGACCTTGAAAACATGCTGAATGAGTCGGCAATTCACGCTGCGAGAAACAATAAAAAAGAAATTTCGCATGAGGATATTGAGGAGTCTGCAACCAAAGTCAAATTGGGACCGGAAAAAAAGAGGCTCCAAAGTGACCAAGACAGACGAATGACTGCTGGACACGAAGCGGGACATGCGGTGGTAAATTATTATCTTGGCGACATGGATCGGGTACACCGTATTTCTATTATTTCCCGAGGTATGGCACTTGGATATACCCTGACCCCTCCGGAAAAAGATAGGCTTCATGAAACAAAATCTCACCTCATACATCAAATCGCGACCATGATGGGTGGACGAGCCGCAGAAGAATTGCTCTATAAGGATATAACAAGTGGCGCTGCGAATGACATCGATCAAGCAACGCGTATAGCGCGATACATGGTCATGGAATTCGGAATGAGCTCGCTTGGCCCAATAAACTTCGGCCCAAATGTTGACGTCACCGAATGGGGAAAATCACTGATGGATCAACAACAAATTTCTCCTGAAATGCTCGGAAAAATCGATGGAGAAATTCAAAAACTTGTATTTGAGGGATATGAAACAGCAATCTTTATTCTTAAAAAACACAAGAAGCAGCTGGATCTTATCACGAAAGAACTCGTAAAAAGAGAAACCCTGGAAGGGGAGGAGTTTGAAGAACTCATAAAAAATTCTTAATTTTTTTAAGCACCGTGAATCGACTTATCATTATTGATGGAAACGCAATATTACATCGTGCGTTTCATGCGCTTCCTCCTCTTACCGCACCCGACGGAACCCTTGTAAATGCAGCGTATGGTTTTACCTCCATGCTTCTTCGACTCGTAACCGATCTGACCCCAACCCATCTCGTGGTAACTTTTGACAGACCAAAACCGACGTTCAGAAAAAAACTTTATGCAGACTATCAAATAAAACGTCCCAAAATGGATGATGGACTAGCAAATCAAATACCCCTTATCCACGAAATTGTGTCTGCAATGCAGGTTCCTATCTGCGAAAGGGACGGATTCGAGGCTGACGATATAATCGGATCGTTATGCAAAAAGTTTTCCAAAAAGGTTGATCAAATAATTATTGTTACGGGGGATAAGGATATTTTACAACTCGCAACCAAGACCACAAAAGTATATATGCCAACCAAAGGGCTTTCTGAAGCGAAATTATATGGGGTTTCAGAAACTCAGGAGCGTCTCGGAGTAAAACCAACGCAAATACCTGATTATAAGGCGCTTGCAGGAGACCAATCGGATAATTATCCGGGAGTACCAGGAATAGGACCCAAAACCGCTGTGGATCTATTAACGCGATACTCTACAATTGAAAACATCTATGAAAATATCGAAAGAGATACATCGTTCTCGCAGAAAATAAAGGACAAATTAATCTTACATAAAAATCTGGCAATGCTTTCTAAAACACTCGCCACCATAAAGCAAGACATAAGAATCCAAACATCGATCAAACCGATTTTGATACAACAGTTTTCAGCGGGTGCCGTCATCAACATATTACAACACCTGGGATTCCATTCCCTTATAAAGAGATTGCAAGCGTCCATAGAGCCGGGCAAACAATCCTCAAACATCAAAAGGGGGGAATTGAAAAAAACCATCGATGAACAGATGTCATTGATATAATATACATATGAAAATAGCACTGGTTCACGACTATATTAAAGAGTATGGGGGAGCAGAACGAGTGCTGGAGGCCCTCCATGAACTTTTCCCTGATGCCCCAGTATTTACAACTGTATATTGTCCAAAATTCCTCGGTCCACACAAAAACCGATTTCTATCATGGGACATTCGTCCTTCGTGGCTCCAATATATTCCGTGGAAGGAAAAACTCATTAGCCCTTTGCGATTATTGGCTCCTTCGGTTTTTCGCTCTATGGACTTTTCAAATTTCGATGTCGTTATTGTTTCCGCCACAGGTGCATATCAATCGAACATGATTCACAAGGGATCGGCTACCCACATATGCTATTGTCATACACCACCAAGATATCTGTATGGCTATGCAACAGCAAGAAGTTGGAAACAGAATCTTATTGTACGGTTATTGGGAGAGGTGGCGAATCATTTCTTGCGCAACACCGATGTTTTGGCAAGTCAAAACGTTGATTATTTTATTGCCAATTCTCATGAGGTTGCCAAACGCATAAAAAAATTTTATAGGAAAGAAGCGCTTGTGCTCTATCCACCGGTTAACGAGCCAACGGGTACGCTTCCGCTAAAAAAACAAAACTACTTTCTCGCCGGTGGAAGACTCGCGCAGGCAAAACATATTGATTTGGCAATAGCCGCCTGTACAACAATGCGGATTCCATTAAAGGTGTTTGGAGCGGGATTTGCGGGATATGGGGAAAAACTTAAAAAAATCGCTGGTCCTTCTGTTGAATTTCTAGGAGAAATAACTGACCAAGAAAAATGGCGTTATTTAAAACAAGCCAGAGCTTTTATTTTTCCATCTGAAGATGAGGATTTCGGTATTCTTCCCGTTGAAACCATGGCCACGGGAACACCTGTCCTTGCGTATCATTCTGGCGGCGTTATCGAAACCGTTATTGAGGGGGAAACGGGGATGTTTTTTTATGAATTAACCAAAGAAGCGCTCATGACAACAATCGCTGAGTTCATACAAAAGAAAAACAATTGGGAAAAAGCGTGTAAGACACAAGCAAAGAAATTTACAAAAGCTGCTTTTCAAAAACAAATAAAAGCGTTTGTTGCTTCGCACGCCCGTGGTTTGACAAAATTACCATGACTCGTTTATGATACAAGGCAACACGCATGATGGTTTTCTGCGCTTGATATACTTATGAGCTCAAACGAACAGGCATTTGTGTTATCTCTCGGTGGATCGCTCATAGTACCCAATGGGGGAATTGATACCCAATTTTTAAAAGCATTCAACGCATTTATACGAAATCAGGTCTCCGAAAAAAAACGGAGATTTTTTATAGTCGTTGGTGGAGGAGAGACAGCGGGAAAATTCATTAATGCCGGAAAAGATGTTGTTGGCCACGACTTGACCAACGACGACCTGGATTGGCTTGGTATCCATGCCACTCGTTTAAATGCCCAACTCGTCAGGACAATTTTCCATGACATTGCAGATCCAAGAGTAATCAAGCATTATGAAATCATTTTAAAAATCGAACGCCCCATCGCAATAGCGGCCGGGTGGAAACCTGGGTGGAGCACTGACTACGATGCGGTCATTCTCTGTCAGGACTATAACATCAAAGAGGTAATTAATTTAAGCAATATCACACAGGTCTATGACAAGGATCCAAAACAAAGCGCTGATGCAAAACCAATCAAAAATATTTCTTGGAGCGATTACAGAAAAATGGTGGGTAATACTTGGACGCCACGAATGAATGTCCCGTTTGATCCAATTGCAGCAAGGCTTGCTGAAGAACTTTCGATATCAGTGAAGGTTCTGGACGGAAAAAACCTAGAGAATCTCGAACGTGCATTGGATAATTTATCCTTTGTTGGTACAACCATTAAGTAACCCATTCTTCGTAAGGAAGCATTCAATATTGGTTAAACGAGGCAATTTCCCATTCAACCCAATCCAGGAAAAAGCCTTTTTGTGTATAATAACCCACATGAGACAGAATGTAGGTCGATTCGTTGAACTGTTAGCTGCAATGACGGAAAAAGAGCTCCGCGCAAGATATAAGTACACGATTTTCGGGTTTTTCTGGCTTGTGGTCAACCCCATTATACAAATGCTTGTTATTGGCTTCGTCTTTAACTTTTTTGTCAAAAATCCCATTGATCATTATTACGCATATCTGTTTATCGGTTTGTTGGCGTGGAATTTTTTTTCTGTTTCACTGACGAAAGCAACCCCAAGTGTCGTTTTTGAACGCGCGCTCATTAAAAAATCAGCGTTTCCTCGATCAGTTATACCCCTATCTATTGTGCTGTCAAATTGCATACATCTTCTGGTTGCGTTAACGCTGTTTGTTCTCTGTTCTCTTCCTTTTGGATTTATTCAGGCAGTGCGCGTTCCAACATTGGCACTTGCTTGTGTGCTTATTCTCATATTTACCTCCGGATTATCGCTGTTGACCTCAGCGCTAAACGTTCGTTATCGAGACGTAAATTTTTTTGTGCAAGCCTTACTTACCGTATGGTTCTATGCAACACCGATTGTATATTCTTTTAAGAATATTCCTGATCATCTGGTTTGGCTCTGGAGATTGAACCCCATGACCGCTATTATTCAATTGTTCCAACACGCCTTTATTGACATAAATCCTCCCGACGTCTGGATGATCCTTTCCAACGTACTTTCCACAGCGCTTACGATCGGAGTTGGCATATGGACTTTTCAAAAACAAAGCAACTTTTTTGACGACTGGCTTTAATACCATGATTAATAACATTGTTGTTCAATTAGACGACGTTTCAAAACGATACACGATTCACCATGAAAAACCAACGTTTGTGGAAAAACTCATTCATGCAAAAAATGAAACCTTTATTGCACTAAAACATATTAATGTTACGATCCAGAAGGGAGAAAAAATTGGCATTATCGGTCCCAACGGTTCTGGGAAAACCACTCTTCTTAAAATTATTGCACGCCTCACGACACCAACGGACGGTGTTTTACAAACGCGCGGAAAAATCGTTTCGTTAATTGATTTGGAGGCAGGATTTCACCCCGACCTAACCGGTCTTCAAAATATATATTTAAACGGAATGCTTCTTGGTATGAAAAGGCGGGAAATTAACGATAAATTACAAGAAATTATTGATTTTGCAGATATAGGAAAGTTTATTGATATTCCACTTTTTACCTATTCGTCGGGAATGGTGTTGCGCTTGGGCTTTGCCGTTGCCGCATCGACACGGCCTGATATTCTGCTTTTAGATGAAAACCTTATGGTTGGAGATAAAGCCTTTCAAAAAAAAGCTTTACGTAAAATGCAGGATTTTTTTCGTCAAGGAAAAACCATCCTTATTGCTTCTCAGGCGTTAGACTTCATCGAGAAAAACTGCAATCGTGTCCTCATAATGCAGCAAGGAAGAATACTTCATGATGGAAATACAAAATCCATGATTCGACTTTATACGCAAAACCGTATTTGAAAGAGCGCAACACCATACACTATGCTTTCTGTGCTTATTGCAACCCACAATAGACCCCAATCGGTTTGCTCCTGTTTATGTGCGTTCCAAAAAAGCACCGAAAGAGATTTTGAAATCATCGTTATGGATCAAAGCACAAATGGCAAAACGAGGAGTATTGTTGAAGCGTTTCATGATGCACGATTTATATACAAGCACATGAAGCAAAGAGGGAAGTCTTCCGCCCTCAATCACGCCATGAAGATAGCCCGCGGGTCAATTTACTGTTTCACTGATGATGATTGCATCATTGATACCCGCTGGCTCCAACGGATACAAAACGGTTTTACAAAACACAGGTCTGTTGACGGTATCGTTGGGACATCGGTTCCATATCAACCGAAGCGCCACCCGGACGAAATTTGTCTGAGTACGTTTCGACAAAACAAATACAAAATTATTACACATCCGCAAAATCACGCCGTTTATATCGGTTTTGGAAACAACATGGCGTGGAAAAAACAAGCATGCAACAATGTGTTTTTTTCAACGCATCTTGGGCCTCATAGTGTTGGAAAGGCTGCAGAGGATGCAGACTTCATGCTTCGACAACTTATGTTTGGTAAACATATTGCCTGCGACCCGAAATGTATAGTCCGTCATAATAATTGGGTTGACAAAAATACCAAGCTAGAACGAGATCTAACATATATACACGGAGAAATGGTTTGTTATACGCATTTCGCGTTGTTGGGGTGGAAATTTGCTCAACGTATTATTCTTGATAATTTTTTGGACTCGTTTGGGGAGATAAAAAAGAACTTGGGTGATGTTGTTAAAAGAAAAACAATTCGGCTGGACTCTTGGCGACATGCCATAGCTAAACTACTCATAAGAATGAAGGGGTTGTGTGTTGGAATAGCCTATTCTTCAAAAAAACAATGAAGTTCTATCGTTGAATAACGCGCTCCATGGCTAATAACTTATTCTTCCAACTGTTCTTTTTTGCTGTATCCCTTTGTATTTTCTGAAACCGAACGGGCCAGGGAACAGACAACAATTTCCAAATATTGTCTTCCCATTCTTCTGCGGTTTTACCGATAGATATCAGTTGAGGAAAGCGTTTTAATTCCTCAATTGGTGTTGAAAGAACGGGCTTCCCCACATAGAAATATTCCATCACTTTCATGGGGTAACAATATAAATTAAATTTGTCCTTCGTGTAAGGAATGAGGCAAATATCAAAAGAGGAGATCACGGATGGCATAAGCGTTTTGGGGACGGGCCCTTTCCAAAAAACATTTTTGAGACTGAAAAATTCCTCTATGTCTGGACAAAGCTTTCCGGCGGAGGTGAACGCGTCATCTCGACGGGCACCGTAAAAAACAAATTGAATATCGGGTAAACGCTTTGCTACGGATGTTAAAAGGCGATAATCAATTCGTCGAGTAATGCCGCCAACAAAACCGGCAACTATTCCGTTTTCCCGTGATGAATTGACGTGTCTTGTTTGAAAAAGATCGCTTGCAAACCCGAGGGGAACGAGTGAAACGTTTTTTCTGTATCCACCAAACTTATTCAGGAGAGCGTGGGAATTAACAAACGTGTATGTTGCTCTTCTGAACAAAAATCTGTTGTGGACCCTGAGCTCTTCTGATACTCCTTCATAATAATCAACACAATCGTATATAGACTGGTAGTGAACAAAAATGTTTATCAAAGAAGAAACGTAATATGGGTCAAAGAACCATAAGAATTTTTTTATTCCTGGTTGGCTAAATTTCAAGTACCAATACAAACACCATGCGTTAATACGATAATTCATGTGTTTAATAATTGGAAAACGTTGACCGGGGATAACAAAAAAGGGGTGAAATAAAAGCGCGTTCCATCGTTTCTCAAACAGTGGCACGCGCCTGCGCAAGCCCAATACGTTTTTCCATGAAATAGTATCTTCCGAACAAAAAATTACGATGGTGTTTTTTTTAGATAGAAGCTTTGCTGTTTGAAATGCGTAATCACACCAGTGGGTGATTGGATCATTTAAAATAAAAAGAATGATCGCGTTTCGTAACATAGAAAAAAGTAAGGGTATTATACGTTTTGTTGTTATAAAAATAAAAGCTTGTTACAATAATGGCCTACCCGCCAGATTATTGTTATGAATCAAAAGCTACGAGCGGTCGTTGTAGGTTGTGGCTATTTTGGACAAAAACGCATAGAGGCCTGCAGACAATTAAAACATCACATACAACTTGTTGGTGTTGTCGATGTCGACGAAAAGAAAGCAAAAAAAACTGGCCAGGTCTTTCATGTTCCGCATGCAACATCACTAAAAAGTCTTCTGAAAATATATTCGGCGGATATCGCCATCGTGTGCGTACCCAACAAACAACACGCCCCAGTGACATGCGAGGCTTTAAAAAGCGGGCTGCATGTTTTATGTGAAAAACCGCTTGCCCCAACTGTTGCTGAAGCAAACAAAATAGTTAGAGCTTCTCAAAGATTTAAAAGATTTGTCAAAACAGGCTCGAATCATCGCTTTTTTCCAAGCATACAAAAGGCTGTTAAACTTATTCGACGGGGCACAATAGGAAAAGTACTTTCTGTAAAGGGAAACATCGGAACGGACGGTTCGCACACAAAACAATCCTGGTTTTGGGACAAAGCCACATCTGGTGGAGGAACCTATGTGGACAATGCGTGCCACCTGCTAGACATCACGCGATGGATTATGGGAGATTTTTATTCCTGCACAGGGATGATCAGTAACGTCTTTTGGAAAAAAGCACACGTTGAAGATTTGGCTGGTGGATTATATAAAACAAAGGACGGAAGAATGGCTCTCATTACATCTTCGTGGAGTCAATGGAAAGGGTATATGTCGCTTGAGATTTGGGGTGAGAAAGGATACATGCTCATAGATTCTAAACGGGGAGATAATATTATCGTGGGCAACCGTGAATCAAAAAAGGAAAGAATATATGATTTTTCCAAGAGGCAACCCGTATCCTATATGAATGAATTGTTATATTTTGCTTCATGTATACAAAAAGGGTTGGAGCCAGAGCCACGTGCGTCCGACGGTACGGCAGTAATCCGAATGATTGAGGGGGTTTATCGATCAGTCAAACAAGAAAGGGTAATTAAACTTTCATCTGTCGTATGATCCCAGTAAATAAACCGTGTATCTATCCAGAAACGTATACACTAACAAATCAAGCGCTTGATTCGGGCTGGCTTAGCGCCGAAGGGCCATTTGTAAAACGATTTGAAATGGCTTTTTCACGTTATATAAAAACAAAGTATGGTGCTTCAACCAATTCTGGAACAGCAGCCCTTCATGTGGCAATGGCTGCGCTTGGAATAGGAAAAAACGACGAAGTTATTGTCCCGGCGCTCACCATAGCCTCTTGTTATTTTGCCGTTTGGTACGTGGGCGCCACTGTTGTACCAGTCGACATTGATCCTGAAACTTACACATTAAATCCCGATCTTATAGAGAAGTCTATCACAAAAAATACAAAAGCAATTATGGCGGTACATCTCTATGGACACCCATGCGACATGGATGAAATCGTGCGTATTGCAAAAAAACACCACCTCTTCATTATTGAGGACGCTGCTGAAGCACATGGAGCAGAATACAAAGGGAGAAGGGTTGGATCATTCGGTGATGTATCCATTTTTAGTTTCTATGCAAATAAAATTGTCACCTGTGGGGAAGGGGGGATGATTCTAACAAACAGCCACAGCATCTATGAACGAATTGTTCGTTTAAAAAACCTCTATCATTCCAAAAAAATTCGCTTTGTTCACGATGGTATTGGATATAATTATCAAATGAGCAATGTTCAGGCGGCCATTGGTCTTGCTAGCTTGTCACACATTAATGAATCAATACAAAAAAAACGGCTTTTGGCTCAAACCTATGGTGTTCAACTTTGGGGCGTTCCGGGAATCGTGTTGCCCATTGAAAAACCGTGGGCAAAAAGCGTGTACTGGATGTATGCAATACGTATAAAAAGAAAAGAATACGGAAAATCAAAAACCGAACTCATGAAAATCCTTGGGGAAAGAGGAATACAAACGCGTTCGTTTTTTTTCTCTCCAAAAACAGCGTTTAAAGGTATGGGGCTCTTCCAAGATAGCAACTTCCCGGTGGCTGAACGCGTTGAAAAGGAAGGGCTCTATATACCGTCAGGATTAGGAAACACCGCTCGAGATCTCCTCGTCACCAGCAAAATGATTAGAAGTCTCTGTTCGAAAAGCCATGAGGCCTGACGTAACCATCATTATAGTTGCAACGAACGAGGCAGAACTCCTTAAAAACTGCTTACTTTCAATTCAAAAGACTCAAAAAAATCTTGATATAGAGTTGTTTGTTGTAAATAACGCCTCAACCGATCAAACAGAATTTTATATAAAAAAATATGCAACAACGAAACACGTTCATATTATAAGAAACACAAACATCCGTGGCTTTGCGTATAACAACAATCTGGCAATCAAAAAGGCGCGGGCAGACCACATCCTCTTACTCAATCCAGATACCGAATTGTTGCCGGAGGCACTCCAAACTATTTTGAAGTTTATGAAACGTCATAAAACGGTTGGAATTGTTGGACCAAAGCTTCTGAACCCAGACGGGTCCCTACAATATTCTTGCCGACGGTTTCCAACGTGGAAAACCTTTTTCGTACGCAGAACCCCTTTGCGATATCTATTCGCCCAAAGCGACTCAAATGATTTTCATCTAATGAAAAATGAAAATCACGATCAAGAACGTCAAGTTGACTGGGTGTTGGGAGGGTGCATGTGTATAAGAAAAAAAATGGTGGACAGCATTGGCCTATTAGATGAAAAGTATTATCTGTATGTTGACGATATTGATTATTGCCTGCGGGCTTGGCGTGCGGGATGGGAAGTATGGTATCTACCACGGTCTCGTGTCACACACCATCACCGGGCGCAAAGCGATAAAAAATTATTGAGTATCTATTCCGTATATCATGCACAAAGCATGCTTCGTTTTGTTCTAAAATACGGCTTGTTTCAATACAGATAATTACGTCATACTTTGAAGAATCGGCTTCATTCGCTCAATGTTGTAAAACAGTGGGTTAGAAAACTGTTGTAATGCTTTATTTTTTTTGATAGCCGAAACGAGTGCGCGCACGGATTCCCGTATGGTTTCTTTAGGAAAAAAGTGAAGTAGCTCTTTGGCCCTCTTTGTCGAAACCCTGTACGATCTATCTAGCTTATCGTCCTTTTCATATACAATGGTAATATCCGTATTCAGGCTTTCTTTGAATGCACCCTGTATCTCTTTAGCAACGCCGTCCACCTGATAATTGCCCGCGGAAATATTGATGATCTTTCCTTTCACCAATTTTTCTGGCGCTCGAATCGTTAACGCGTATGCATTTGCAACGTCGTGTATTGAAATCAACGGTCTCCATTGTCTACCCCGGCAAAAAACGTGGAGTTTTTTGGAACGCATGGCATCCCGAACCATGGTATTAACTATCAGGTCATAACGCATGCGTGGGGACGGTCCATAAACCGTGCCCTTACGCAACACCGTTGGAGAAAATGTATTATCGGTAAGTTGTAATAAAAACCTTTCAGCAAGAAATTTCGACCTGGAGTAAGGATTCTTGGGATTTACCTCTGCGTTTTCAGTTTTGGTAGCGATATTACTACAAAGCCCGCAATCATAAATTGAACAGCTTGAGGCAAAAACAAATCGCCGAACCCCTTTTTCTTTTGCCATCAGGGCAATTGTTTTTGTTCCTTCTGTATTAATAGCTTCATTTGCAATTGGATTAAACTCTGCCGTTGGGTCGTTTGAGAGGGCGGCCAAGTGAATAACACTGTCAATTGACTGAAAAAGGTCGCTTGGCGGACGCCGAATATCTCCTCGAATAACATGAACGCCTTTGGGAAAATGTTGAATGGGCTTTCTTCCAAAATAGAATGAGTCAAAAACACTAACAAAAAACCCCTGTTGAACGAGAAATGGTACAAGAACAGACCCGATGTACCCTGCGCCTCCGGTCACCAACACGTGTTGCGTTTTGAGATTTTTCATAAATAATGATTCAGGCTAGTATACATTATAGAAAGGCCGGATGAAGCAGGTATGTTTTTAGGGATATGCCGCGCGCATCCCGAGAAGACACAATGGGTGGCGCTGTTAAAGGCCAGGGAACCTGAATATCCTTGTCGTTCCAGAAAAGCGTCCCCTCCGCTGAGGGAGTATAATAACCGGTTTGCTTATATTGCATCTCTGCGTATGCACTCAATGTTAGAAATCCCAAGGCAAATCCGACTGGGACATATAACATCTTTTTGTTTGCTGATGAAAGAATTGTAGTATATCCCATCCCAAATGTTTTTGATGATATCCGTAGATCAACCGCAACCTCAAAGACGGATCCCACTGTGCACCGAACAAGTTTACCCATTGGAGCCGTCATGTCTTGGTAGTGAAGACCGCGAAGTACGCCGCGCCTTGATCGTGAATGACCCTCTTGAACAAATTCCTTATCAAAACCAGCCTCTTTAAAATCTCTCTTATTCCACGGTTCTATAAAAAAACCTCTCTCGTCTTTAAAATAATCAATCGTGATAATGAGGAGATCCGAAAAACGTGTTGGTGAAACGTGTGTTTTCATTGCAATCTTACTTTATTATATAATACCTTGCGCGTGTAATCCTTCATGCATATGACAATTATTTGTGTGGTTTCGTGTGCCGGATATACAAAAAACATTTCTGTTTTAAATAGGTGTCTCCGTTCACTCAGACAGGCAAAAACTCAAGACGCAAATATAACCATTGTTGTAACAACCAATAACCCTCGACATCGTATCCCAAAAATTTCTTGTATTGATTCCGTTTTCGTTTCCTCTCCGGAGTCGGGCTTTGTACAGATAAATAATTTGGCCGTACAAAAAACGATGCATCTCCAAAGTGACTTTTATCTGATTATTAACGACGATGCAGAAATCAAAAAGAATTTCTTTGCCGAGCTGTATCGCGTTTTTACAACCGATAGGAACTGTGGGGATATATATGTCCCGTATATCTATAGAGGACATTCAAAAAAGCTTGATTCCTTTGGAGTAGAATATTTTCGAACTGGCTATTCAAAAAACGCCTTTTTTCCCACGATTACCACTTCGCTTGCGTCTATGTCGTGTCTTTTAATACGAACGCCTTTTCTTAAAAAGATGGTGCGAACGTATGGCTTTTTTTTGAATCCTGTTCTTCGTTGGTATTTAGACGATGTGGAGTTTTCCATACGCGCCCTTGCTATTGGTGGTTGTTTTTATAAATGCGACAAACTGGTTGCTTTTCACAAACGGACGTTTACCTGGGGAGAAAAAAGTTATTTCGTCATGTACCAGAGTTTTCGCAACCTTCTGTGGGTTATTATACTAACCTGGCCAAAACAAACTATTATAAAAAACATAACAAGGGTGTGTCTTTGGCAGCTCATAACCGCAATCTATTGTTTAGTAAAATATTCTCCATGGATGTATCCAAAAATTATTATTTCAAGCCTAAAAAACTGGCGGCTCCTGAGGGCTGGAAGGAAAAACGTTCTGTCTAAATATACGCATGCGCACGTTTTTTCTTCCCTGTTCTCTTCTTTAGAAGTGCGCCACGACGTCTTAACTTTCTAGTGCGGCGTCTTGAAACCAGGTAAGTGAAACGGCAAAGAGAAAAAATAGGTATGTTAAATTGTTTGGGGACGTGTTTTCAAACAAACCAATCAGATGGAAAAGGGAAATTGCCGTTATTATCGAAAGCCATAAAACTGTCTTGTGTTGGGACCGCGCAACAACGGCTTTCCGCAAAAGGAAAACGAGTCGAGAAAAAACAAAGTAATTTATGAGTGTGTACAGGACGACACCCAGCGCGCCTGTTTCAGCCAAAATCGTTAATAGATCATTGTGGGAAGAAACTGGTTCCCTTGTGGTCGTATCAACCTCGCTTTCCCCACCAACGATAAAGTTGTAATAATGCAGAATGACGGGTCTGTCTATTATATATTTGTAATTTCCCGTGCCTATTCCGACAATGGGGGAAGCAGTAAAGGCGTACATTGCTTGTTTATATAAAAAAAGCCTCCCAAGGGTAAACACAACATCTCGGCTCTTTTCCTTTAATAAAAACCTGTCGATGAGATTGTATTGAAAAACGGATGAAGCAATCGTCATTCCGACAATCACCGAGAGGAGTGCTGGCGCAAGAAGTCTTCTTAGAGATTTCCAACTCGTCATCTTGTATCGAACGAACATAAACAGCATAAAAAATAACCCTCCAGAAAAACAAAGGGTAAGCCAACGAAAATTCGTTGTAATAAATGAAAAAGGAATTAAAAATATTCCCGACCAAGTATAGAGGCGAATAATAAAGTCTTTTTTACTCCTCAGCAATAAAACCGAGGCAACAAATAGGGGAAAGGCAATAACCGCGTTGCCCCACTGGGGTCCTCTTCCTCTGCCCAAATCCCAAGCTATGCTATATGCAGCATCTCCAAAAAGAAATCTTTTTGCAATAACGATAGCTTGATCTCTAAACACCAGTTGAAAAAGGCTAATAAGTGCAACAAAAACGGTAGTTATTCCGACAAAATGAAGAAGCCTGTGTTTTTCTTCTGTGGATAGCTCTATCAGACGCACGGCGACATATTGAATTGTTGCAACCAGTAATAAGCGAAAATTTGTTGGATCAAATATGTAAGGACTTGCGATAAGAGAGAGGGCGTTGGCGAACACATAGCCAAGTACCAACCAATCAACCGTTTCTGTTTTTCTTATCTTTCGAATCATTTTCTTTTTCCAAAACACAACAAGAAAAAGCACAACGACCATTGAAAATCCCGTTAAAATTCCTATGCTTGTTTTTGGGGGAATTGGCAGTGGGGAAGAAAAAATCGTTAAGATTCCCAGGGTATTTTGAATACCAAGAAGGCTTGTAAAATTGGCAGGAGTAAAAATAGAATGAACAAGAGCGTTGGTCTTTTTTATCATTTTTCTTTTATAAGAAACGCGTGTGTAGTATACTTGATTTTTCTTCTTTTCTAAAGATCACGGAAAAACCGGGGTATTTATGATATAACTAGCACGATATGCAAAAGGCGCAACAGAATAAGAAAAAGCTCTTCTTGTTTCACACGGAGTTTCTCCATTTGCGGGGAGGAGAGAAGTTTGTATATGAAATAACAAAAAGATTGGTCGGTTCTCACACAATTACTTTGTGCGTGGAAAAAATAAGTCCTCATTGGAACCGTAGGTTTGCCAAGCTTCATGTTTCTGTTTATCGCTTATGGAGGCCTCCTTTTTTATATTGGCTTCTTTTGCCGTTTTCTTTTTTTATAAATGCGCTTCGGCTAAAACATTTTATCTCTCCTCAAGATGTGGTTTTTGCAACCAGCTTTCCCCTAAGCCTCCTTTCGACGGTCGTGTCCAAAAAAACCATAGTGTTTTGTTTCGAACCATTAAGTATTTTTTATGATGTTTTACGGATAAAAATGGGTTCTCTCAGAGAAAAACTCTTCCTTCCAATTATCAAGGTCCTCTATGAGCCCTTTGATCGCCTGGCGGTTCAGCGCTCGTGGCTTCTTGCTACATTAAACGAACCCGTTGCCAGCGCGATGGCGTTCAGGTACAACAAAAAACCAAATTTTTTTATCCCCAACGGAGTTGACACAAAATTTTTTTGTCCTTCCGCTCAACCCCTCTTAAATGTGGGGTCAAAGTATGATTTGGTTATTGGACACAGTACGGATTACACCGTGCTGAAAGGAACTGAGGTGGTGCTTCGCGCACTCCCTTTTGTGATAAAAAAACAACCACGGACACTTCTTCTTATTTCAGAAAGCATTCCCAACAAAAAAGCGCGTCTTCGCTATGAAAACCTCATTTTGTCTCTGAAAATTCACCACCACGTTCGGTTTGTTGGTTGTGTATCAGAAAAAAGGCTGCCCGGTTTTTACACCGCGTGCAGTGTTTTTTGTTATTGCGGTTCAACGCGGTGCGTGGGTGGTAGCTCGGCAAGCCTGTCGGTCATCGAGTCTGAGGCGTGTGGGACGCCCGTTTTAAGAAGTGGGGGGAACACAGACGAAATCTGCTCTGGGAAAACAGGCTTCTATTTTCCAACAGAGTCTCCCACTGCAGTTGCTCGCACAATTTTACGCTACGCTTCATTGTCAAAAAAAACCATTCTCTCCATGAAAACTAACGCTCGAAAATACGTAACAACCAATTTTTCTTGGGATAGCGCCGCACAAAAACTACAAGCCATACTATGACCAAGCCGTTTACGACGAGTGCTGCATACTACGACGCGTTTTATCAAAAGAAGAACTATGCGAAAGAAACGGGGATTATCCACTCCCTTATCCAACGCCTTGAGCCTCCTTCAAAAAAAATGGTTGATCTCGGGTGCGGAACGGGGGAGCACGCCCTGTTTTTTACAAAACTTGGTTATTCGGTGGTGGGAGTGGATTCATCAAAACAAATGTTGCGGGTCGCCAGAGATAAAATAAAAAGGATGGGCGTTTCATTGGTTTTGAAAAGGGCAAATGTAACAACCCTTCGCTCATCATCCACTTTTGGGGTGGCCACTTCTCTGTTTCATGTTTTTAGCTATCTCAAATCGCGCGGAGAAATAATGAAATTTTTTGCATCTGTGTATTCTAGCCTAGAACCCGGTGGTATTTTTATTTTTGATTGTTGGTATGGACCCGGCGTTTTACATAGCCCACCAGAAACAATGACCAAAAAGGGGCGGGGGGTAAACTTTTCTTATGTGAGGACAAAAATTCCAACCCTCAATAAACAAAAACACACCGTGCGCGTCGTCCAGAACATAAAGGTTGCCTTTTCTTCTGGTAAAACCATCCAATACCAAGAAACGCACCTGCTTCATTACTACTTTTATAACGAGGTACAGCCCCTCCTCACACGAGCGGGGTTTGTATTGAGGTCTTGGGGGGTCATGAAAAACAAGCTGCTTTCTCCCGGCGGCAAAGACTGGAGCGTCTTATTTGTTGTGCAAAAGCCCACTATAACGAGGGTGTTAAGGAAATAATCTGTGGAAGAATGTTAATTTTCGGAAGCGCAATATACAGTGTCTCTCCAACCTTAACAAGCTGGGAATAGTTAAAAATTTTTCTTCTTCCGGATTGCGTTGTTAGAATTTCAAGTGTTAGGGTCACGTCTCTTCGGTCTGGATCGTTTCGCAAAAACACTAGCTGTCCCGTGAGGGTTGTGTCTGAAATAACGGTTCTTTGAGCCGACTGTTCTTCCTTTTTTATCACCCGGGCAACCTCTTTATTGGAACCGTTGGTCATTGTGTCTCCAACCTGAATAGCTTCTGCTTGCCAAGGGAACACGTTGTACCACCGCGCAACAACAACCTGTTTTTCCTCCGGCCCAAGGTCGTGGACGCCCTCTATACCTATTATGTTTGCATAAATCTGTATGTTTCCCGGAGAAATGGATATTGTTGCCCCTATTTCGAGGGGGTTTTGTTTAAATCGATATTTCTTTGTCCGTATATCCTTTGAAACCAGAAGGCGAGCCTTAATAATCATTGACCTTCTGCTTCCTTCGTCAAATTTTTGAACATCCAAAATCTCAACAATTTTTTTCCCGGCAACATCGTACTCCGTTGCCCCGCTTACAACGGGGTCCCCAAGCCAATATGGCGCGCGAATTGTGTCCCACCACCATTCTCCGCCTGTAACAAAAAGGTCTGTAGTAACATATGTTTTTTTCTGCAGAAAGAATGTCACAAAAACAAATACGCTCGCCACAAACGCAACTGCCGCGACCGTTATAAACAGCCTTCTTCTTTTGTTTGTTTCTGTTTTCTTGATTTTCATATCTTTCTCTGAAATTTTGTTTCTCGTGTACTTTACTACACTTCTATAAACAAAACAATCTTCCTTGGGCGGCGCGTTCTCCTTGACAAACCGCCGGGGCAAGATTATATTGTGGATAATTTGTCCACACCTCTGCCCCTCATCTTATGGAACCGCAACGACTATGGAAGTCTGTGCTTGCCGAGCTTGAACTGTCTGTGTCTAAGGCAACTTTTCAGACCCACTTTTCCCAAAGCGACCTTTTATCTTTAAAAGATGGCGTCGCAACGATTGGCCTCAACAACCCTCTAGTGAGAACCATGGTTGAAACGCGGTATTATTCGCTCGTTAAAAGCATCATCGACCACAATACAGGCGGCAACGTGAGCCTTGTTTTTGTCGTTGTTCCCAAAAAACAAACGCTTTCCGAAAAAGAGGCGGGGCCGCTTTTTTCACACACGGTTGAAATTCCTCGCGTCGACAGTGTGAGCGCAGCAAAAAGGCTCCATATACAAACAGAATACACATTCGAAACGTTTGCCGTATCAACGACAAATCAAATAGCGTACGCTGCAGCCTCTGCGGTTGCCAAAAGCCCCGGTTCCGCATATAACCCCTTATTTTTTTATGGCGGGGTTGGGGTAGGGAAAACCCACCTTATGCACGCTGTTGCAAACTCGCTTCTTGCTAAGAAACCAACCACAAAAATTGTGTATTGTATGGGGGAGGAGTTCCTAAATGAAATTATCGAAGCAATTCAAACAAAGTCCGTTCGTCAATTTAAACAAAAATACCGCACCGCCGAACTGTTGCTTGTGGATGATGTTCAGTTTATTGCGGGAAAACAAACAGCACAGGAAGAATTCTTTCACACCTTCAATGCCGTACACCATGAGGGCGGCCAGATCATACTGACAAGTGACAGGTCTCCAAATGAAATAGCGCGGCTTGAAGACCGGTTGAGATCCAGGTTTGAGGGGGGACTTCTTGTTGATATATCCCCACCAGACTTTGAGCTTCGGGCCGCAATTGTTAACATCAAGTCTCGTGCGTTGGGGCTTCAGCTTACCACAGACGGTGCCAGGGTGGTTGCGGCCAACTTTACCGACACAAGAGCCATTGAGGGGTTCCTTAAACGCCTCACAACAGAGGTGAGCACACACAACACAGAATTAACTCCAGACACCATAACGGCTCTGTTGTCTGCGCGGGGACAAACCAGCGGGGCAACTCCAGCACCCAAAAGACGGGTAAGTCCACAGGATCTTTTGGAGGCTGTTTCTGTGGTGTTTGAAATTAAAACAACAACGCTAAAGGGCCCAAAAAGAGATAGACCAATAGCGCGGCCAAGACAGCTTTTTATGTATCTGTGTAAAATAGAATTGGGGCTAACGCTGGACGATATTGGAGGTATTCTTGGAGGAAGAGATCACACAACAATTATGCACGGTGTTGATACAATTGCCCACGAACTACCCACAAACGAACGGTTGAGAGAGGCAACAGAGAGGATAAAACAAAAATTATGGGCCTAGTTTTTCTTTCTTTTCCACTTATCCACAAAGTTGTAAGTTTTATCCACCTTCTTTTCCACACTGTTTTTTTCCCTTTTGTTGATTTTTTTCCGCCTGGTTTAGAAGAAAATATCACGCCGTTGACAATAATCAAACAAAACCATACACTTTTCCACATGTATTACTACTTATAACTACTAATGAAATTAATATGAAGTTTTCTCTTTTACAAACAAATCTGTTGGGGGGTCTGACAAAAACAGGAAGAGTGGTTTCTTCAAAAACAACCCTTCCTATACTTCAAAATATTCTTATTGATACAACAAAAGAAAGCGTTTGTATTGCGGGAACAAACATGGAAACAACGGTTATTACCAAAGTAGGTGCGAAGATTGAAGACATTGGAGGCGTTTGTGTTCCTGCAAAGCTTTTTATTGAGTTTATTACCTCGCTTCCAGAATCAAAAATAGAAATTTTTACAAAAGAGGGCGCTCTTGTAATAAAAAGCGAAGGGTATGAGGCAGAAATCCCCTGTATTGCAAAAGAAGAATTTCCCCCGTTACCAGAGTTAGGGAAAAAGAAGGCGGCGAAGCTTAATAAAGATGCTTTTTTAAAAACGATGGAGAGCGTATTGTATGCAGCGGCAACGGATGAAGGGAGACCCGTGTTAACGGGAGTAAAAGTAAAAAAAACAGAAGATGGGTGGACCACAGTTGCAACAGATGGGTATAGGCTATCGTTAAAAACAATGAAGTCCTCTTTTGGTGAAGACACAGAATTTATTATTCCAGCGCGCACCCTTCAGGAAGTTGTCAAGGCGGGAGAAGAAGATAAAACAAGTGAGGAAATTCTTTTTACTAAAACAGAAGACTCTCAGCTGGGGTTTATCGTTGGGGAAACGGAAATTTTTGGCAGGGCAATTGATGGTGAATATCCAAACTACGAAAAGATTTTACCAAAACAACACACCTCTCGCGCAACACTAAACACCAGTGAATTTTTGTCGGCGGTGAAATCTGCTGCCATCTTTGCAAGAGACAATGCAAATATAATAAAAATGAGTGTAAATAAAAATGGTATTGTTGTTTCTGCAAACACCCCACAAGTTGGACAAAATAAGATACACATTGATGCAACAACGGAAGGGGAAGGCGGAGAAATAGCATTTAATAGCAGGTTTTTAATAGACTTTTTGGCTCACTACAAAGAAGAGAAGCTTATATTTGACATGACCGGATCCTTAAACCCCGGAAGTTTTCATTCTCAAGAGGATGAATATGGACTTCACATTATAATGCCGGTGAGAACTACGGGGTAGCTATTCAACCGCAGAAACGGCATATTGAACACGAATGGTTTTTCCCGCCAATGTAGTTGCCTCTCCATTAAAAAGATAAAAGGGCGACGCTTCGCCTTTTTGTGTATCTGAATAATATACAATTTTAAAATCGGTGAGTTGAACCGATTGAAAAGATGGATCTTCGCCAACAAAGTCGTCGTCGGATCCGTTTCCCGAAAAAACCAACACCCCAAGCCCCCTGTTTAGACTTAAAATAGCCTCTTGTACCGACAACAACTCTTTGTTTGTGCTCTTTATGTCCAAGGATGGGAGAAGGGAAAAAGTTATCGCGCGAACCATTCCGCCCCGATCAACAACAACGCTTGCAAGAGTTTCATTAAAAGAAGATCCAACCAGAGGAAAGGAATTGTTAACCAAAAAAGAAAAAACATATTCTCTTAAAGACGGAAAAGAGGGGTCTTCCAACGGCAGGTTTGCAAAAGAACCTCCCCGCTCTTTAACAAAAACGATGTTTCCCGCCGCTGGCGGCTTGGTAATTGTGGTTAATAGAGAAAGCGAGTCTACGGGCGAAGTGGTTTTTATAAACGCGGCCGTTGGGTTTTTTGCAACATATGACCAGTTGCCGCGCGCGCCGTCTTGATGAAAAGACAATTCTGATCCATCACCCCCCCAGATTAAAAGGGACTGAGTACCACTTCCCATGGTAAAAGGAGGAGAAGTTTTTTTGAACACCGCGCTAATGCGAGCCGTATCCGGTTTTTCCCACGAACACGAATATGTTGGTAGTGTTTTTGGGGTGCTTGTTTCCGATCCACTATAAATAAATGCTACCCCCAAAGGGGCGTTTTGTGTAAGAGATATGGCGGGCGGTTTTGCCGCAAGACGGGGGGAGGGGGTCGGAGTCGGTGCGGCTTGTTGAAAGACACGGGCCTGAGAAAACAGGACTCCCAACAAAACAGCGGTGACGCCAGCAACAAAAAAGAACAACAATCTTCGGTTCATAACCCCCCTCCCACTGGTGGATAGGAACAGGGAATACACCCCGCCTCTCCATTAACACACCCTGAAATAGCAAATGGCAATATTGAATTTATGCTTGCTGATCCACCAAGCATTTCAAAATGAAGATGCGGCCCGCTTGAATAGCCGCTTTGATTAACGCGTCCGATCATGGCGCCCGGCTCAACAGACTGTCCCCGCTGAACGGATATAGAAAAGCTAAGTAAGTGGCCATAGCGAAGCGAAAAAGAGTCGGTCTGAATAATGACGGAGTTTCCGTAACCACCGTTGCACTTGTCTGAAAAACGGGGGACGTTATCTGGGCAGGTTTTTACAACAGGACCAACCACTCCTTTAACAGTTGCATATACAGGCGTTCCGAGGGATGTGGCAATATCGATGGCATTTGCGTTCGTGTGTGTCATTTTGGGGCAGGCAACATAAGGGCCCTGCGTTATTATTCCACTTGTTGGCCAGCGGCAATCCTGAATGGTTGTGTCACACGCTGCCAGGGAACAAAGCGGGTTTGTTGGATCGGTTGTACAATTAATTCCTTCTTGTGGACCGAGACCTCCGATCCCCTCAATAAAAGCGCTGTCTTGAACCGTCTGTTTGTGTTGTGCCGTGCTCACAATAGGAAGAGGGGAAAATGGGAGGACAAACAGTGCAAGCACCCCAACCAAAACCGCCGCAATAATAAACGTTGGGTCCTTGGTGATTGGCCCAGCTTCATATTGGCCCGAAACCAACTTTCCCAACCAATCGAGTGTTAAGAAGTTAAATGCGCCCTTTACGCCCCTCCACAGACCCCCCAGCACCTTATCAATAATGACGTCTCCAACAAGCGCACCAATAAATGTTCCAATACCGGGTGCTGCGCTTCCAACAAGCGCACCAACCGCTTTTCCAGCAGCTGTTCCCGCAGCTTTTTTTGCAAATGCCTTTCCCGCCGTTTTAATACCTTTTCTTGCAGCATAATCCGCCCCCCATTGCGCAAGCGCCCCAACATAAAACAAACCGACCGATTGGCGCTGTGGAATGCCACCAACGGCGGACAATTGTATATACGTTTCCGATACTGTTGGATGAAATATGGTTACAAAAAGATCGGCAAAAAAGAGTTGTGTCTTGGAAAAAACAGCAACCCCCCGGCTTTTGCTAGAAAATAGAGTGTTTACCCCCTGAATGGCCGCAGCAACCATGGGCAGTTGACCGTTTTGACCAAGCATGCGGTCTACCACACCACCATTGATTTCCTTTGTCCATGAGGAACCAAGGATTTTTGTGACAACTGCCTCTTTTGCATTGTTTGGAAAAAATGAAAAGATGAAATCTGCGGCAGGAGCAAGAATTTTTTCACCAACAGCACCACCCCTGCTGATATTTTGAAAAAAACCAGCATAGGTTATGGCTTCATCGCTTGTTGTTTTTATGAGGGCTGCCACGGCAGATAAAGAAGAGGCGTCGTTAATTGCCCTGGTAAGAGATGGGGTATCAACGCGTTTTAATGAAGAAATGTTTTGTTGGAGGGCCCGTTCGAGAACCGTAGGATCAGGAGAAGACAAAATGGCTGATATATAGTGAGTTGAGACAACTGGAGGAGAAGCCGCCCGCGAAGCGGAAACGGCCCGAAGAAGATTTTTATCCTTATTAAGGTGCGAGACAAGATCGTATTTTTTTTGAGCATCAAGTGTGTCTGTTGCCGCCTCTATGATTTTTTCAGGCGGCATCGTTTTGTTTTCTTCAGAAATACGAACAATTTTTTCCGATAATTCAGCAACACCGATCTCTTTTTGAGGAACCCATTTGGAATATTTGGAAACAAGTTTATTAATAAATTCCCTATTGGTTTGGGTATGCCGCTCTCGAACCGCGTCTTGAATGACGCCGGCGCGATCAATGGTTTCTGCAACCCGTTTGCTTCGAAGTGTTAACGCCTCGTTCGTTTCGTCTGTATCTGGAAGTTCAGAAAAAACCGATTCGGCAACCTGAACAGGAACCGTTTGAAGCTGTTGATCAAAGCTGGAAAAAAGCTTTCGGAGAAGCCCCTCCAGTATGGAAGGATCACCTTGAAGCGCCGATGTTATTTGTTCTTCAAAGGAGTGAAGATATTCGGCAAGTTGTGGGTATTGTGCTGCACGAAAATAGAGAGCTAAAAGCTGGTCTTTTGTAGCGCCCGTTGGAATAGAAACAGAATGGAGAAATTGTTGAAGGGAGGCAGCTTGAGGACCGGTTTCGCTTGTCGGCATGGTGTATGTATTATACTAAGTTGTTTGTTTTTCTTCTGGAGAAACGGTTTCTACCGTAAAAACCGGACGCGCATCTTTTTGGGAAGTGTTGACAGTTGGCGTTGTGGATGTCGGAGGCGCGGGTTTGACTGTTTCTTTTTCCAACAACTCCTGAGGCTTGGTAGTGGCCAATGTATGTTCTTGGGGGCTTGCAATAATGCGCACCGCTGCATGTGCTGGCCCAGCAAACAACAAACCCTCGCCGATATCAGAAGACAACAGTAAGTGTTTTTCTCCTTCAGAAAGATAAAAAACCTCCGCAACCTTATCAATTGCGGCAGACGATTGTTTAAGAAGGATTTGCATGCTGCTGTTTTGGATAATGGTTTTTCCAAGGTCTCCAGCGAGAAAATCCTCAACGTCCTGCGTGATTGTGGTGAGTCCAAGGTAATACTTGCGACTCCGTTTTGCTATGGAGTTGAGGAATTGTGCAGAGTCCGGGTATTTCATAAGATACCACGCCTCATCTACAATGAGGATTCGTCGTTTAATGGATGCACGGATTTTTGTCCAAATAAAGTCCAGGATAAGATACATGGCTATTGGTCGAAGTTCGTCTTCAAGATCCCGTATAGAAAACACCGTGAGAGGATTGGTAATTTCCATGTTGGATTGTTGATCAAAAATGCCAACAAGGCTCCCTTTGACAAATTTTTCAATGCGGTCAGCTAGCCCACGAGCAACCGCATCTTCCATGCCGATAAGCGCTTTGTATAAATCTTCCATAAGGGGAGGTTCAGCGCTTTGTGTTGCAGGATCGGGGGTTATGCCCTTTTGTTTATATGTTAAAACAAGCGCGCGATCGAGAGCCGCATCTTCTGTTGGGGTGAGTTTTCCCATGACGACGCGGAAGAACCCGTGGAGCGACAATATTTTTTGATTCAAGTCATTTTCTTCCCCGCCGCCCTCTTTTAGTGGCGCAAGATCAAAAGGGTTGATTTTTGTTTTTCCACCAAATTCAAATTGAATATATTCACCACCAAGGGATTGTGTAAGGGCCTCATATTCGTTTTCTGGATCGATAATAATGACTTCGGTGTCAAACATCATGCTGCGAATAACCTCAAGCTTCACCATATATGACTTGCCAGACCCGGATTTTCCAAACACCACGGTATTGGCGTTTTCGAGGGTAAACCGGTCAAAAATCACCAGGCTCTCATTTCCCTCGTTTATGCCATAGAGCACCCCTTCGTTTGCCGTTAGCTCTGATGTGGTGAAGGGGAACGTTGTTGCAAGCGAGGTGGTGTCCATGTTGCGCGTGATCATAAGACGGTCTTGTCCCATGGGAAGCGTTGTTTTAAATCCATCCTCCATTTGCAAAACCGCCTTTTTTGTGACAATCATGAGTGAAGCAAGAGTTGCCTCGACCTGTTTTGTGGTTTTATTGAGTTCCTCAAAGCTTTTTCCTGGTATGGTGATATAAAGCCCAAATTGAAAAAATCGCTGGGCCCCCTTAGCGAGTTCTTGTTGAAGCGCAAGCGCGTCTTCAAGCGCAACCTGAACAGACGGCTCGATGACGCGGCCGCGTTTTAAGTCCGATTGAATCGTTGCTTCCATTTCACCAACTTTTCTTTTTAAGTTATCAAGAATTTCTTCAGATTTTGATGGATAAATATACATGGACACATCAAGCGTGTGATTGAACGAAATAAGCGGCTCAAGCCAGTTGGCGCTTACATACCGCGGATAGCCCGCAACAAAAAGCGTTCGCACCAGACGGTCGCCGATTGTTAGATAATCGAAATCTACCTCAATTGCTGGGGGAGCAATAATATCTTTTGTGGTTAATGGACCCGTTGGGGTTGGTCCACCAAGCCTGCTTTGGGGCTGGAGGTTGATAAATGTTTTTATTGCCGTTTTTATGTCCATAGTCACTATTGTTGCTGCTGTGTTTTTTGTGGTGAAACAACGCCGGGATTATACAAAGAAAAAAACAACTGAATAATTTGCTCGTTAGTGAGCTGTTGGGCGCGAAGACCCAGTTTTGCAAGAAGACGAAGGAGGTGATCTCGCTTTGGAGAAAGCGTAATGATTGCACGCTCTATGATATAGGATTTAGGATAGGGAAGCCCACCGCGTTTCCCCCCAAAAAATGTGTTTGCAGATATGCCCAATTCCAGGTTGGAGAACGGAATGACGATATAAAATTTTTTGTCCAACACCTCTTTTTCTTTGACGGTGGACTCGATAAATTGTTTATAGCCGCGTATGCTTGCCGCAAGCTTCGGATTTTTTTGCGTTTTTTCTTTTTCTCCAAGTATATCCATATAGGCACTAATATCTTTGTGTTTTGAGCGAATAAGGATTTGTATGGGGAACGAAAGGGAATTTAATATACCGGCATATGCGTAGATAATTGCCTCCTGCTCTTTTGCCGACAAAAGACCAAAGTTTGTTGCTGCAACGCTGAGAATGAGCGCGCAGGACCCGTCAGAAAAAAGAACGATGTCGTGTACAACATCTTCAATGTTGGTAAATTGTTGTGTCGATGCTCTGATTGGTACAACGTTTTTGTCCATAATATTAGCTTGGTGTTTGTCCGAAAATTTGTTTTGCCAAATTTTCTCTGTCAATTTCCCGTTTGCTTTTTGCAGCTATCTCTATTGCTGGCATGATTGTTCCATTAAGGGTTATTTGTGCTCTGTCAAAAAGGTACCGTCCGCGCGGATCCTCAATTTCGATAACATACACGCCGTTTGGCAGTTGTGTTGATGCTGCAAATTGTCCAAGCTTATTCGTTTTTAGCGCGCGAAGCGGCACTCCCTCTTTGTCTTGCACGGTTACGAGTACGCCCGGAAGAAGCCCACCCTGGTTGTCTTTGACTATGCCGGTCACCACATTGGGAAACGTTGTGAGGCGCGGAAGTCCCGCTCGGGTTGCTGATTCTGGCATGATGACTTTAACCGTTGGGCCGGAAGGGGGTGGGGCGACAACACCCGCCGCACGCAGCGGTTGTTGTGTTGCCGGTTGTTTGAGAGATTGCTTGTTGAGGGAAACGAGTTTTTCCTCAGCTTCGCGCTTCTGTCGGACAACATCAGCCATTTCCTTTTGTAGCTCTAACACACGCACCTCGGCTTGTGTTTTGCCGCTCAACTCGCTTTGCAGCGAAGAAACTTTTTGTTGGAGTGCGGCAAGCTCCGGATTTGTTTTTGGTGGTTCTGTCGTGACCACTTTTGGCTTCTCTTCTTGTTTTGGTGCTTGCTGCACCAAGGGCGCAGGAGAAGAGACGACTGCTGGAGAGGTTTGTATTTTTTGAACATTTGTTTTTGGAGGTTTTGATGCAAACAGTGTGTCTATCCAAGAAAACATATCATCCAAAAAGGATTTTTTTACCACAACGGGCGCGGGGGCATAAAAACCCTGAAGGGTCGCGGCAGTTGTATTTGGCGGCGGCGTAAGCGTTGGTATCTGCACAACATATTTTTTTGACGAAAGATTAGTCGATGTAGATTGGGGCTGAGCGGCGGAAACTGTCGGCTCCGGCGTTGGGGGAGCTCGATGCCACACAAACTGCGTTGGGGCGTAGATGCTTTTGATAAACGACAAAACCCACACGTCCATTGGCCGTTCCTCAATTGGAATAAAGGCAAACCCAATCCCTCCAAATCCAAAAAGAACGGTAAGAGGCCAGGTAAAGAAAAAAGGCAACGGGAGTTTATAGGAAATAAACGCAAGAATTGCCCCTCCCGCAAGATACCCAAATTGCTTAAGGGTCATGTCTCCAATGAGGCGGAATTGGAACGTGGTAACGTTTTGTGGGACAGGGTGTTGTTCCATAAGAATGATGCATTCTATTGTAAAGAACAATGGATGCAACCGCAAGAGGAAAAGGCCGTTAGAATCGTGAAAACTTTAATTTGTATATTTCACGGAAAGGAAAAAAAGAAAAGAAAAAAAGAAGCGCCACCGGATATGCGCCTGTGATATGATTATTGCATGGAAGATGGCCTGGTGATAGCAGAAATAAAAAATACACGAGATAGCGAAGAGACCCCCTTGGTAATGGAACAAGTGTTTGCCGCGTTAGGATCTGGATCACAACCCGGATTTTTTTCTCGATTGTTTGGGAGCGCTCAAAATGCACATTGGTGTAGTTTTGAAATAGTTACCACCAAAAACAAAACAACCTTGTATATTGCAACGTCGCGCGAGCAATTTTCCTACATCGAAAGTCAATTGTTGGCGCAATATCCAAAACTGTCTATTGCTGAATGTACCGATCAATTGCCCGGAATTATTTCTCAACCACATGCAACAACACAATTGGTGTTATCAAGCCCCTTCTATTATCCGCTCAAAACCTATAAAGACGTAAAAGACGTGGATTTGCTTTCAAGCACCCTGGGGTGTTTGGCCAAGCTGTCTCAGGCACAGTCCGCCGTAATTCAAATTGTCTGTGTTCCGGCGGGAGCCTCGTGGCAGCGGGTGGCAGCAGGGGTGGTTGCGCGGGGAATTCCGGATCCCATGAATCCAACAAGATCAAAAAATCACCCTCAGGCACGCCTTATTGAAGCCAAGACAAACCAGGTCGGTTTTCAAACGGCCATTCGTATCGTTGTGTCATCGGGGGACAAAGAGTCTGCGGACAGGATGCTTGCAACAGTTGTGGGAACATATGGTGTGTTTTCTTTGGGAGAGGGAAATACGCTTGTGTCCGCGAAACCAGCATTTTGGAAAATGATTCGAATTGAAGAAGCGATGCGCAATCGTTCCATGGCGTTTGCACCCAAGTATCACGTATTTGGATCAGCAGAACTTGCGACCCTGTGGCATCCGCCCGGCACGTTGCTTGCGTACATAAAAAATATTTCATGGGGAACCAAATTAACGGGGGAACCACCCGAAAATTTACCTATTGCAACGGACAATGATGAAGAAAAAAAGAATGTGAATTTTTTTGCTCGAACGGAATTTAAAAACAAAGCAACCACATTTGGTATTAAAAAAGAAGATCGGAGAAAACATATATACGTTGTGGGGAAAACGGGAACCGGCAAGTCGACCATGATAGCGAACATGGCAATCAACGATATGCGCAACAAAGAAGGGCTTGCTGTTGTTGACCCACATGGAGACTTAACCGATGCGTTGCTGGACTTTGTCCCTTCATATCGAATAAACGACATTGCCTATTTGGATCCATCGGACGTTGCAAACCCGTTCCACCTAAATCCGTTGGAACTCAAAAATCCGGCTCATCGAGAATTGGTTGCTTCCGGTATCGTCTCGATATTTTATAAGTTGTATCACTATTCCTGGGGCCCTCGGCTTGAATATATTTTGCGAAATTGCATCTTAACGCTTTTGTATGTGCCCAACGCAACGCTTCTTGCAATACCAGAACTGTTAACAAACGATCGGTATCGGGAAAAAATAGTTGCACAACTTCCAGATCAGGTGTTGAAAAACTTTTGGATCAACGAATTCAACAAGTTGTCCCCGCAAATGCGAAGCGAATCCATCATGCCGATCCTCAACAAGGTTGGGCAGTTTTTGTCTTCCCAAACCATACGCAACATTGTAGGCAGCCCCGTGTCGACTATTGATTTGGAATCCATGATGAACGAGGGAAAAATTATTTTAGTAAACCTTTCTCAAGGGAAACTTGGCGAAGACAACAGCGCGCTTTTAGGAGCCATGATCATTACTAAAATTCAGCTTGCCGCAATGAACAGAGTATATGCGGCGGAAAAGGAACGACGAGATTTTTATCTCTATGTGGATGAATTCCAAAATTTTGCCACCAGCTCGTTTATAAAAATTCTGTCAGAAGCGAGAAAATACAGGTTAAATTTGACGCTTGCAAACCAGTATATCGGTCAGATCGACGAAGATGTGCAGAATGCAATTTTTGGGAACGCAGGATCCATTGTTTCGTTTTGTGTTGGCGCAACCGATGCTAGACCTCTCGCGCGCGAATTTGGACTGAAATACAAAGAAGAAGAATTGGTGCAGTTGGGGAACTATCAGGTGGTCCTGAAGCTTTCCATTGATAATCACACGTCAAGCCCGTTCTCTGCAACCACACTGCCACTTCCGCGATCGCATAACCAAAACAGGGAAAAGGTGATCCGTTCCAGCAGAGAACGGTATACAAAAAAAGCCACCTAGGCTACAATTGGCCGTATGACTATTGGTCTTCTGGGGGGAAAGTTCAATCCACCACATATTGGACACATGCTGATTGCCCAACAGATGTTGGATTTCGGTGGTTTTGATGAAGTCTGGTTTGTTCCCAATTATGGACAAAGCTTTCATGAGCCCGTGGCAGCCGTTTCGGATCGATTGGCAATGACCAACTGCCTGATGCTTCCCAAAACGCGCGTCTCTACACTTGAAATAGACAATAAATTGGATGGGCAAACAATACACCTGCTTGCACATCTTCCCAAGGAAAACTCCTACACGTTTATTATCGGCTCAGATCAGCTTGCAACATTTCATTTGTGGGGAGAGTACAAGACGTTGCTGCAACAACTTCCATTTGTTGTGTTTCCACGATATGGGTATCCGAATGAGCCGCTTTACGAACATATGCGCGTTTTATCACACCCGTCGCTTGTTGCATCAAATATTTCCTCAAGTAAAATCCGTGAACGAATTACATTGAAGTTGCCCATCGACGCATTTGTGCCAAAAGGCGTAGGGGAATATATTGAAAAGCACAAACTCTATATATGAAACCAATTGATGCGAAACAAGAAACAGATCATATTGTTGCGTTTTTGCAAACGACATTTATAAAGACAGGGTTTCACGACGCAGTTCTCGGTCTTTCTGGTGGAGTAGATTCGGCAGTTGCGTGTGCTTTGGCAACTCGCGCATTGGGGGAGGAACACGTGTATCCAATGTTGCTTCCCTACGGAGCATTAAATACACAGGGTGTGCTTCATGCGATGGAGCTCATTCAGACATTGGGCATTCCGCTAGCTCATGTGATTCGGATTGACATTCAACACGCTGTTGATGCGATTGTAAAAACGGATCCGTTTATGGATGCCATCCGTAAGGGGAACATTATGGCGCGGGTTCGCATGACACATATCTTTGATCAAGCAAAAAAAAGGCACGCGTTGGTGATAGGTACGGAAAACAAAAGTGAATACCTGCTCGGGTATTTTACCCGATTTGGTGATGAGGCAAGCGATGTTGAACCGTTGCACCACTTATATAAAACCAACGTGTATGAACTGGCAGCCCACTTAAATATCCCCTCATCCATCAGGGAGAAACCGCCGTCAGCTGAGTTGTGGCCACAACAAACAGACGAAAAAGAACTGGGATTTTCGTATGAGGAGGCAGACAAGGTGCTTACCAATGTTTGGAAACATAAGCGCGGTGACGAGGGCGAGGAAAAAATAAATGTATCTTTAGCAGACCAAATTGATAAACGGATTGAAGCAACAAAGTTTAAAAGAAGACCTCCATATTGTTTGAACGCACAAGAAAAAGATGAACGTGTGATATAATTTTCGTATTACTGTATCAGTGAATACACAGTTATGGCAGAAACAGAGCGAGACAAAATTATTAAAGCATCAACAGAAGTAATCAAAAGAATTACTGAAACAAAACCAACGGCGTCACCTGAAAAGTCACAAACCAATATTCTCGAGGAAAAGAAAATAGAAGCGAGACGCAAGGTGAATGAATTAGAAAAAGACCCGGAGCATACAAAAGCCCAAATTCAAAAAACAAAAAAAGAACCACCCAACACAAAGGAAGCTCAGGCCGCACTCAGTAGGCATATGGGAAGCGCCGATGGTGGAGAGTTATCGTGGTTGGCAAAGTCCGCAACAGAGTTTCAAAACGAAGAGGTTTTAGATACGGTTTCTCGTATTGCAGAGGCGCCTCCCGAGCTACGAAACGACGCACATTTTTTACTCGCAGAAGGAACTCGATTACACTGGTTAACAGCAGATACCGACTTGACTACTGAAGCAAGAGGAGAAGTTAATACGGTCCTTCATCGTATCTACGCACAAATAGAAGAAACAAAACAGCAAACCCCAGACTTTAGCGTGGAAGATGCAACTGTAAAAGATAGGGTGTTGGGTGAACAGCCAAAAAAAAGAGAAACGCAACCATCCGGGCATAACAGAACAGCAAACAGGACAGGTGATGAACTATTTGAAGACGTATTAAATGCAGCAGAACTACATCCGCACGATAGGCAACGATTACAAGAGATGTGTGACGTGTTAAATGCGGCAGGTAATGACCCGGAATCAGCAGTCTCGATAGAACTTATAAGATCATATGTTGGACAAACGGAAAACATGTTAAGAAGAGCTGCAACACCCGAGGGAGAAGTGAGAATCGCTGAAATATCCGCAAGGCTGCGACAGAGGCTCACTTCGTTTTATGACAACGATCGTATTCCTTCAACTATTATGTTGACCAGGGACGAGGTACACAAGCTTATTACGGATCCGCTTGGGTTTTTTGAACAGATGTCTCAAGACATTGCATTGATAGCAAGCGAACGAGGTTTTGATTCTCCCATTTTGGAGCAACGCATAAATCGCTATCGTCTCATGACAGATTATTTTGTCTCAGATTCTTACAACAAAGAACGAGGAATTCAATTGGCCCCAGATGTGAGCGCCACCGAAAGAGAAGCATTTCACGAAAAACATCGTCGACTGTTGGAGACGAAAGGAAAAGTTCTAGATCAATATACAGATCGACTACACGCGTTAGAATTTAGCTATTACATTCAACAGGTTGGCGATTTTGAAAAAGACCCAAAATTTTTAGGATTGTTGGATAAAATCAATGAAAGAGGAGCATATAATTCTCGGGCACAATACGGAGGGCTTGCAGAGGTGGCTTTACAGAAAATGCGCAGCATTCATGATGCATTACTGAGAGATCCAAAAACTGCGGAAAAATACAGATCTCTACCGGAAATAATGAAAGAGGTTAGGGCGAGAACCGCAGAAGCAATGTATCAAGAAAAAGCGATATGGGCGCCACAACTAGAACAGTACATTCAGCGGATGGTTGGAGAACAGTCCGATGTGATTCCGAGAACCGAATTAAAATACGACAAACAAACATGCAAAACGATAACGGCTGTTGCCGAAGCTTCATACCAGATGTTTTTTGAAAAGGTGCAGATTATGTCTCGCGGCATCGACCCTGCGCTGGGAGAAAAATTACAAAAAATCAATTCATACGAAACTGCAGATGCGGAAGAAAAAATATTGGGAACGTTCCGTTTTAGAGACTGGTTTTTGCGGAAGTGGAATGGAGCACTTTCGGGACAAAAAGCATTGTGGAATCTCCGTTCATTGTGGTATGTCCATAAAGACCCGGCGTTGCGCGAATGGGCAAGTGCAAGAACAGATAGCCTTTTTCAAGAACTACAACAAAAAGCAGCGGGATGGAAGCAGAATTATGAATTGGGAAACACCGATAGTATTAAACGCGATCCATTGTATACAAAGCTCCAAACGATATTTAGTGAATATGAAGAAAAAGCAGAACTTGCGGAAGGCAAGGACATCCTCTTTTTCTCCAGGCTCAACAGAAACAAATTGTATCGTCAGGTTGCGTGTGATGTGGGTGGAGAAATGGCACAACTCCAGGGGGCACGATGCTATGGGTATTGGGAAAGTGGTCCAAGAAGAGCTGTGGTAACTGAAATGATCCAAAAACATCCGTTATTACAAAAGTATTTTAGTGTGGACAAAGACCATTTTATGGATCGATCGTTGGCGGTGGGTCTCGATTTGTTCGAGTCTTCGAGGGGTTGGTTTTTCCCGGACAGGAAAAGAACTGATGCGGCAGAATTAAAATTTCTGAAATCAGGAGACAGAGCCCTTCAATACCAACCGCATTTATTTTATAAGACAAAACATATGCGTGAACAAATCCCACTTGGGGATCAACAGGCGCAGCTATTGGAAGAGGTAACACAGCGTTTTGATGCGGTTCAATCTCGCCTCATGCTTTCAGGAGAGGGTTCGATTAATTACGCAAAATCACAAACAGAATGGAGTGAGGGGCAAAGAAGAACCCTTCGTAGCATATTTGAAACAGTTCGTCTGCAAAATAACGACGCACCATTTGTATTGACCGAAGAACAGTATGTTTCACAAATGAAGAAATATTATGAAAGTTTTGATGAAGTAACACGGCACGATGGTTATAAAACAAGATTCACAGAATTTGCTCACATTAAATATGCACCAGATTTCTCATTTGTATTATTTACCAACGATATACCGCTGGCGGTGCTTCAAAACCGCCACGTGTTGGACATTAACCACATTGGAGTAGTCTATGGAAGCGCAATGGCTGAAGCGGTGAAACAATATCATAGCGAAAACGTTTTTATATCCGTTTCAGAGCATTCAACTGATAAAGAGCAAGGAAAAGGTGGCTTGTGGAGACGAGCCTGGAGCGACTTTGGGACTGCATCTTCAACCATTCCTTTACAAAACGATTTATTGGATGCGGACGAAAAGATTTTTTCCACTGCAGTAAAGGAGATGCGCAATAAGGTAAAACAATATCAAGGGCCCGCAGAGGGGACGAAATCCGCGCTGGAAGCAATTGTTGGGTATCTTGAAGCCGCGAAAGTCAAGCCGGGATACACAGAATTCTTAAAGGGAATGAAAAACTCGTCCATAATGAAAGAATACTGGGGTGATCTTTCCAAGTCTCTTGCGATTGATGAATTAAGTGAAGAATATGACAAGTTCGAAAAGCTATTAGGAAAACTAGGAAAAGAAGCGCCAGGGGCTGAAGAATGGGCTAAAGATTATCTGAATATCACAGGCTGGAGGAAGATGCTGGGAGGGGATGAGGGTTTTCTAAGCAAGCTTCTTGGAGAAGAACGATTTGACAAGATTGTTGAGCGATTGAACGAAAACTTTCCAAATAAATTGTACGGATACAAAATTCGTAACGTAGCGATTTTTGGTGTGTTGGTCTTTTTACTATTTGCACTCGATCAAGCAAAAAAAGGTGGAGAAGAAACCAAACAGAAATAACAGTTCGGGCAATTGGGTTTTTGCGTTACTATTTTCCGCCTCCGCCCGCACCCGTTGATTTTGTAATTCGATCCCCAAGGTTTTTCATTTGCTGGTGACTGGTCCACATTTGGAATCCCTGCATCGCAAGCTGTGTTGGTCCGGTAAATGCCCCTGTTAATCCTTCCAGTCCACCGGTTCCAGGTTTGGATTTTAGCGCATCGTGAATTTGTTTTCCGACCGTCGGAATCATGAAAAGAATACCAATTGATATTAGCGCGCCGATGCTTGTGGCATTTCCCAAGAAAAGTCCAACGTATGGTGGGTGCCACAAAGAACCCCCAGCGTCAGAAAGCTGCATAAATACAGCGGCTACCAAAAATAGCGCTGTTGCCGCAGGAAATACAAGTATATTTGCCATTAATCCGCGAATCCAATTGTCAAACGACTTACTACCGGGAACAGCCTCAAAAATAAGCTGTAGTGGGGAAAATACTAAAGCGAGAACAATTTTTATATATGTGCTTAAGAAAAAAATGAATAAACGTATAAAAAGAAGAAGCATGCCAATAGAAAATAACGCACCAAGAAGTGCCGGAACAATGCTCATTCCTCCCACCACTGCGCCAACAGCCACGTTGCCACTTGCAGCGAGGGCGAGTCCAACTCCAACGCCAAGTGCGGATGTTATGTTGAGTGCCGCTATGGAACCGGGATCACTGACCCCATAGACGATGCGATAAAACAATTGAGACTCCGGAATATTTTTGAATATACTAGACCACAAGGTGCCGTCAATGACATTGCTAAGCGCTAAGTTTGATATCAATGGAGCAAATACGCTTCCCAGTATTGCAATGAGAACGTACATGATGTCAATAAGTATGCCAACTATTGCATATGAAAAAGTAACCAAAAGAAGGGTAACAACAATTTTAGGAAGAGCATTTTGTACAGTAACCACTGTTTTAGGATCAATTTTTTTTCTAAACATCACCATGAAACCTATGGTGAGCATAACAATCGCAAGCACCACATAGGCAATATTTCTAAAAACCTTCCAAACGGAAAGAAGGGCGGATAATCCACTAAATCCGATACCCTGAGCATAAGCTTGTTTAGGAATAAAACCTAGTGTTTGTCCAACGTCTTGCACAAAAGCATATGTTGAAGCGGGGGGCGTTATATACATATTGGTGATATAGGAAGAAAGAGCAAATACTGCACTATTTTTTAACATCGCTTGGTTTTGTGGAGAGTTAAGTGAAGAATCTGTGGTTGTTATTCCAGGCATGGGTCCTAAAACACGCCGAACAAAATCAGAATAATTACTTGTGTTTACATTAGACACGTGCGCTGCCGAATTTACATCGCCTCCCGCTGCCGCATTCATACTTTCAGCATAGCCCGAATCTACCCAACTAGATTGAGCCTGTATTGGAGTAACAAGAAGAATCAATGTTAACAAACTGCCTGCAAACGCAAACAAAACTCGTTTCATATTGGTATTATCTGTTATTCTTTCGTGTATCGTCAAGAAAATCTAGTTATTTTTAATATTTAACTCAAAAACTGTGACATCTACGCCTGTTATTGATTTTATGAGCAACAACACGAGATAGCTTCCAATAAGCACGACAAGGCCAATGAGCGCATGGGTAATTGTACCCTTGGCCTTTTCAAGTTTTTTTTGATCGCCTCCAGAAAAAAGAAACGTAAAACCACCCATCACAAGCATAATAAAAAGAACAACACCGGAGAGGGCAACAACTGAACGAATAATATTAGTAAATAACGCGCCTAACGATCCAATGGTTGCAACAGGGTCGTCACCACCACCCCAAGTTGCTGTCCACGTGGGGGCTTGAGCCAAGAGCTTCATAATGAATATTAGTATATCAGAAATCAAAAACCCCGCATACGCGGGGTTTTTGTAATATTTCGTTTAGCTTAGTATGGTTTAGGGAGATTAATCCCTTGAGAACCAATGATGCTGACACCTAAGAAATTCTGGACTAGCATCATAATTGCCCAAGCCGCTCCAACAATGATAAGTCCAACGATTGCGTGTGTGATTTTATTCCGTGCCTGTTCCATTGCTGCTTTGTCCCCTCCAGATGTAATCCACTGTAACCCTCCAAGGATGAGGAATACAAACGCAAGAAGTGCTGCCAGAATAAGGAGGGTCCCAACCGCTGCACTAATAAGTTGTCCGACGTCTGTAATTTTGATGTTTGTTGGCTGTGCGATTGTCAAATCTGCTGCAAATAATTTTTCTAACATACGTCACCTCCTCTAGAAACACCCAAAAAACATTTATACAATTTTCGTGTTTCTTCGTTCCATTGCTGGAACAAGATTTATTATACGGTAGTTTGTTAAAACCAGCAATCAATCCGCAAAAGACGGAATTTTGAGTGCCGTAATATCAAGGCCCAGGAATTGTCCAACCAGTGTAAATATTGCGTATGCAGCAGCAACGATGATAAGCCCGACAATTGCGTTGGTTACTTTGTTTCGCGCTTGTTCCAAACTTGCCTTGTCTCCGCCGGAAGTAAGCCACTGGAGTCCGCCCATGATAAGGTAAAGAAGGGTCAAAAGAAACGCAAAAAGAAATAATAACCCCACAACACTGCTAACCAGCTTGCCAATAATGCTGCCACCCTTGTCAACAGAACCAGCTCCTAAAGATTCAGGAAGAACAGGATTGCGTAGTTCGGCGAGCATTCGTTGCATATTATTTAAATTGCATTAAATTGATAACATTATCCGGTAACAATATACTCTCCCAGCCAAAGAATTGTCCTGCAAGCGCAAGAAGTGCCCAACCAGCAACAACAATTATGAGTCCTACGAACGCATTGGACAATCGATCGCGCGCCTTGGTAAGTTTTGCCTTGTCTCCTGCAGCGGTTATCCATTCAAGTCCACCAAGTAACACCTGAATCAAAAACCACAAAGCTCCAATAATGGTAAGAAGTCCGATAATGGCAGAAATTGCGCTAGTAAATTTTTGCATGGCGCTGGCTCCGGTAAATGTTGTGCCGCCAAATGGGCCAAGACCCTCCCCGCCAATTTTTCCAAGAGGGGTTCCCTGTACGCTCGTATTTGCTGCCAATGTATGCATAGGTTATTTTGGACCGTAAATCATCGGATTCAATATATACATTGGATTATTGAAAAGGATTTGGCCCATAAGAGCAGCAAGCACAAAGGATCCGGCAATGATAGCAAGACCAAGAAATGTTTGCCATATTTTATCAAGTGCTTTTTGCATGGCCTTTGCATCACCACCCGCACTCATATAGCCAAATCCCGCAAGAATAAGATTAACAAACGCATAAATACCAGCCACCATAAAGACGAGCCGAAGAATGTTTGATAAAAAGGGGGTAAAGCCTTCTGTAAACCCTCCGTAGGATCCCGCAAGGGGATTCTCAATGGTGCCGACTATATCATCAGCTCCTGCTGCATATATACGATCAAAGAATGTCATATCAGTTTAATACCCGTTATTATGCCAACAATCTGAACAATCCAATATGATGCGAAAACAATCAGCAATCCGATGAGTGCTGACGTAATGGCTTGTTTGCCCTGTTCCATTTTTTTCGCATCGCCATTACCTGCAGATACTATATAGCCAAAACCGCCAAAAATCAATAAAAAAAGGAATATGACACCGGCAACAACAAAGGCATTTTTTACAATGACATTAGTCAGGGAGCCCACGGTATTAAATGTTTTTGCTGGAGTAAATATGGTTTCTATATGAACCGGTGCGGGTACATCCATACAGAAAGTGTACGAAAAAAACGAATCAAACACAACAAGCGGCTTCCGTTGCGTCCCAACAACACGCATGTTATAGTGATTACGAAATATGAACGATCAAGAACTGCTGAGACGGCTGCTTTTTAAAGATGAACATGCACTTCGTGAATTTTATGTAGCGTTTGTACCACGGATAACACGATATATTCAAACAAAAATATCAGATGTACATGACCAAGAAGATGTCCTGCAAGATACGCTGTTTGCGTTTCTTGAACGCATCCGCGATTTTCAAGGGAAGTGCACAATGAAAACGTTTTTATTTTCTATATGTCAACATAAAATTGTTGATTATTACAGAAGAAAAAAGATTAGACAGGTTATATTCTCGCAATCACCAGAACTTGAGGAGCTTATTTCTCCATGTCTTGGTCCAGAAGAAGAATTGGATGCAACATTGCTTCGTGAGAAATGCCAGCAGATATTACAGCATTTATTGCCTCAATATAAACAGGTGTTGCATGCAAGATACATATTGAATATGCCGGTCTATCAAATTGCCAAACAACTTGAGGTGACAATAAAAAGCGTCGACAGTTTGCTATTTCGTGCTAAAAAGGCCTTTATTCGTGCATATGGAAGATAAGCTCTACGAACGGTTTAAAAATCGGTGGAAAGAAACAACGGAGCTGCGTCCACAAACCGTAGGCCCCCTCACGTCTTTGTATAAGACAGCGACACAGCGGTTAAAAGCAATGCCTATGCCGACCCTTTTTATTATTAGTACAATCCTAGTACTGCTCCTTATTTGGTACATCGGTCCTTCCATTGTGTCCTACGTTTCCATTCTCCAGCGAGGGTTTTAAGAGGATTTGCCGACTAATATATACATGCAGGATTCATTGCTTATTGCTGTGGTGTCGTTTGTCCGGTCAACAATTGGTATCGTTACACGACCTTATGAGACGTACCGAAGAATAGCAAATCATGGTTCCCTGTGGGAACTTGTACCACTAGGTGTAATCCTTGCGCTATATTTTGCCATTGCCTCCGCAGTAAAAACATCTGCATTTCGGCCATTTTTGTTGACAAAGCAATTTGTGGTGCTTGCTGCTGCAGTATTGTTCACATACCTCGTAGTGGTTTTGTTGGTATACATAGGAGCAAAAATAATCGGAGGAAAGGGGACGCTTCGACAGGTCGGTATTGCATGGGGATATACACTTATTCCAACACTTTTGTGGTTTTTTGTTACATCCATTATGTATGTACTTATTCCACCACCCAGAACCGCAAGCCCCCTGGGTATAGCATTCAGTATTGTGTATTTGGTATTTTCCATTGTCCTTCTTTTTTGGAAAACCATGCTGTCGTATTTAACCATTCGATTTACTATGAAGCTTGACCTGGTGAAAATTTGTACCGTTTTTGCGGTAGTTGGGAGTGTGATGGGTTTGTACAGCATAGGAATGTACCGGTTGGGTATTTTTCGTATACCGTTTATTTAATGTTCTTATGAAACGCAGCACGTCTTTAGATGTTACAAAAAGAAGAAAGGAGCTTGAAAAAAAGCTCCACCTAAAACTAACGTCCATCGGATCTATATATACAGACGAAGAACGGGCATCCAAAAGACATTGTGAGCAGATGATAGGCATAGTGCAGGTACCGCTGGGCATTGCCGGTCCAATTGTCTATAAAACCATTCAGTCGCCTTTTCTCAGTTCCTACGTGCTCCCACTTGCAACAACAGAGGGCGCACTCGTTGCCTCTATAAACAGAGGATGTAAAGCTATTCGGGAAAGCGGTGGTGCATATGTTGATACCTACCATGTCGGAGCAACGCGCGGTCCGGTATTTTCTGTAAAAAATGTACAAGAAAGCGATTTGCTCAACACGTTTATTGAAACGCATCTTCAGGAAATGCAATCTCTTGCGAAGAGTACGTCAGATCACATTAAGCTCATAAGAACATTGTGCAGTGGTGTTGGAAAATATCGGTATGTTCGGTTTGTCTTCGATACAAGTGACGCAATGGGACTGAATATGGTAACGGTTGCGACCGAAAAGATAACCGCATACGTTGAACAAAAAACAGGCATATCCTGCATTGCGCTTTCTGGTAATTATTGCGTAGACAAGAAGCCCTCATGGCTCAATGTTGTAGAGGGGCGCGGATATAAGGTGTGGGCAGAAACCGTGTTATCTCAACACGTCTTAAAGACAACGCTGAAAACCTCTGCCGCACAAATGTTTGATGTCTGGATGGGAAAATGCATGTTGGGAAGCGCGATGAGTGGATCTATGGGATACAACGCGCACATTGCAAATGTCTTGGGAGCACTATTTCTTGCAACGGGGCAGGATATTGCACACCTTGCAGAATGCAGCGTTGGTATAACAACAGCAGAAATTCGGGGAAAAGAATTATATGTGAGCATATATCTTCCAGATCTTATGGTAGGTACTATTGGCGGCGGGACGGAGTTGGCAACACAAAAAGAAGCGTTACAGATTCTTGGAATTTATGGAGGAGAAAACGGCAAAAACAAACAGAAACTGGTTGAAATTATTGGAGCGGCGGTGCTTGCCGGAGAAATTTCTCTTCTTGCATCGTTATCAGAAGGATCACTTGCACGGGCACATCAACGGTTAGCTCGGGGGAAACATATATGACAGGAATAGTTTCGTACGGAGCGTACATTCCCTATTATCGAGTCACGACAGCAGATATTGCGCAGGCGTGGAAAAAGAATCCTTTGGAGATTGCACAAGCGCTTGGTGTGAAAGAAAAAAGCGTTCCAAACAACGATGAAGATGCCGTAACCATTGCCTATGAAGCTGCAGCACAAAGCCTTGCTGTATTCTCCGGTAAGAAACAGGACATAGGCGCACTCCTGGTGGGGTCGGAAAGTCATCCGTATGCGGTCAACCCTACCTCTACAATTGTTGGAGAATTATTAGGAATTGGGAATGACTATCTCGCTTCGGATTTGGAATTTGCCTGCAAAGCAGGAACCGCTGGAATAGAAATGATTGCTGGACTCATAAACTCCGGACAAATAGCATATGGTATGGCAATAGGCGCTGATACCGCACAAAGCAAGCCACACGATGCGCTCGAATACACGTCAGCATCTGCAGGTGTTGCGATGCTTTGCGGCAAAACACGCATCGCAGCATCGCTTCTGGCATATACGTCCTATTCTTCGGACACACCGGATTTTTGGCGTCGAGACGGCATTCGCTATCCTTCACATGCCGGACGTTTTACGGGGGAGCCTGCGTATTTTGCCCACGTGATGGGCGCCGCAACAAAACTATTGCAGGATACCCATATGAAACCTTCAAGCATTGATTATTGTGTATTTCATATGCCAAACGGGAAATTTCCTCGGGAAGTAGCGAAACGTTTAGGGTTCACAGAACAGCAACTCGCACCCTCATTAACCGTGGATTACATTGGCAATCCGTATTCTGCATCTTCCATGTTGGGACTTGCGGCGGTGTTAGATGTTATAAAACCAAATAAAAAAATTTGCATGGTTTCCTACGGGTCTGGAGCGGGAAGCGACGCATTTGTATGGAAGACAACGGATCGGCTTATCGACGTTCAAAAAACCCGTCGCGCTAAAGGAATGTTGTTATCGCAAATAATCAATCGGAAAACATATGTTGATTACATAGGCTATTTAAAACAAACACATAAAATATGAACATTACTGTAGCTGGTTGCGGCATAACGAAGTTTGGAGAACTCTGGTCGGCATCACCACGGTCGCTTGCCCGTGAAGCGGTCGGAGATGCGCTTCGTGATGCGGGTGTTGAAAAACGCGAAATCCAGGGGCTGTTTGTTGCTAATATGCTTGCGGGTATGTTGGGAATGCAGGGGCATTTGGGGGCGCTTTTTGCAGAGGAGCTTGGCATATCAGTACCCGCCTACACTGTGGAAGGGGCATGTGCCTCCGGTGGACTTGCGGTACACGCTGCGGCGATGAGCATTTTATCTGGACAATACGAAACAGTACTTGTGTTGGGTGTGGAAAAAATGACAGATCATAAACCCGAAGAGGTCAGTTCTGCACTTATGGGTGCAGGTAGCAATGAAGAGCGGCTTGCGGGAGCAACATTTCCGGGTCTTTATGCAATTTTAGCAAGATCACACATGTCTGTGTTCGGCACATCGGAGCGACAACTTGCATCCGTTGCTGTAAAAAATCATTTTCACGCAAGTCTGAATCCGAACGCCCAATTTTCCCATACAATTTCGATTGATCAGGTGTTAAAAAGTTCGTGTGTGGCAGATCCTTTAAAGCTGTTGGACTGTTCTCCTGTAACCGACGGCGCCGCAGCAATTGTCCTGCGGAAAGCATCCAACAATGATGAGAAAAACACTGTTTCTCTGGTTGCTTCACAAGTGGCAACGGATACACTTGGTTTGGCTGCGCGAAAAAGCCTTATTGAACTTTCCGCAACAGCGCGTGCAGCAAAACTGGCTTTTGCACAAGCCGGCGTGGAACAGAAGGATATTGATGTTGCCGAAGTACACGATTGTTTTACCATTGCAGAAGTTTTGGCAGTCGAAGATATGGGATTTGCAGCGAAAGGAATGGTGGCCCCTGCCATGGAAAAAGGCGTGTACACGATAGGAACCGCGCGTGGACTCGTTGTTAACTCTTCCGGAGGATTAAAGGGTTGTGGACATCCAATTGGTGCAACGGGAGTAAAGCAAATTGTAGAATTGACAGCGCAACTGAAAGGTAAGTGTGGGAAAAGACAGGTTAACGGAGCAACTATTGGGTTGGCGCACAACGTGGGAGGTACGGGTGCAACTGCGGTAGTGCATATCGTAAAGAAAAATTAATTGCGTGTTTCAAACATATGATTAGTCCAGTAAAAATTTGGAGAAACCAAAAACACTATAGAAATCTTGCCGGAAAAAGGGGCACGATTCTGTCATGGACGCTCATCCGGGTCCCTCCGGATGGTTTTGCCGACCAAGCCCCGTATCCGCTTGCCATAGTACTTCTTGAAGATAAGATAAAAATTATTGCACAAGTTGTTGACTGGAAACCCGAAGAACTGAGGAGAAATCAAAAAGTACAAACCGTTATTAGACGCACAATCGCAACTTCTGCGGATGGTGTAATACCGTACGGTATAAAAGTTAAGCCAATATGATAACAGTTTCTGTTCCCGGCAAAATTCATCTTATGGGAGAACATGCGGTGGTATATGGTGCACCGGCGCTTATTGCGGCAATTGATAAGCGGTTGTGGGTGCGCGTTGAAAAAGCACCCGAGATGTCAATTGAAACGCAAGAATCACCAGAATACGTGCTTTATGCATTAGAAAAAGTACGGGAATATGTGGGGTTTAAAACATTACCACCAGTGCGTGTGATTATTACCTCAGATATTCCAGCGGGATTTCATCTCGGCTCGTCTGCGGCAATTGCTGTGGGGGTCGTTGCTGCAACCCTGTATTTTTTCAAAAAAATATGGAATGTGGATGTGATCAATGAACTAGCGTACGAGATTGAGAAAAAACAACACACCAACCCTTCGGGTGGGGATAACACGACGGTAACAAACGGCGGTTTTGTTTGGTTTCGAAAAGAGCTTGAATTTCTCAAAATCATGCAGCCGCTTGCCATTACAATACCAACAGTAATGAATCATTTTTATCTTGCCAATACCGGCAAGCCACAAGAAACAACGGGAGAGATGGTTGTACGGGTTCGAAAACGATTTGAGGTAAAACAAACATATATGGAGAAACAATGTACAAAGAACGAGCAACAAGTGAAAAAAATCACGCTTGCGTTGAAAGAGAGAAACGAAAAAGTATTAGTGGATGCAATACGAGATGGAGAGAAAACATTAGAAGCAATGGGGGTTGTCAGTACATTTGTTCGCCCATTTATCCGAAGTGTTGAACGGGTTGGAGGAGCAGCAAAAATTTTAGGAGGCGGAGGAATTACAAAGGGCACAGGGTTTCTTCTTTGCTATCATAGCAATAGGATGCAATTAGAAGAATGTGGTAAGCGCTTTGGTTTTCCTATTCAAAATGTGAAACTTGGTGAACAAGGAGTTCGCCTCGAAACGGAGACACAATAACATGATAACATTGTCGGCACCAGGAAAACTTATGCTTATGGGGGAACACGCTGTTGTGTACGGACGCCCATGCATTGTCACCGCGGTATCAGAACGATTACGAGTACAAATAGAAGAAACACAAAACAATAAGGTGGTGATAGACGCCCCACAAGTGAAGGATACACGATTTGTACAGCAGGCAATTGATGATGGGTGTCAGGTTTTGGGAATTCATCATCGTGGATTGTTAGTTCACACGGATAGCGCCTTTTCCAATCAATACGGATTTGGCTCGTCATCAGCGGTCACTGTAGCTATGTGGGGAGCGCTGGCCGCATGTTTTAAAAAAACTCTTGAAAAACGGGAATTGTTTGAACAGTCGTTTAAAACAGTGTTAGCCATCCAGGGTGTGGGTTCAGGATTTGATGTAGCAGCTGCAACG
>CAYUUX010000001.1:0-103575 GCA_964448085.1 uncultured Gammaproteobacteria bacterium | reverse complement strand
GGCTTCTTCAAGTACTTTAAAAGTGTCTTCGAGAGCCCAGATGTCAAATTGCCCAGGAATGACAGGAATGACAACTCTTCTTATCGGGGGAACGAGCGTATTAATCGTCGTCTCTGTTGTTTTGGAAACCGTTAAAACATTGGAAGCGCAACTTGTTATGCGCAATTACGACGGCTTTTTAAAGGAGTAATTTTCAAGGATTCTCACAGCGTGCGAGAGAAGCAGACGCGTGGTATTGCTTTTGAAGTACGGAGTGAGTTTTATACGTCATGCATATAGTTTTTTTTGGTCCAGAAGGGTCGGGTAAAGGAACACAGGTAAAATTATTAGCAGATGAGTTGAAGATACCCGTATTAACAAGCGGGGATTTGGTTCGTGACGCTGCAGCTAACGACAAAGGAATTATTGGCGCAGTATGTAAACAGGCATTGGATGAAGGAAAATATGTTGCCAATAGTGAAATGGAAGTGTTGTGGAAATGGAGACTGAAGGAGGATGATGCAAAAGGTGCCTGGATCATGGACGGGTTTCCGAGAAACATCGATCAGGTAAAATTCTTGGATGATAAAATTGATAAATACGGATATAAAGTGGACATCGTATTCTTTCTCGATTTACCTGAAGCGGTTTCTTACGAACGATTAATCAAAAGAGGAAGGCCTGTGTATCCGGGGAGTACGGAACTCCACGATTCACCCGAACGGATCAAAAGCCGTTTGGCAATTTATAAAGAAGGTGAAAAAGCGGTGTTGGAGTATTACAAAACGTCAAACGCGAAGCTTCTTCATATCGATGCCAACAGGAGTATTGAAGAGGTACACGCGGATATCATGCACGCAGTCCAAGAATACAAAAATCAGTTAGCAAGTCCGAATGTATGAAATCATTGCAGATAGCCATTGACGGACCGGTTGCTGCGGGAAAAGGAGACATCGCGGCTCGGTTAGCGAAAGAATTGCATTTGCTCTATATCTATACAGGAGCAATGTATAGGATGCTTGCGCTTGCATGTATTCATGAACAAGTATCATTGAAAGATGAAAATACCATAATGGCTGTATTGGGAAAAAGCACGATTGAGTTGGTGCGTCCTAAAAAAGGAAGTACGGCAACATTTATTGCAAAACTAAACGGGAAAGATGTCACAGAGAGAATCATGGAGCCTGATGCGGCAAGTGGAGCGTCTGATGTGAGCGTTTTTCCCAGGGTGCGTGCTGTTATGGTAGCCAGACAGCGGGAGATGGCGAAAGGCCAGCCAGTTGTTATGGAGGGCCGCGATATCGGATTGCGTGTATTGCCAAATGCACAATTAAAAGTTTATTTAACCGCAACACTTGAAGAACGTGCGAGAAGAAGATATGAACAATGGAAGCAAAAAGGAATCGATCATCCAATTAAACAGGTAATAGAGGAAACACGACTTCGGGATAAGCAAGATAGCGAACGAGCAACAGATCCGTTACAAAAATTGCCAGATTCCTGGGTGCTTGATTCGACGGATTTATCTCAGGAAGAGGTAGTAGATGCAATCGTCGGTGAGTTGAGAAAAAGGCGCCTCTTATGATATCAGTGAAAACTCCGCAAGAAATTTGTTCTATGCAGATGGGGGGAGCAAAACTGGGAACTATATTGCAGGAATTGCTTGCGCGTTCTCTACCAGGAACAAAACTTATTGATTTAGAAACATATGCCCAGAAAAGAATACAAGAAGAAGGGGGTACTCCTTCATTTTCGACAGTAGAGGATTATCAGTGGGCAACGTGTCTTTGTGTTAATGATGTTGTTGTCCACGGTATACCTTCCTCATACATACTTCAGGAGGGAGATGTTTTTACCATCGATATCGGTATGATTTATGAAGGACTGCATACTGACACTGCATGGTCTATCATTGTCGGCAATCACAAGGATGAAAATAAATTACGTTTTTTGCATATCGGGGAAGAAGCGTTGTGGAAAGCCATTCAAGCGGCTATGGCGGGAAATCGCGTCGGGGATATCTCACATGCAATACAAACAACAATTGAGGCGGCTGGATACAGCGTAATAAAAGATCTTACAGGTCATGGTGTGGGGAAGATTCTTCATGAAGAACCGATGATACCGGAATACGTCAGAGGTGATATTGTGCACACGCCGCTTTTGGTTAATGGCATGACCCTTGCTATTGAAGTGATCTATGCAGAAGGGAAAGGAAATATAGAATACGTCAATGATGATGGGTGGGCTTTAGCTTCAAAAGATCGATCAATGACAGCAACATTTGAACACACGATCTTGGTGCAAGACGGACAAAGCGCCGTGTTGACCAAAAGCGATGTATGAGGTAAAATAAAGCCCTAACCCGCTATAAGACAATCTTAAAATGATGTCGGGCGGTGGGTTTATTATTGCGTATTTATGGCACATCAGGGAAATATAGAAATTGAAGGAGAGGTTTTGGAATGTTTGCCGAATACGTTATTTCGAGTGAGGCTACAAAACGAAATGATTGTTTTGTGTCATTTGTCAGGAAAGATGCGATTAAACTATATTCGTATCATGCCGGGAGACAGGGTAAGGATAGAGATGACACCGTACGATAAAACAAAAGGTAGAATTACATACAGAGTTCGATAAAAACTATGAAAGTACGCGCGAGCATAAAACCGATGTGTAACAAATGTAAGATAGTCCGACGGCGCGGACGTGTTTTTGTAATTTGTGAGAATCCAAAACACAAACAACGACAAGGATAATTATGGCACGTATTGCAGGAGTAGACATACCAAATGAAAAGCGATTGGATATCGCTTTAACGTATATTTATGGTATCGGCAGAACCAACGTGCTGGACGTATTGAAAGCGGCAAATCTTGATCCTGCACGACGGGCAAAAACATTAACGGACGAGGAAGTGAGCCATATCGCAAAGGTAATAGAAAAAACCTTCATGGTTGAAGGAAATCTTCGACAGCATATCGCCCAAAATATCAAACGTCTCAGAGAAATCAATTCTTATCGTGGGAACCGCCACGCAAAAAAATTACCTGCACGAGGACAACGGACACGATCAAATGCCCGAACCAAACGCGGGAAGCGTTTAACAGTCGGAGCACTGAAAAAGGACGATAGGGCAAAACAGGAAACCAAACCAGCAGATACAGCGAAAGCAGCATAAAGGAACATTATGGCAACACATACAACAGTCAAAGCAGTTGAACACGGAAAAGTTTTCATTACTGCTACGTTTAATAATACTCTTGTGACGATTACCGACACGAAGGGGAATGCGTTATATTGGAGTTCTTCGGGATTAGTGGGATTTAAAGGTGCCAGAAAGGCGACGCCGTTTGCAGCAACTTCTGCCGTTGAATCTATTGCAAGAAAAGCATTAGACAATGGCATGAGAGATATCGAAGTGTTTATTAAAGGACCTGGTGCTGGTCGTGATGCCGCGCTTCGTGCATTACGCGCTGTTGGTTTAAATATTACATTAATAGCTGATGTCACACCCATTCCTCACAATGGTGTGAGACCGAAGAAAAAGAGGAGAGTATAATATGGCACGATATACCGGACCAAAAAATAGATTAGCACGTCGGGAAGGAATGGATCTTGGTTTAAAAACCATAGGATCACATGCGCATGCAGAATTGTTGAAACGTATGACTATTATTCCCGGGCAACATGGCGTGAAGGGAAAAAGAAAATCTTCAGATTATGGTTTACAACTGAGAGAAAAGCAGAAAGTGAAGCGTCTGTATGGTGTGTTGGAAAGGCAATTTCGGAAATCATTCGAACAGGCAAAAAAGTGGAAAGGAAATACGGGAGAAAAGCTTATAGAATTTATGGAACGACGGCTGGACAATGTGTTGTTTCGCATGAATATGACACCGACGCGCGCCTCGGCACGACAGATAGTCAATCATGGACACGTGTTGGTGAACGGACAGAAAGTGAATATCCCCTCCTATCGGGTTGATATTGATGATGTTATTTCCTTACGTCCAAAAGGACTAGAAATTCCCGCGGTGAAGAAGCTTTTGGATGAAAAAAGTCCAATCATGCCATCGTGGATAGAACGGAAAGGTCCGGTTGGGAAGATTGTCCGAAGTCCCGAGCGTGCAGATGTGACAGAAGATATAAATGAACAACTCATAGTAGAATTTTATTCACGCTAAAGGAGAGCGATTTATGGCAGACCCAAATTTTTCTATAAAAACAGAAGCTGAAGAGAAAGCATACGGAAGGTATGTGATAGAACCGCTTGCGCAAGGATATGGGCAAACCTTGGGTAATAGTTTGCGCCGCGTACTCTTAACGTCGCTGTCGGGTTCGGCCGTAACCTCAGTGAAGATCGAAGGAGTGAAACATCAATACACAACGTTTCCAGGATTAAAAGAAGATATCGTTGAATTGCTCTTGAACATTAAAAAGATACGTTTAACGATAGACGGTGAGACTTCAGGTAAGATGACGCTTTCCAAAAAAGGACCGGGAGAAGTGAAAGCTGGAGATATCGAACCATCTGCAGGTATTACCATTGTCAATCCGGAATTGGTTTTAGGGACTCTTGCTGATAAAAAAGCGGAATTAAATATAGAATTTACCGTGCAAAAAGGGTTAGGATATGTCACGGCGGATGAACAACATCTTGATGAGATAGGTGTCATTCCCCTCGATGCACTTTATTCTCCAATAGTTCGTGTAAATTATCGGGTGGAAGCAACTCGCGTTGGTCGAATGACGAATCTTGATAAATTGGTTATGGATGTTTGGACGGATGGGACCAAGTCACCTATTGATGCATTGAAAAATGCGGCGCATATACTCGTTTCCTATTTTCATGAAATATATGAGCCGAAAACAGCGAGCGTGGAAGAAGTGAAAACCATCTCTCCCACTGTATCCGATGAAATCATGAAGATGCGTATTGAAGAATTGGACATTCCGACACGCATAGTAAATGCATTATCCAACGGTGGTATAGAAACGATAGGTCAATTGCTCAATACACCGAATGCGGATTTGATGAAGATAAAAAATCTTGGGGCAAAATCATTAACGGTCATTGCTGACAAATTGCGTGAAAAGGGAGTTACGTTATCTATCTAATCTATGCGCCATTCATATTTCGGTAAGAAATTATCTCGTACGAAAGATCAGCGCAAACAATTGCTGCGAAATCTTGCGTGCAGCTTGATACAACATGGAAAACTGAACACTACAAAAGCAAAAGCAATAGCAATGCGATCCATGATAGAAAAACTAATTACCCGAGCGAAAAAAGGCGGCCAACCCGCATATAGACGAATCCTTGCAGATTTGGGGAACGGCAGTACCGTAAAACTCCTCATGGAAGATGCAAAGACGCGATTTGCGGCACGATCCAGTGGTTACACCCGAATTCTTCGCTTCGGCCTTACCGGAAGTGATGCAAAAGATCTCGTACAGATATCCTTCGTGGATCCGAGAATTGTACAAGAGGTGGTGAAAGCGGAAAAAAGCACGGAAGGGAAAGAGAAAAAAGCAGCTTCGAAAATAAAAGAAACAAAAACTAAGACCGTGAAAAAATCCATAAAGAAATAATATGAGAACGCAATATACAAAAGCCACTAAAATAAAAGAAGTTCTACGAGCATGGCACCTTGTTGATGTGAAAGGAAAAGTGTTGGGGTACGCCGCAACGGAAATTGCCGTAAAATTGCTTGGAAAAAACAAGCCGAATTTTATTGCTAATCTGGATTGTGGGGACCATGTGGTGGTCACAAATTGTAAATATGTTGCAGTAACAGGAAAAAAAGAGAAAGATAAGTTTTATTCCAATTATTCTGGATATCCTGGTGGTCGCAAAGAAAAAGCATTGTGGCAAATCCGTCAGGAAAATCCTACCGAACTTGTGCGGCATGCAGTCTGGGGTATGTTGCCAAAAAATAAACTTCGTGATCGGTTGATAACCAGATTGTATTTGTTTGCAGAAACAGAGCACCCGTATAAAAAACAATTTGAAACATAAGTTATGGATAAAACAGCAAAAACAGAGCAAACATCATATTATGAAGCGGTCGGTCGAAGAAAGACTGCGACAGCACGTGCGAGAATGCATGTGGTAAAAGATGAGTCCGTTACTATTGCGGGAAAGACAATGGCAAAGGGCGATATGACCGTAAACGGAAGATCCATAGAGTCATATTTCCCAGGTGAAGTGTTGAAAAAGATGTATATGGAACCGTTTAGGACGACCAATACAGTCGGAAGGTTTGCAATTACCATAACTGCAAGAGGTGGTGGATTATATAGCCAGCTTGGTGCGGTTATCCATGCGATATCACGTGCACTGGAAAAGGTAGATAAAGAAAAGTTCCGTCCTATTCTGAAAAAACGAGGATTCATGACCCGTGATCCACGTGCCAAAGAACGCAGAAAAGCCGGATTTGCACGAAAGGCTCGTGCAAGGCGACAATCTCCAAAACGGTAAGTCTGACTGGAAAAGTTGCGATTCCCAAATGGGGTGTGTATTATCGTAGTTGATGATTATAGGAATTCTCTTTTTTCTCCTTTCATTTCTTGGTGATATATTAGCGTATATTTTTTACCAACAATATATCGACGGAAACAAAAAGGATCCATTGCTTCTGTTGTATGCGATAGTGTCTGCTTTTTTCGTCTGGTTTTTCATTTTCAAATTACAGGATCGTGGACAGGTGTTACGGTTATTTGTTCCCTTATGGTCCGCAGGGACTGCTGTGTTTGGATATATTCTTTCCGGTGTTGCGACAAAAACACCACTCAAGGAGTTATTGAACATACAAGCATTATTTTCCATAGCCTGTATCGGTGTAGGAATATTTTTTCTGCAAAGACTCACGTCTCATTAAGAACGCAATGTTCTTTGATACGCAATACTTGCGATGGTTTCAATAAATTGGTCGTAGGTCCATTTGAGGGTATAGACGGAGGCAAGTGTTGCATCCTCTTGATCATAATAATTAAGACTGGGATTCATGTTGACATCAATAATATAGGGGGTACCGCGCGAATCAATCCGAAAATCGAAACGTGCTATGTCACGACAATTGAATAGCGCATACGATTTCAATGCAAGATCTCGAATCTTTTCATGAAGTCGTGGGGAAATTTTAGCGGGTGAATTGACATGAGCATTCCAATATTCCCACGATTTCTTATCCCATTTTGCTTCGTACGTATAAATATTCCACTGAGGTTTTGCCTTTTTGCCGAAGCCGATTTCGCAATACGGCAAAGTGGTTGTATTTTCCCCGTTACCCAAAATGGTGACGTGAATTTCTCTTCCTTTGATGAACCGTTCAACAATAACTTCCCCGGGGTACTGATCTAAAATATATTCCACACGTTTTTTTAATTGTGAAAACGTATTCACCACAGAAGCTTGGGATATGCCGATGCCTGCATGTTGGTTAGAGGGTTTGACAATAAGTGGGTAGAGTAATCCTCCAGCGTTGATGGTTGATCGCCGGTTATATATTTTATATTGGGGGGTGGCGATATGTCCTTTCGTCATTTTTCTTTTAACCCATGATTTATTGATGGCATAGCGAAAACTTTTCATATCGTGGCCAACCTGAGCTCTGCCTAATTGTTCTAATCTGTGACCGACACGTAAATAAAGGTTCCATGTGTCGTCTTCGACAAGATTAAAAACGACATCACCAGGGAGTTGTACAGCTCTGCGCCAGTTTTTTTCGGTTACAGCGATTTTTTTGACTGCATGTCCTCGTTTACGTAGCGCTTCGGCTACGCCTTTGGCACAAAGTCTCGTATCTTCATCATCATCTTTGGAACCTTTGTGATACAAAATAAGCGCAGAGAGGGATTTACGAAACGCAATTGGTTTCATGAATACATAATGTGTGGGGCAAGTGCATATTTCATAAATAATTATACAGAAGGAAAAAGATTATGTATATGGAAAAAAACCGCTTGCGTGGTTTATGAAAAAATTGTCGGGGATAGCCGACTTGAACGGCTGACCTCACGCACCCCATGCGTGCGTTCTACCAACTGAACTAATCCCCGTTGATCTCTTGTATTCTATCATTCACTATGTAAAAATGGTATGACTTCCGGGTATAAAATTCTGCCTATACAATAAGGAGCAATATATGTCTGTTGATGCCAAGCTTCAAGCGGTACGCCTCGCAATGGATCAGATCGAAAAGCAATATGGTAAAGGATCCATTATGCGTTTTGGAGAAAAATCAAAAGAGAATCTTACTTTGGATGTCATATCGACCGGCATTCTCCCCTTGGATCTAGCGTTAGGTGTGGGGGGGTTACCTAGAGGGAGAATAGTGGAAATTTACGGACCTGAAGCGTCGGGGAAAACAACTGTATGTTTGTCTGTGATTGCCGAAGCACAGAAATCCGGAGGGACTGCTGCATTTATCGATGCAGAGCATGCACTTGATCCACAATGGGCGCAAACGCTCGGGGTTAAATTAGAGGATCTTCTTATTTCTCAACCGGACTCTGGGGAACAGGCCCTGGAAATTGCGGAAACACTTATACGCAGCGGCGGTGTTGATATAATTGTCGTCGATTCCGTTGCGGCACTCGTACCCCGTGCGGAATTGGAAGGCGATATTGGCGATAGCGTAATCGGCGTGCAGGCACGATTAATGTCACAAGCCCTGCGCCGATTAACAGCGGTGATTTCCAAATCCAAGACGGTGGTGATGTTTACCAACCAGTTGCGGCAAAAAATAGGGGTTATGTTTGGGAATCCCGAAACGACCCCTGGGGGTCTTGCCATGAAGTTCTACGCTTCTGTTCGATTGGACGCCCGCAAGATTGAGTCGCTCAAGGACGGAGACAAGGTGATAGGAAGTCGTCATAGGGTTCGTGTGGTAAAAAACAAAGTAGCACCACCATTCAGGATTGCTGAATTTGACGTCATGCATGATGGCATATCGAAAGAAGGTGCGCTTATTGATGTTGGGTTGGAATTTGGGATTCTTTCCAAATCAGGCGCTTTTATCAAACACGGAACCCAAATGATTGGTCAGGGAAAAGAGGCGACCAAGCTATTCTTGCGGGAAAACACAAAGATGGCAAAAGAAATCAGTGAGGCGATTTGGAAAATAGTTCGATCCGGCAACGCACAAACAAAAGTGGTTGTTGGAGGGGAAGAGGAAGATTAAACCAATCCATGGAAGCAGAACAGTTACAAAAGCTCATAGCGAGCGGTATTTCATATATTGCTATCCATCCGAGAAGCAAAGGCGAAATTGAGGTATACCTGAAAAAGCGCATCCAGAAGCTCCGAATGCATAAAAATACCCTGTATGAGGCTCTACAACGGCTCCAGGAGCTTTCTTTCGTGGATGATGAAGCATACGCTCGATTTTTTGTGGAAAGCCGTATACGAAGCCGACCTAAAGGAGAACACCTGATCCGTCAGGAATTGAAGCGAAAAGGTATCCAAGAGGATGTTATAGATGTGGTGTGCAAGGAGTATTTTCTGCACCAAAAACAGGGGCAAAATACAGAAGCAGATCTTGCCAAACGCCTGTTGCAGAAACGATGGAAGGTTTGGCGAAATCTTTCTGTACGCGAGCGAAAACAAAGGGCATATCGGTACCTTGCGAGTCGCGGGTTTTCCTCATCAACTGTCTACAGCGTCATTGACGAACAGAGTAAGATTGACTACAATACCAACTAGCATTGGAAACAAGAGAAGACGCGATGTATATGAGTTTCCAAGAAATCAAACAGAAACATACTATTGATTTGTAGGATTATGACAATTTATCTAGCAATTACCTCTCCTACCAACCATTCCGCTTAATAAAGCGGTGCTGTTTCTGTGGGTTTTTCATCACGCGTCTTCGGAATAGTTCATGGAGGCATTATGTTTGATGTACTAAAAACCTTATCGACTCTTGTAAAGACGAGACCTGCAAAACAAACGCGGGATCAGCAAAATAAACGTACACAGGAACCAATAAAGCCGCAGGGAGTATCTGCAGCTCCGATAAAGGAGAAAAAACCGGAGCAGGTAGCTTCAAAAGAAATCGAACTTCAACAGGCACATGCACAGGCGCAAGCACAACTTGCTTTGGCACAGGCGCAAGCACGCGAAATGATCGTTGAGGCAAAAGACCAGGCATTTCGTATTAAACGGGAGTCTGAAGAGGAAATAAGGAAACGGATTGATATGGTTGGTAAACATGAGGGTGCGGTAGACGAACGGGAAAAACACGTAAAGGAGACAGAAGTATTGGTCGAAAAACGGTTGATCGACGTTGAGAAGATTAGAAACGATTTAACGGCAAAACTCGAGAAGATTGCACGCATGAATTCAGAAGAAGCGCGCAATCTCATCATGCATGAAACGGAAGAAAAAATGAAACCGCTCATTGCAAAGGAAATAAAAGACGCACAAATTAAAGCGCAGGAAGAAGCAGAAGTGAAAGCTCGAGAAATTCTTGTCGAAGCGATGCGTCACGGCGCAACGGAATACGTAGCGGAGTACACGGTTTCCGTTATAAAAATTCCCGATGAGGATATGAAGGGAAGAATTATTGGAAAAGAAGGACGAAATATCAGGGCATTTGAAACAGCAACGGGAGTGGACGTTGATCTGGATGAAGAGGGGGTAATACGTTTGTCGTGTTTCGATCCTGTTCGTCGCGAAATAGCACGTGTTGCATTGGAGCGTCTTCTGAAGGACGGTAGAGTACAACCTGGGCGCATTGAAGAGATCATCGAACAGGTGAAAAAAGAAATAGAACGAATCATGTTTGAGGAAGGACAAAAACTTTGTCATGCCGTTGGAGTATATAATTTACCATCTCCAATCGTTGCACTACTCGGTCGTTTCAAGTACAGATTTTCGTATGGGCAGAATATGATAGCGCATACGTTAGAAGAAACAAAGATTGGTATTGCGCTTGCCAAAGAAGTGGGTGCGGATGCCAATATAGTTCGTTTGGGGTGTTTACTGCATGACATAGGAAAAGTAATCACGGACAAAGAAGGAAGCCATGTGGAACTTGGGGTTGAGCTCCTGAAAAAATACGGCCTGCCAAAAGCAGTTATTGATTGTGTTGAACAACATCACGAGGATAAGCCGTTTAGTAGTGCTGAATCCATGCTGACATATATTGCAGACGCAATATCGGGCAGTCGTCCGGGAGCACGGTATGAAAATTATGATGAATATATTAAAAGACTTAAAGACCTGGAAGACATCGCCAAAACGCATGAAGGAGTAAAGGAAGTATTTGCATTTCAGGCAGGACGGGAGTTGCGGGTTGCAGTAGACCCCGGTGTTGTTGATGATGCCACGGCAACAATCATTGCACAAAAAATTAAGGAAGAGATAGAAGGAAAAATTACGTTTCCTGGACAAATAAAAGTAACAGTTGTGCGAGAACTTCGAGCTATTGAGATAGCAAAGTAAATTGACAAAAGGAAGATAAAACATCGTTACAATTTGTCACTGCGATAGCGTCGCGCCCTAACGCTTTTTTTTCTTTATCCACTTCGATTCGGATTGTATTACTGCGATATATTTTTTGACATATTGACAGAACAATCCAAATTAATTATCGTGCTTTCTAGAGGTTGTTCTAACAATCCAAAAAAAATTCCTGTCCGGAGGAGGTGAATTACATCTATGACAAAAGCAGACTTAATCGAGATCGTTGCTAAGAAAGCAAGTCTTACAGCAAAGGCAGCACGGGAATCAGTTGGTGCCGTATTCGGTGCGATGACAGACGCTCTGAAAAAGGGTGATAAGGTTGTCGTGACAGGATTTGGTACATTTATGGTACGATCCAGAAAATCACGAACCGGCAGGAATCCACAGACCGGAAAACCGATCAGCATTCCAGCTCGCAAAACTCCAGGTTTTACAGCTGGTAAGGCTTTGAAGAAAGCAGTTCGGTAACACGAATGTTCACAAGTATAGAGGAAAGACTCCTTATGAGATTCGGATGACGAATCAAAAAAAAGGAGCTTTCCTTTTTTTATAATCAGTTTGATTTATGAAAAAAGTCCATGTACACTAACAGAGTATGGTGAAAAAAATTGTGGTTCCAAAAAATAAAAAACCGGCATCTTCGGTGGAAGAAAAAATTGAAGCTTTAGCGAAAGAAGAACCTGTACAGGAAGCACCACCGCAAATGATGCAAGTTGTGGAAATAACGGATGAAGAGGAACCAAATCAGAAACCGGCCGAAGTGCATGAAGTGGAAAGCGTTTTAAAAGAAGAGGTACCCGTTGCCGCCGAAGTGCACGACGACATGGACGCATTAGAGAAAGTTGAAGCTCCCCAAACATGTCGTTAGTGAATTTTTCACGAAAAAAGAGAGACCGACATACGGATATCCAGATATCAGCGTACACAAAAAATCGCCTGTTGCCGCAATTACTGTATGGGCGCTCGGAATCCTTTTTGTCGTGGCGTTGATTGGATTTGGAATTGTGAGTTACTCACGGGGAACTTTTGCCATGCCGCAATTGAAGGCTCAGCCAACACCAACACCGACTGTAGCGCCAACAGCAACTCCGACACCGTCAATGGATAAATCGTTGTTACATGTTCAGATACTCAATGGTTCAGGCACTTCAGGAGTTGCTGGAGCTGCAAAAACGATTTTAGAGGAAAAAGGGTATACGGTTGCCGGAACGGGAAATGCAAGCGCATATGATTACGAAAAAACACAAATTCAAGTAAAAGCAGACAAGGTCGACTTTCTTGCGCCGCTGCAATCAGATCTTTCCGGTTCCTATACCATAGGTACGGCAACGGCCGATTTAAAAAGTTCCCTACCGTATGATGCGTTGGTCATCATTGGGAAAGACTAATCCATTCTGTTACAATCGTCTTCATGAAATATTGGATTTCCGTATTTGGGTGTGCTGCAAATACCGTTGATGCAGAGCAGGTAGCTGCATCATACATAGATCGCGGTTGGGTTCCTGCAGGATCAGTGCATGATGCGGATGATGTTATTATCGTTACCTGCATGATTAGACAATCGGCAGAGGATCGTGTAACGGGCCTTCTTCGCAATCTTGCAAAGGAAAAGAAGGGTGGAAGGAAACTTCGTATTCTAGTGACAGGATGTATGGTCGGCATGGCAATACGCGACAGAAAAGGCGCAATGCTTGCCGCTTTGCACAGGAAATATCCAGCGGTTGATGAATTCGTGCCGATAGAAAAACTTAAACATAAGCATCAGCATGTACGATCGGATCTGAGTCATGCACTCGTAACCATCAGCAATGGATGTAACAATTTTTGTTCCTATTGTGTCGTTCCGTTTGCCAGAGGTAGGGAAGTCAGTCGTCCTTTGGCAGACATCTATAAAGAGTGCCAGAGTCTTGTACAGTCGGGATATACAAAAATAACACTTGTTGGTCAGAATGTGAACTCATATGGGTCAGATTTGATTCAGGCAGATAAAGGATACCATGTGGGAGAGAGAAAGATTGCTCCGGTTTTCGTGAAACACCTGGGTAAGTTGAGAATTCCAACATTGTTCCCATATCTTCTTTCAATGGTTGCCGATATACAAGGCGTTCAGTCTGTTGACTTTATATCAAGTAACCCATGGGATTTTTCCGATGAATTGATTGAGGTCATTGCAGGACATGCAAATATAAAGAGGCTCATTCATCTGCCCGTCCAATCAGGCGATGCATCGGTTTTAAAACGAATGAACAGGTGGTATACGCCTGGGGAATATAAGCAGCTCATACGAAAGATCCGAAGACGCGTACCGGATGCCACTTTCTCCACGGATATAATCGTCGGGTTTCCTGGAGAAACCAAAAAACAATTTGAACACACAGTATCGTTGTGCAAAGAAATTGGCTTCATGAAGGCATACATTTCCATATATTCCGACAGACCCGAAACCTATGCGCATAAATCGCTTGGGGATACGGTGCCGTATGAGGAAAAAAAACGTCGATGGGAACTATTGGACGCGCTGATAAACAAAACAAATCTCAAAAAAGGAATTTACCCCAAGTATGAATAAGGTGTTGGTGGTTTGCGGTCCGACTGCGACAGGGAAAACCCGTACTGGTGTTTTTCTTGCCAAAAAATACAATGGTGAAATCGTAAGTGCGGATTCGCGACAGGTATATCGACACATGGATATCGGAACAGGAAAAGATGTGTCAACGAAAAAATGTGTTGAGAAGATGGACATTTCGTACCAAGGAAAAAGGTATGAAGTGGGTGCGTATAAAAAAGATTCCGTTCTGGTTTGGATGTTGGATGTAATAGATCCCGATCAACGATGCAGTGTGCATTTATATCAGAATCTGGCAACACAGGTGATTGAGACAATTTACAACAAGGGAAAGCTGCCAATTGTGGTTGGAGGAACAGGGCTCTATATCCAATCGTTGTACCACCCCATTGATATTGCGGTTCCTCCAAACGATTCGTTAAGAAACGAACTGTCCAAATGGAATGTTCAAGATCTTACCGTAAAACTCCAGGAAGTAGATAGTAATTCATGGAAAGCAATGAACAGCTCGGATAAGAAAAATTCGCGCAGACTTATTCGAAGAATTGAAATAGCACTCAGTGGGGAAAAAAGAAATGAGGCAGCATCCGATAGATTTAACATGTTGAAAATCGGTTTGTACTGTTCCATGGATGTATTGCAAAAGAAGATTTGTGATCGCGTTGAAGAAAGAGTTGGTATGGGAATAAAAACGGAAATAGAACAACTTCTTGCTATGGGGTATGGTTGGGAGAATCCATCCATGAGCAGTTTGGGATACCGCCAATGGAAACCATATTTTTGTCATGAGCAAACGGAAGAAGACGTGATTCGATTGTGGAAAAGAGAAGAATACAAGTACGCGCGTCGGCAAATGACCTGGTTTAAGAAGGATATGTCAATACGGTGGTTTGATATAGAGAAACAAGACGTTTTTCAACAGATAGAGTCGCTCGTTGCTTCATGGTATACTGTATTTTGCCATGGTATCAAAAATTGAAATTTCGCATAAAACCATTATTTTTACGCTCGTTCTTTTAGCATCGATTTGGTTGGTTTTACAAATCCGTGATATTCTTTTCCTCATTTTTATCGCATTTATTATCATGTCGGCACTTCATCCACTGGTGGATTGGATGTCCAGCAAAAGAATACCACGATTTCTTGCGGTACTCTTGGTATATATAGTTGTATTCGGGATTGTGGGATTTTCCATCGCAGGGACGATTCCTTCTTTGGTTTCTGAAACGTCAAGCTTTGGACAGGATTTTCCGAAAGTCATTTCTGCGCTGCTTCCAAATCTCAATATAGATTTGAATTCCTTAACACAACAAATAGCGCCGATTGGAGAAAATCTGGTGAAAGTCACAATAGGGATATTTTCCAACATTATATCGCTTTTAATGGTGCTTGTTTTTTCCTTCTATTTTTTGCTCGAGCGCAAACACGCAGAAAAAATCGCTTCCGGGTTCGTCGGAAATATCAAAGCAAATTCTTTTATTACTGTCGTGCACAGAATAGAAGCACGACTTGGCTCTTGGATGATGGGACAGCTATTTCTCATGTTTTCAGTAGGTCTTCTTTCATACATTGGGTTACTGCTTTTGGGTGTAAAATTTGCCTTGCCGCTTGCAATCATCGCGGGAATACTCGAGATCGTACCGAATATTGGACCTATCGTATCGGCAATTCCAGCGATACTCATAGCAGTATCAGTATCTCCTGTTATGGCATTATCTGTTCTGATTTTATACCTCGTTATTCAGCAGCTGGAAAATAATATCATTGTTCCTTTGGTCATGAAGAAAAGTGTGGGATTGTCGCCGATCATCACAATTTTTTCTTTGCTTGTTGGAGGTCGGCTTGCGGGAGTGGCAGGTGCGGTCTTGGCGGTTCCTATTGTTCTGATAATTCAAGAATTGATTATTGCACTCACCGGAAGTGCTCATTCGGAATAATACATACGCGCAAAGACAGCTATAAGCCAGATTCTGTTTGACATACGCCAAATTGGCGATGTCAATGACCTTCATTTCTCTCATGCCCGCATGCTTTGATCCTTGGGAATGTGTCCTAATAACGGATCGGTCGTCGGTTGCAGCGAGTGGGATTGCCATCGTTTCACTTTTTTCCCATGTCCCGTGAAGGATGTAGGGAAAAACTCGTCTCTGTGGCTCTCTCATCCTGTTGATGCAGGAATCGTACCCTAAGGCTTTCGCTTTAAGATCACCAGCCCTGCCACTTTTGCAAGAAGCAGGGTCACCGCTTACACGGAGTCCCCTCACATTCTGCTGTCTGGACTTTCCTGAGTATTGCTACCCCGAAGGTCCGCTGTCTAAGCGCGTGGTTGCAGTATACCATGAGGTATCAGAGAGAAACAAAGCAGCATGGGTGAATGAAACGAAACCCAGCTCCTGGAGGAGCTGGGAGGCAGTACATTCTTACGCGTAAAAATACCCGCCGTATTGGCAGGTATTACTCTTACCCACCAATTTTGAACATTCCTGTTCCACAGGTTGGGCATTTCCCTTTCAACGCTGGTTTCCCATTTTTCAAAGTAACCTTTGTTGCATTTGGATCATCTTTCTTTGCGCGACATTTTACACAGTACATTGTAGCCATAGTTTGTTTTCACCTCCTTTACGCGATGCATTCTGCATCTTTTTTATCCCAATACTTTCCACAAGATAAATTCGACCAGTATAAATCCGAATGCAATGATGAGTGTTTTTGTAAGTTCTTTTCGTATAGCGAACGATTCAAGTTCTGGAAGAAGTACGGCAATCTCTTTCGATTGAGTGAGAGGTAGAACGGGAAGCTGCAAGGTTGAATCTGTTTGTTTCGTTGTGTTGATTGGAGGGACGGTATGATGGTCGGATTCCAATAGAGTAAGCTTGCGTCTATATTCTGCGATCAGCTTTGCCTTTTTTGTTTTTTTTGGCATAGGTTTTTGAGGCTGGGTTTGAGCGTAACATAGCTTCAACAGCCTTGTCAACTCTTGACATGGTTTTCCAGGGACTTTTCTTGTTGACAATGAATCGGAATATAACTACTATGATGGATACGAATGGTGTTCAATATGACACAATATTTGATTTGGATAATTGCAGGGTGTGCCGTATGGTTGGTTATTTTGACATACGTGGTTTTTCGCATGGGAATCCACTATAACTCCTTAACGCAGGGGACAACAAAGGCAACCCTGCGCGATATTTTAACGGCACTTCTTGCAAAACAAGAGCATGCAGAAAAGAGCATACAAAAACTTGAGGAAATGGAAAAACAACTTGAAAGAAACGGTTTGGATCATTACCAACGTTTTGGTATAGTGCGCTTCAATCCATTCTCCGATACCGGGGGAAGTCAAAGTTTTACAGTCGCAATACTAGATGGGAAGGATGATGGGTTTGTCATGACCTCTCTCTATGCGAGAACTGGGAATAGATGGTATATTAAGCATATCAAAGGCGGAAAATGTGAAGAGATGGAGCTATCGAAAGAAGAACAGCAGGCAATTAAGAAATCACATTCCGTAAACTGACATAAGGAGGACGGTTGGTATGAAAAAACAAAATCTGCTCATGTATAGCATCATTGCTATTGCGTTATATCTTATTTCAACAGGCGCGTCCGCAGCAGTGTTCTCAATCATGGGAAAAGAATCTTCGACGGGTAGTTCGTTAAAAGTATCGACAACTGACGGACAAAAAAAACATTTCGTTATCGATCCCGCAATACCACGTACCGAAGCATGCCCTCTGAACGGGAAGTTATATACGAAACAGGAACGAGAAGTGTGGGAAAAAAGGAGACCGCTTGCTGTCATGATTGAAAATCATGCCGAAGCGCGACCGCAATCGGGGATTTCCTACGCGGATGTTGTATACGAAGCCGTAGCTGAGGGTGGCATATCGCGTTTTATGGGTGTTTTTTATTGCGGTATAGCAGCAGAAAATGTGAGTCTTGCTCCGGTAAGAAGTGCACGAACATATTTTCTTCCGTGGGTATTGGAATATGATGCACTTTATAACCATGTAGGAGGAGCCGGTCGATGTGAAGACGATACTGTAGATGAACGGGCAAAAGCGTTGTGTCAGATTGATCAATACCGCATTAAAGATATGGATCAATTTGGTATTTCATTCCCCACATGCTATAGAAATTATGATCGGTTAGATCATACTGTGGCAACGGAACATACAATGGTTTGTCAGACGGATAAGTTGATAACACTTGCCTCCGATAGAGGGTGGACGAATGTAGACAGTAAGGGGATTGCATGGGATAAAAACTTCCAGTCATGGAAATTTAAGGATGATACAAAGGAAGCGGAAAGAGGAGATGCCACAAGTATTAGTTTTGTTGCCTGGAAGGGATATGAAAAAGATTATGGAGTTAAGTGGGTATATGATAAGACTAGTAATTTTTATAAACGGGAAAATGGAGGAGTTGCGCACCTTGATCTTGAAACAGGCGAGCAGCTTCAGACAAAGACGGTGATTGTGCAGTTTGCCAAGGAAACCGGTCCAGTCGATGACCATATGCATTTGTTATATGGAAATATAGGATCTGGTACCGGTTTACTGTTCTCCGACGGAAAAGTGTCAAAGATTACATGGCAAAAACTCGACAGATCTGCTCGGACTATCTTTAAAGATGAAGCCGGAAAAGAAGTGTTGTTGAATAAAGGTCAAATTTGGATTGAGATGCTTCCTATCGGGACATCCGTGACCTATTAATATACTGCCCTTAGCTCAGTCAGATAGGTGATTGGGCAAAGGAGGAGATATGTTACTTGAAGATATTATTATCTCCCGCGTCAGGGTAAAGATGTTGCAGTTGTTTTTGAGCCACCCGGGTGCAATATTTCATGTTCGTGATATCGTAAGGAAAATTGGGGAAGAGATCAATGCGGTACGACGTGAACTAGCGCATATGGAAGAAGCGGGAATGGTTACCAAGGAACAACGTGCCAACAGGTTGTTCTATGGTTTCCGACGTGAGTACCCACTTTATTATGAATTGCTGGAGCTGATAGGAAAAACGTCAGGCATAGGGTTTGATATTTTGAAGCATAAAGCGAAGCTGGGAAAACTCAAATTTGTTATGATGTCGGGAAGGTATATCCGGGGATTACAAAGAAGAAGCAGCACAGATATTGATCTTCTTATTGTAGGGAATGTTGTTCTTCCGGAGCTAACACAACTTGTGAAAGCAGAAGAAGTGCGCAGAGAACGTGAGTTCAATTATACGGTTATGTCTGAAGAGGAATTTTTATTTAGAAAAAGGCGTCGTGATCCATTTGTCATCTCCGTGCTCTCGGGCTCGCGCGTGATGATTATCGGTGACGAAGAGGAACTCGTAGAGTAATCATTGTTTTCTATGAAACACGCTAAACGGACGTTTGTTTATCTTTGTATTCTCTTTATTGTTCTTGTCATTCTTGATTTACCGGAACATATGTCAATTCCCATACCGTTTTTGGGAAAGAATGAATCCATAACAATCAATCCTCCTTCAATTGATACAAAGCTCTTGGGGGTACACATCCAAAAAGATTTGAAGACGCATTTAGGGTTGGATTTGGCCGGAGGTACGCAGGTAACGCTGGAAGCGGATATGACCAGCATACAAGCCGCAGATAAACAAGATTCCTTGGAATCAGCAAAACAGGTTATTGAGCGACGGGTGAATTTTTTTGGTGTTTCCGAACCGGTGATACAGTCTGCTGTTAGCGGAGAAACATACAGAATTATAGTTGAGCTGCCGGGTATAACCAATACGGAAGAGGCGCTTGCATTAGTGGGGCAAACCGCGCAATTGGAGTTTCGAGAAATGCCCGAAACGATAGAATCCTCGGAATCAGCATATATGGTACCGACGTTGGAGAATACTCGTGCAGTTGGAATTTCTGGAAAGGATTTAAAAAAATCCATGCTTCAATTTAATCAACAAACAGGAGAACCGGAGGTGGGGATTCAATTTACTCCGGAAGGAACAAAAAAATTTGCCGAAGTGACGAAACGATTGGTTGGTAAGCCACTTGCAATTTTTTTGGATGATGTCATTGTTACCGCTCCAACCGTAAGCACTGAAATTACCGACGGTGAAGCAGTGATCACCGGAAATTTTACAGTGGATTCGGCAAAACAGCTTTCCATCCAACTCAACGCAGGCGCATTGCCTGTTCCGGTGAAAGTAGTGGAACAACGAACCATTGGTGCAACACTAGGTGCAGAATCCATACAAAAAAGCATTCGGGCTGGAGTTATCGGTCTTGTGATGGTTGCGATATTCATGATTATGGAATTTGGATGGTTGGGTGTATTCGCGGATCTGGCGCTTGTTATGTATGGCTTGATTACGCTTGCCTTATACCGGCTGATTCCCGTAACGCTTACAATTCCTGGAATCGCAGGGTTTATTCTTTCCATTGGTATGGCAGTTGACAGTAATATTTTGATTTTTTCACGCTATAGGGAAGAGCTTCGTCGTGGCAAATCATGGCAAATCGCTATGGAGCTTGGATTTGGAAAAGCGTGGGAAAGCATTCGGGACGCAAATTTCACTACCATCATAACCTCCATTATTTTGTTTAACCCTGGAAATTGGTCGTTTTTACCGACATCAGGACTCGTTCGCGGCTTTGCAGCGACATTATTCTTGGGTGTAGTGACAAGTTTATTTACGGGTATTGTTGTGACACGAACGTTCGTGCGTGTATTGTACAAAGGTCCAAAAAGTGAGAAAAAATTATGATACGTTTCAGTAAATATATCTGGGTGTATATTATAGTATCGTCATTGGTGCTTATACCCGGCATCTATTCCCTTATACGATTTGGACTTCGTCCATCCGTGGATTTTACCGGAGGAACCCGACTAGAGATGCGTTTTAATAAAGATATATCGCAGGACACTATCGTTGGTAGTGTAAGCGGATCGCCGTATGCGATTGTGAATACTCAGCGGTCAGGTAATAACGCATACACCATTCGAACACAAATGCTTGATGATGAAGAGACAAAAGCTTTCGAAGTGTTTCTGGAAGAAAAAACTGATACAAAAATAGACATCGTCCAACGAGATACCGTAGGGCCAATATTGGGCAAAGAACTTCTCGTAAAATCATTTGTTGCAGCATGTCTTGCTGTCATCGCCATCCTTTTATACGTTGCATACGCATTCAAAAACATTCAATTCGGATTTGCTGCAATTATTGCGTTGATCCACGATGTTTTGGTGGTGTTCGGAGCATTTTCTCTTTTCGGACATTTTTTCGGAACGGAAGTCGATGCGCTCTTTATGACTGCCTTTTTGACGACAATGAGTTTTTCTGTTCATGATACGATCGTCATTTTTGACAGGATAAGAGAATACAAAAAGAAGAATATTAAAGGTAATTTAATTGATATATCCGATATTGCGTTGAACGAAACGATGGGACGGTCACTTATCAATTCCTTTACGATCATATTCATGCTTTTGGCATTGGTGCTTTTGGGAGGAGAAACAGTTCGGTGGTTTGCAGTAGCGCTTCTTATCGGTACTATTACGGGTACGTATTCGTCGCCTTTTGTTGCAACGCCGATTTTACTTGCCATCCATAAAAAAATTACGAAGTAAGCAGTGTCTTCTTAATTTCTTCCAATCGTTGCATCAACGCATGTTGTTCGTTGGGTATTTTTTGAGCAACAACTTCTTCAAACAACGCAAGAAGCGCTTTTCCAACAAGCGGACCTGGACGACAGGCGAGAATTTTCATGATATCGTTGCCGTTTATAGTCAAATCACTTACAGCAAACGGTTGTTTTTGTACTTCCTCAAGACGTTTTTTAAACAATTCTAACCGCCAAGATGTTTCTTGGGCACCACCTCCGATACGATCGCCGATGCGAAGAGCGAGCATGTCCTGGAGATTCTCTTTACCCACTCGACGGATAATCCTTCTGATGGCACTGTCTGTTTGACGCTCATCGACGCTAAACTGATGCCAACGCAACAGTGTCAAAATCCGTTCGCTGTCTTTTTTGGAAAACCTGAGTCTTTTGACGATAGAACGAGCTATTTTTGTCCCTGCTACTTCGTGGTTGAAAAACGTGATAAGTCCAGATGGATCTTTTTTGAAGGTTGATGGCTTTCCGATGTCATGGATAAGTGTTGCAAATTTCACAATCGGATCATTTGACGGACACGCGTCCATGGCTTTAATAGAATGAATTCCAACATCATACAAATGATGCCGTTTTGGACTTTTTTGTTCCGTTGTGAAAGCAGGAAGAAATTCCGGGATGATAAATGAAAGAAGACCCGTGTTTTTTAAGAGTACTATCCCGTCTCCTGCATACGGAGCAACAAGTATTTTGAGAAATTCGTCGCGTATCCGCTCCTTGGATATTTCATCCAGAAGAGGAGCCTTTGTTTCAATAGCGCGTTTGGTATCATCCTCGATAGTGAAGCCGAGTTGGCTGGCTATTCTAATGGCGCGCATCATACGGAGCGCATCTTCTTCAAATCGTTGCAAGGGGTCGCCGACAGCACAGATATGTTTGTGGTTGATAGCATCGCGTCCGTTATACGGATCAACGATGACGTTTCCATCGGTTGCAATAGCATTGATCGTAAAATCCCTTCTGGAAAGGTCTTCTTCAAGTGAGACGCCCCACAGGACATGTTCGGGATGACGGTGATCGGTATATCCTTTCTCACTTCTGTATGTTGTTATTTCATAGATATCCTGCGGTTTTTCTTCACCCTTCTGGGTCATTCCATTTTTATATATTTTTACCCCAACGGTGCCGAATTGATTGTCATAAAAACTATTCGGAAAAACAGACAATATCTGTTCAGGGAGAGCGTTTGTTGTAAAATCCCATCCGTGTGTTGTCTTGTTCATCAGTATGTCTCGAACGGATCCACCAACAGCATAACAATGAAAACCCGCTTTTTGCATGGCAGAAATGACTGATTGTGCTAGTTCGGGTAACGCGATCATATATGATTGAAAAAGAGAATATTTCCTTCTTATGATACCATAGGAAGACATGAAAAACTGGAATATACGGAATTTGGCAAAAGAGCCAATCAACCATGTGGACGATGTTGTCGGCATTCTTTTGGAAAATAGAGGAATACATAAGAGTAAAGATCAGGCAACATTTCTTACACCACCCGATCCATTGGATTTGACTGCGAAAGATGTCGGCATCTTTCAGTCCAAGCTCACAAAAGGAATTGCACGGATAGAAAAGGCAATCGAAAAACATGAGTCTATTGTCGTATATGCGGATTATGACGCAGATGGTATCAGCGCTGGTGCTATTTTATGGGAAGCGCTCTACGCTTTAGGCGCCCGTGTCATGCCGTACGTACCGCATCGCCTTGAAGAAGGATATGGGTTATCGGAAAAAGGAATTCAGAATTGCATTGCCGAATACAATCCCTCTCTTATCATCACTGTAGATCATGGTATAACGGCAGCCGACGAAGTTGCATACGCAAAGACACTCGGGATAGATGTGATCGTGACCGATCATCATTTGCCGCCTGCAACAATTCCGGTATGCACAGTGATCCATACGACCGCATTATGCGGAGCTGGAGTTTCATGGTTTGTTGCGAAAACACTTTTAGGAAAACACATGCGTAAAAAGGCAGAAGAATTATTGGCATTTGCCGCAATAGGGACGATTGCTGACATGGTGCCACTCGTTGGACCAAACCGGAGTATCGCAAAATTCGGTATCGAAGCATTAAACAAAACGAAACGCATAGGAATCCGTGCACTAATACGCGAAGCGGGGTTGAATGAAAAACTGCTTGAAACATCGGATGTCTCCCATGTCATCGCTCCCAGGTTAAACGCGATGGGAAGACTAGAACACGCCATTGATGCCCTGCGTCTCCTGTGTACGACCAAAACTGAACGTGCGACTATTTTGGCTTTAAAACTTGGGATGACCAATAAGGAAAGGCAACAAATGACCGTTGATACAACGCTTCACGCACTATCCGGATTATCAAAGAACACAACCGCGGAGAAGAAAAAAATCCTTATTGTTTCCGACGAATCATACAATCCCGGTATTATAGGGTTGGTTGCCGGTAAATTAACGGAAGAATATTACCGTCCAAGTATTGTGATTGCAATTGGCAACGGAATTTCGAAAGCGTCGGCGAGATCCGTTTCTGGATTTAACATCGTAGAGTTTATCCGCGGCGCATCCAACCTTCTTCTTGATGTTGGGGGGCATCCGATGGCGGCGGGTTTTACCATAGAAACCAAAAATATTCCCGCATTGGTAACCGCATTAGAACAGCGCATCGAAAAAGCGTTAGACGATGCGTTGTTGATCCGTTCGCTTGCAATTGATGCCATGATTCCTTCTCGTTTAATCAGCAAATCTCTTTATGTTGCTTTGTCAAAATTTGCACCGTTCGGATTAGGGAATTACGAACCGGTTTTTGCTACGAATAATCTAACGGTAATGGAAATTCGCAAAATTGGAGCGAAATTGAATCACTTGAAAATGAAAATAAGAGACGAAAAAGGAACGATATTGAATGCAGTCGGTTTTGGAATTGGCCATATGAGTGAGAATTTTCCTGTAGGGTCTACAGTGGATGTCGCTTATACACTCAACGAAAACACGTGGAACGGAATAACCTCTCTCCAGCTAAAAATTCGCGACATGCGTCCTTCTTGTCAATAGTAGGTAATATCACTACAATCTAAGTATTATGAGAACGATGATTGTCGATGGGGTAAATAAAGTGGGCGAGCAGATAACCCTCGAAGGGTGGGTTGATGCACGACGTGATCACGGAAAAATCATGTTTTTGGATCTACGTGACAGGACGGGGATTATGCAATTGGTATCGGTAAAGACGCTTGGCGATGCAAAACCGGAGGATTGCATCCGGGTCGTGGGAGTTGTCAAAAAGCGGCCAGAATCGATGGTGAACCCCAAACTGCCAACAGGGACAATAGAGATAGAAGTTGAAAAATTGACGATTCTGTCAAAAGCTGCTGAATTGCCTTTTCCGGTTGATACGGATGGGTTGGATATTAATGAGGAACTGCGTTTGAAATATCGATACCTCGATCTTCGAAGAAAACGCCTTCAAAAAAATATCCGGTTGCGTTCGCATGTTTTGGATAAAATGCGCCAATTTTTGTTTTCCCGCGATTTTACGGAGATTGAAACGCCGATGTTAACCAAATCGACACCTGAAGGATCGAGGGATTTTTTGGTGCCATCCAGACTGCAACCGGGTAAATGGTATGCACTCCCACAGTCTCCTCAGCAATACAAACAGCTTCTGATGGTTGCAGGCTTTGAACAATACTTTCAAGTGGCGCGTTGTCTTCGGGATGAGGATTTGCGCGCTGACAGGGGATTCGAACATACGCAGCTTGATATCGAGATGAGCTTTGTTACACGGGAAGACGTTATGGCATTGATTGAAGCGATGGTCACAGAAATCGTTGAATCGTTGGGTGGTGTTATAAAAGAAAAACCGTTCCCCGTTATCTCTTATGCTCAAGCGATGAAAAAATACGGCGCAGACAAATTTGATATGCGAAACGCGGAAGAAAAAGCGAAGGGAATACATGCTTTCGCGTGGGTTGTGGATTTCCCGTTTTTTGAAAAGGATAAAAGCGGCCATTGGACGTATTCCCATAATCCGTTTTCCGATCCGAAACCTGAGCACAAAGAAGCATTGTTGAAAGGAGAAATCGAAGGTATATTGACGAGTCAATATGATTTGGTATGGAACGGGTACGAAGCGGGCGGGGGAAGCATACGCAGTAACGATCCTGCGATATTATCGAAAGTGTTTGAGATAATCGGACATACAAAAAAACAAATCGAAGAACAATTTGGCCATATGTTAAAAGCTTTTTCCTATGGCGTCCCTCCACATGGGGGCATTGCATTGGGTATTGAGCGATTCATGATGTGTCTTACCGGGGAATCGTCAATTAAAGAAGTGCAGGCGTTCCCTCAAACGTCGAGCGGTCAAACCAGTATCATGAATGCTCCAAGCCCCATATCGGATGAACAGCTGAAGGAAGTTGGTTTAGCGGTACGAAAGAAATAATTATTTCCATGAAGAAACTCCGGGGGGTTATTGGTCGCGTTCCGAATATTTTTAAAAGGAGATGGGGCGGAATACTGCTTCTTTGTATTATTGCTGTCGCTTTTTTTTGGTATCCGGGACAGAGCAGGTACATGATTGATTTTTTTCCGCAAAACTTGAAGACACAAGCGAAAATGATTGTCGTGCCGACACCACCTCCGTATCCCGTGAATATAACGCAGATATATCCGGGTGAAGAAATTTCAGCATTAGCCGTTGTAGTCCAAGATTTGACTTCCGGAGTCTATATCTATCGGAAAAACAGCACGATAAAACTTCCTCCCGCGTCAACAACAAAAATTCTAACGGCGTTAGTCGTATTGGATTCCATGAATCTGAATGACGTGGTCACCGTATCGGATACAAAAAATGGTGGTCAGGTTATGGGACTTGTGCACGGAGAACGGATAACGGTAGAGAATTTATTGTATGGCCTTTTAATTCAGTCCGGAAATGATGCGGGTTACGCACTGGCAGCACAGTATCCCGGCGGTGTCGATGCTTTTGTTGCATCCATGAATGCAAAGGCGCAGGAATTGCATCTTTCATCAAGTCACTTCACAAATCCCGTGGGATATGATGATCCCGAGCACTACATGTCTGCAGAAGATCTTACGAAACTTGCTGCTGTGGCGCTAGAAAATTCCGTAATTGCAAAAATGGTAAGCATACCGCAGATAACGGTTTCCGATGTAACACATACGTATTTTCATAAACTCAGCAATGTCAATCAGTTGTTGGGGAAAATCCCAGGTATTGCAGGAATAAAAACCGGGTGGACTGAGGAAGCGGGGGAAAACCTTGTGACCCTCATGGAGCGAAACGGCAGGAGAGTTATCATCGTGGTACTGCATAGTGGTGATCGTTTTATGGACACCATTCGATTGATCGATTGGACATTTGCAAATATTCAATGGCAGGAAATGCTTCAGAAATAAATGGTTGGTTTTAATTTTCAATCCACAAAGGAGATACTGCGGAAACGTAGGCTAAGAAATCCTCGTCCCCCTCAAATACAAAAATGGGTTGGAGATAGGTTTGCGGTTCAAATGAGTCATAATATGCAAGATGTACTTTTCGAATGACAGCGAGATTTCCCTTTTTTGGATAGCGTGCAATGTATCCGCCCCCTCCTTGTAATTCCGTCCATGCTTCACTGCTTGTTTTCAGCGCATACGTTGCTGTCGTAGATTGGTCGATTGGCCAGTATGTATACGCAAACTGCAGGACACGTTTTTTAATATTTTTTGCCCCGGAGAACACGAAAGAAATAGCACCTTCATCCGGATATGGTGTTATGATTTCCGTTCCGGCAACGGCTGCGCGGAAAAAATCTACTCTGACCGCGTCGGACTGTGACATGCTTGTGGTTGGGATCAGCTTATCCCCCTGCAATTTGAGATACCGCACATTGACAGACCCCTCTTCAATATCCGTTGCATAAAGACCATAAATCTGCAAAATATTTTTTGCTTCAAGTTTTGCGGCATTTTCAACGGGAATATTTCGGTCGTTAAAAAGGCCCATGTCTTTTTCAAACAAGTATCTGAGGATGAAATTTTTTGATACGATATCGTAGCGAAGCTGACGAAGCGGTGTTTCCGCATCCTCATACCGATAAATATATTTTGTTTCCTGGAAAGGTTCCTGAAGAAATTCCATGCGTTTTGCAAATTCGTTTGCTTTTGTGAGCGCTAAAAGATTCGCAGCATTCTTTGGCATGAAAAAAACAGTGGCGGATTCCGAAGCGCGAGGAACCGTTCCTTCGATGGTTTCCAGTTTAAATTGAATGCCTGCCGAAGGAGAAGCAGCTGGAGATGGAAATACCAATGCCGGGAGTTTACCAAACCCGTAATTGGGAGGCGGTGGTTTTGGGGGGAACACAAGCATCCAAAGATTCACAAATAATCCCCAAAAGATTCTCAAAATGATATACCCGATGACGGCAAGAATTGCCCAATTAATTGCTTTTCGTGCCTGATATGCCGTTTCCGTGAGCGTGGCCATAGCATAAGTATACAGCAAATTTGTATGATACAATGCATACATTGTATGGAGAAAATTCGTACCCGTATCGCACCATCTCCCACAGGTCAGGATCTTCATATCGGCAACGCATACACTGCGTTGATCAATTACGTGTTTGCAAAAAAACACGGTGGTGAATTTATCGTTCGCGTGGAAGATACGGACAGGACGCGACTTGTAGAGGGTTCGGAAGAACGAATATTGGCATCACTGGAGTGGCTTGGTATTCCGCATGATGAAGGACCGGATGTTGGAGGTCAATTTGCACCATACCGGCAATCGGAACGGTTGGATATGTACAAAAAATACGCAGAAGAACTCGTTGAAAAGGGACATGCATATTACTGTTTTTGTACGCCCGATCGCCTTGAAAAAATGCGTCAGTCTCAGGAAACGGAACATAAGCCGCCGATGTATGACGGCCACTGTAAGGCAATTGCTCGCGATGAGGCACAGGCGCGAATTCAAAAAGGGGAGAAACATGTCATACGATTAAATGTTCCGGAAGAAGGTACGACGATGTTTCATGACCTTATTCGCGGCGACATATCATTTGAAAATAAACTGATTGATGACCAAGTATTGATAAAATCGGATGGATATCCCACCTACCATTTAGGTGTGGTTGTTGACGATCACATAATGAACATTTCCCACATCATTCGAGGTGAAGAATGGATATCTTCAACGCCGAAACACATCTTGTTGTACCAATTTTTTGGGTGGGAAATTCCCGCAATTGCGCATGTATCGGTTCTGAGAAATCCGGATCGGAGCAAATTATCCAAAAGAAAAAATCCGGTGTGGGTTGCTGATTATCGAGCAAAGGGATATTTGCCGGAGGCAATGAAAAATTACATGGCAACAATGGCATGGACATATCCCGGGAAAGAGTTATTTAACGTGGATGAGATGATTGAAAAATTTGACATGAAGGATGTGCAGACAACCGCGCCAATTTTTGACCAGGAAAAACTTCGTTGGATGAATGGTGAATATATACGAAAGATGGGCGAAAAAGAACTTATCAATCGGATATGCGCATTCGACGCAACTGTACCAAAAGAGAGCGATGATCTCATGAAACGGATACTCCCTTTGGTAAAGGAACGCATGAAGACGCTTGGTGAATTTGAATCTCTTGCAGACTTCTTTTTTGTACGACCCGTAACGTTGGAACGTCCGATAAACGCTAAATATCTCACAACCGTACGTACAGCACTCGAAACGGTGTCCGCATGGGAACATGATGTAATGGAAAAAGCACTTCGTGCTCAGGCGGAAAAAGACGGCGTAAAAGCGCGAGATATCTTTATGGAGCTCCGGGTCGCTGTTACCGGAAAAACAGTTGGACCGCCGCTTTTGGAGTCGCTGGAAATACTGGGGAAAGAGGAAACGTTGGTACGGTTGAAATAATTTGCAGAAATCTTCGCACTTAAAGATATTCCACCCAATGGGGGTCGACCTCAACCGTTAAATCCAAAAAAACGTTTTTGTTTGTGGCGGTTTGCAGTTCTTTCCGTGAGGCCATAGATATTTCCTTAATCATCGATCCGTTTCTGCCAACAATCATCCCTTTATATCTGTCTTGGTTAGTAAGGATGCGTGCTTTGATATACAGATTGCCGTTGGAACGTTCAACAATGTCATCAACCACAGTTGTAAGTGAATAGGGGACTTCCCGACGCAAGAATAAAAACGCTTTTTCGCGAATGATTTCAGAAACGAATGTTCGGCTATCAATATTGAGCCCCGGTTGTGTGAGGGTGGTTGTGTCGATGAGTTTTTCACGAACCGGCATATGTTTGAACAGTGCGTCCAAAAGAATTGGAAGATTTTTTCCTTCCAGCGCGGATATTTCAACAACATCGTCAAATTCATCTTCCATAAATTTGTATTGGATAATATGAGAAGGTTTCTTTACGTCAATCTTATTTATCGCAAGAATTTTCGGGACGCGTGCTTTCCGTACGATACCAAGCGCCCTGTTTTCTTCAAGGTCGCGTTCCCGCGTGTGATCGATAAGATAGATAACAACATCGATTTGGGAAGAAAGTACTTCTTCCGCTTTCGAATTGATGCGTTTTGAAAGCTGGTCCGGTGTTTTACCGAAAATTCCAGGGGTATCCACAAAGAGAATCTGGCCGCGCGCATCTTCATAAACGGCCTGAATAGGGAACCGTGTCGTTTGTGGTTTTGGCGACGTGATGGATACCTTCTGGTGAAGGATCATGTTTAAAAGTGTCGACTTTCCGCTGTTGGGGCGCCCGATGATGCAGGCGATTCCAGCCTTCTTTTGTGCTGCTTCCATAGGAAGTATTGTACAATAAACGTCAGTCTCCTGCAGGAATACGCTGAGAGATGTTATGTTTTTCGCATTCCCCTCTTGGCGAGCAAGAGGGGAGAAGGCAACAATGAAACTAACGCGCAGAAATATTATCCGTTTTCATACGTATATTTTCCGTTGGTGGAAAGTGCATAAACGCGATTTGCCGTGGCGAAAAACACATGATCCATACAAGATTTTGCTTTCGGAGATTCTGCTGCAGCAGACGCAAGTTGTTCGCGGATTACCCAAGTACAAGGAATTTATTGCAAAATACCCAACCATCAAATCGTTAGCGCGGGCGCGATTGAGTGACGTATTGCGCATTTGGAAAGGAATGGGATACAACAGACGAGCGTTATATCTACATAAAACAGCCAATTTTATTACATCCGACTATAACGGTATTTTTCCACAAGACGAGAAGACTTTGCAGAAACTCCCAGGAATAGGCAAATACACAGCGCGAGCCGTACTGGTATTTGCATATAAAAAAGATTTAGCGATGGTAGACACCAATATTAGAAAGATTATTACGCATTTTTTCTTTGACGATGTTTTACAAGATGAAAAGAATATCGAAGATATAGCACAAAGACTGCTTCCTTTGGGAAAATCATGGGAGTGGCATCAGGCGCTTATGGATTATGGTGCATTGCACGAGAAAGAGTTGCGATCAACTAATATAAAAAAGTCATACATACTTCCCTTTAAGAAAACGAACAGATATTTTCGTGGACGTATACTTGACTTAGTAAGAGAGCAGTCATTTCAGGAAAAAGCACTCATTAGCGTAATGGAAAAGCAATATGAAATAGATCAAAAAAAAGTAAAGCTATTAGTGCAAGGTCTTCTGAAAGATGGCTTACTTATGGCACGTTCGGGTGGTATAATTTGCTTACCAGAATAGCCATAAATAATACAATGGAGTAGAAAGCGTAATAATTTGCGGGGTCGTATAACGGTAGTACGCATCCCTCTGGAGGATGTTATCTTGGTCCGAATCCAAGCCCCGCAGCTCGACTATGATTAAAGCTATTCTTTTTGATATGGTTGGGGTACTGGTTTTTAAGAGGGATGGTTACACCCCAAAAACTTCGGACGAAATCAATACTCAGAATATAGAATGCTTGTTCAACCATTTAGATGACATTAAATTAATTAGCGATATAAAAGAAAAGCTTAAATTGAGCGATGAAAAAATTAAACGGGCTGTTTGTTTGATTCCAGAAAAGTATGAGAAATTTGATGATTTATGGGAATTGCTCCCCGCATTGAAAAGCAAATATAAAATAGCAGTCATTAATAACGGAAATGCAGTAGCCCTAAAATATTGGAAAGAAAAATTCGACTTCAGTATTTTTGATATTTATATAAACTCTGCTGTGGAAGGTATTAAAAAACCCGACCCTAAGATTTACTTATTAGCTTGCGAAAGACTAAACACAAAGCCCGAAGAATGTTTGTTTATGGATGATTCTTTAGAAAATATAGAAGCAGCAGACAAATTAGGAATGCAAACCATTTGGTGGAACAAAGAAGAGAATAATGAAAATCTATTGAATAAGTTTATGAACGGTTATGGGATCAAAGGGTTCCAGACCGTGATGCCAGCAGAGTAAGACTATAACCAAAAGTTAGTATTCAGCTATAAGGATACATTGGTCCTAGAACGAAGTAACAGACAAAATATAGCAGGTGAATATGACATTAGAATTACACCATCAACTAATTTTAGAGAGAGATAGAAGTGTCATAGATCATAAAGTTATTTCCTCCTGGTCTTCAAATGGACTTAAAAATTATGGTTTAGATTGTAGTGATGAAGATTTGATAAACGGACAACCTCACCAACGGACAAGACGATTTTTAAGAGATAGCCTAATAGCAAAATTAGGAGATGAGGACTTACTAGACGAAACCTTAATTGATGATTTCTTTGGTGACACAGAGCAACTGTGAAATTCTACTAAAGCAAAAGTCTATCGTTAAGATTATAATAGCACCGTAGTAAACAATTCGTATGATCGTTCTATGAATACGCTTTTATATATCATTATCGCAACATTCATTATAAGCACCGGTGGGTTAATTGGTGTGTTTACCTTAGCAATCAAGGAAGTAAGGCTTTCACGCGTGTTGATGCTCCTCGTTGCACTTTCCGCCGGGGCGCTTATGGGGGGAGCATTTTTGCACTTATTACCGGAGGCCGTTGCAGAAACGGATACTATGACGGTGAATGGAATTGTTTTGCTGTCGTTTTGTTCATTTTTTCTTATAGAAAAGGTGCTCCATTGGCGCCACTGTCATAAAGGACATTGTGATGTGCATACGTTTGGATCAATGAATTTGATCGGAGACGCTATCCATAATTTTATTGACGGCTTGATTATCGCAGCAACGTTCATCACAGATGTGCGGCTAGGTATTATTACGACACTCACTGTTGCGCTCCATGAGATTCCACAGGAAATTGGTGATTTCGGGGTGTTATTATATTCCGGTTTTGACAAAAAAAAGGCTTTGCTGTCTAATTTTGCCGTCGCACTTATTGCGGTTGCCGGAGGGATCGTTGGTTATTATGCATCGTTCGTTTCATCCTATCTCACAACATATCTACTGCCGTTTGCTGCTGGTGGATTTATTTATATCGCAGCATCAGATCTTATGCCGGAAATTCGGAAAGAACAAAGTCTAAAGAAATCAATCGCATCATTCGGACTGTTTTTGGTAGGAATCGGTATCATGGTCCTGTCTAAATTGTTTGGTGCAGAATAACAATGAAGTTTAAGGATCGCGTTTATCATATCGCCGCACAAATCCCCAAAGGCAAAGTCGCTACCTACGGACAACTTGCTCGGCTTGCCGGTAATGCACGCGCCTCGCGTGCTGTGGGCATGTTCATGAAAAGAAATCCGTTTGCACCTCGTGTTCCCTGTCATAGGGTTGTTGCATTCGACGGAAAGCTGACAGGATTTACAGCTTCCGGTGGTATCAGACGGAAAGAAAAAATGCTTCGCAATGAAGGAGTAGTATTTACAGGGAATCGAGTGAATCTGGATAGGAGCATTTGGAAAAAATGAAAGGATAGGGCATATAATAACGATATATGAATAAAATACTCATTGGTGTCCTCTTGATAGCTTTGGTAACCGGTGGAGTATTGTTTATGCAATCAAACAAAGGCCAACAGATTTTACAAAATCCATCTTCAAAAGTAGGATTGCAAACACAAAATAGTTCAATGGTTGAATCGACAACCGTGAGCGACGCGGCAAGTGACACAATCAGAATATTTTTTCAAAAAATAGCAAAGAAAGAAATAGTGGATGCTGTCTTGATGATGAGTACCCCCGCTATAGCAGACGATTTGGATAAACAGGCATGGAGTACACAATTGAATGCGTTTGAATCGGTACAAATACAATCAATAGAACCATCTGAAAAAGAAAAATGGACAGAAAAACAGAAAACCTACAAGGTTCTATTGGACGTTGTTATGAGTGACCTTTCGGCAAACGCTTTGATTCCATATTACGGATATGAAAATGGTATTAATACCAGGTGGGTGCAATTACAGTTAGAAGATGGTGTTTGGAAAATCGCCGCGATTTCAACTGGACCTTAGCTCCTTGATTTAAAGCATTCAGCTTTGAGAATATTCAGGCGTGTTTCATCGTACATACCACGAAGTCCATAAATATATACTCCCCATTTGTGGTTATTAAATCCTTGAAATTCAATATCAGTTAACCCAATGGATGCAAGAAAGTCGAACCGTTTCAATAACTGGATATTTGGATCGTTTATGTTTTCTTGTAAGAACGAAAAAAAAGAACGCATGGTAGCGGCAACATATGGGTCAATTTTATCAGCACTCTTTAATGTGAGTGCCTGATCAGTTACAAATGACATTTTAGATCGTGCTTTTTCCATACATGCTGGGTTTACATAGGTGTTGCCAATGTCAATCGTTGCGTGGGAAAACACGTCGGTTAAGGAATATAGTCCTTCATATCGGATAAGCGATCCGTTCCCCGGCTTTTCCATCCTTCTATCCAGTTCGCGAAGCTTATTGGTACCAACGGCCATTTCTATTCTCATGAGTGTATGAGGAAGATCCCTTTCCGTTTGTTCCGGATTGATCCATTGCAATCGTGCGACAAACTGATCAGGGTTTGACTGCATCGTACCAAGTTCAGGAGGGTTTTTCATTAAAATTAATTTCGTGAGTTCGTATCCCTCTTCATCAGCCTGTTTATTCCATGATGGAAGCGTATCGTGTAGGAACACATCAACTTTATGGGAGGAATCCAGTTCCATAATCCACGGTAAGGTGTCTCCGGATTCAAGCGATTTATTGGCAACGGATCGTACACCCATGGAATAGTGATCTTGTATGCCTTGGAGCAGTGCCGATTGTATTCTATCTGTTTCCTGGGGAGATAAAATAATTCGTGGAATAACCATTCGGTTGGGGAAAAAGCCTGCATCTTGTTCCAAAAATCGTTCAACCATTACTTTTGGTTCGGCGTGCTGTGATTCCCAGTACAGAACATTAGAATGGTTATACTCTTCCAGTTCATCCACAGGAAGAACATGGAAAAAATTGCCCACAAAAAACCCTGCATTTGGTTCTTGTTCCAAACCCATAGTGAAATTGCATTATATGGAGTTTATACTGTTTTATCAAGCTATAATAGCGAAATTTGATTATAACTATAGGATTCAATAAGGATAAATAGGTGTTCGTGTCGGAACTTGTTATAATGAGCGTGTTGTAAAGGAATAAGAACGCAATGATTATAAAAACAGCTTCATTTATCAAAAGTATCAACGGAACGGATAAGATTCTCTACGACGGGAAGTTTCAGATAGCCTTTGTTGGTAGATCAAATGTGGGGAAATCCAGCGTGATCAATTCTTTGGTGCAGCAAAAACTAGCCCGATCAAGTAAGGCTCCAGGAAAGACAAAACATCTTGATTTTTTCCTTATAAACAACAAGGTATATTTTGTGGATCTTCCGGGTTACGGATTTGCGCATACCTCATCGCAAGAGCGGGAACGGTATAGGAAGATGATGATGTGGTATGTGGAATATGCGAATATACAGCGTAGATTGTTTGTTCACATCGTGGATAGTTTTGTCGGTTTGACGGAATTTGACAGACAAATGGTTGAGTATCTTTCCAAGATAGGGGTTCCGTTCATAATCATTGCAAACAAAATCGACAAAGTGCCCAATCAGGAAAGAACTGCGCATCTAGAGGAAATTGCAAAGATTTGCCAATCCGAATATGTCATTCCGTATAGTGCAAAAACGCATGAAGGGCGAATAAACGTTCTGAAAACCTTTGACAAATATCTATGAGGATTAGGTTTACCAAAATAACCGTATATATCTCAATACTGCTGGTTTTTTTGTATATAGGAATTCTGGAGCAAGTACGATTTACTGTATATCCCCTTATGGATAGACAGCTCACACTATTACTGAAAGGAGCAATGCCGTCTACACCAGGATCGAAGGAAGCATGTCAAACAATTGGTGGAACATGGGAGAGTATAGGGTTGTCCTTCTCCCTAACATGTGTATTTCGTTTCACGGATGGTGGGAATGTTTGTGTAGGTGGATTTCAATGTAACTCTCAACAATGTATCGCAACAAGCGAATCCGACAAAACTATTGTTTCAATTGGTCAATGTGCATCCGTACGACCGATGCTTGGTTGTTTTCGGGAAGTGCATTTCGGTATAACAGATAAAGCATTGTGTGTTGATTGAGAGGAATATGCAAAACGACATAGTACAATCTTTGAGGAAAGAGTTAATACGTCAAAGCGACGCTTCAAAAAAAGCAGGGTTTGAACAATTTTTTAAAGATCCGGTGAAATTTTATGGTGTAAAAACGGGAACTGTGCGGGATATTGCTCGACGCTATTGGCAACAGATTAAAAAGTTGTCGAAAGAAACCATTTTCACAACGTGTGAAGCATTATATAAGTCTGGAATATGCGAAGAATCGTTTGTTGTATCCTATTGGTTGCCACACATATCCAAAGATTTTGCTTCCAAAGATATACACGTGTTTCATAGATGGATACAAACCTATATTAATAATTGGGCTTCATGTGATGGATTTGCTAACCATACGGTTGGCGACCTCATCGCGATGTATCCGGAACATATACAGACACTAAAAAAATGGACAGATTCGAGCAACCGGTGGGTGCGACGGGCATCGGCTGTGTCACTGATATTCATAGCGCGAAAGGGAAAACATCTCGCAGATATTTTTGCAATTGCAGACCGGCTTCTAAAAGACAAGGACGATATGGTGCAAAAAGGATATGGATGGATGCTGAAAGAGGCAAGTCGAATGCACCAACAGGAAGTATTTACATATGTAATGAAGTATAAAAAGGATATGCCACGAACCGCGCTTCGGTATGCCATCGAACTCATGCCGCAAACACTCCGGAAACAGGCGATGCAAAAATAATTTTGCTATACTAATGCAATGGTAAAAAAGATTGGTGCCGCAGCGATTTTCGTTTGGATGATGGTGTTGGGCATTGCGTTATGGCAACGGTCCAGGCCACAGGACATAACAAAAGATGTGTTGGGAGAAACGGTCATTCCGATACAGGAAATACCAACCCAAACAACGACCCCATCCACCCCGACGATGAAACCGACCGCCACAGCGACACCGGAACCAACGAAAGGACCCTATCCTATGGAGATTGATACGAAGAAAATGTATGAAGCGATTCTAAAAACTGATCTTGGCGACATAACCGTTTCGTTAACGGCAAGTGCAACGCCAATTACCGTGAACAATTTTGTCGTTCTTTCAAAAAAACTCTTTTATGACAATACTATATTCCACCGTGTGATTGATGGATTCATGATTCAAGGCGGTGATCCAAAGGGGAACGGCACAGGAGGACCGGGGTATGTGTTTAACGACGAGCCCTTTACGGGTGAATATACGAGGGGAACGTTGGCAATGGCAAATGCAGGACCGAATACGAACGGAAGCCAGTTTTTCATTATGCATCAAAACAACGCGTTACCAAAAAATTACGTGATTTTTGGAAAGGTTATAAGCGGTATGGATGTGGTTGACAAGATTGCGACAGCCCCAACAAAACAGGAAGGGGAACGATCGACACCCATCAAGCCGGTTGTGGTAAAAGCAATTGAGATTATCGAGAAATAACTATGCATACAATTGAAGATTTAGAAAAGCGTGTTAAATTCATTGAAGAAAGAAATAGGCGAGTGGAATTGGACAAGCAGTGGGAAACAAGTTGGATACGCAAAATCATATTGATGTTCTGCACATACATCGCCATAGGATTCTATTTGCGCATGATTGGTGTTTCCGCTCCCTGGTTAAATGCCATCGTCCCTTCTATTGGATTCTTTCTGTCCACGTTAACGCTCCCTATTGTGAAACACTATTGGATAAAAAGGAGGGGAAAATAATTGTATAATCGTTGTATAATGGAGGCATTATGAATACATCATCTCTTACCCAACAAAACTTACTGAAAGCGTTTGCCGGGGAATCCCAGGCGAGAAATAAATACAACATGTTTGCCAAGATGGCCAGGAAAGAAAACTTGGAATGGATAGCTCGGGTATTTGAGGAGACAGGTGACAATGAGCGAGCACACGCAGAAGAACTATTTGAGATGATCAAAGGATCCGTCAGCGTGCCGAATATCACGTTGGACATTCATGCGTATTCATCTAATACAGTTGAAAATCTCAAAATGGCAGCTGAGGGAGAAAAATACGAATGGACAACCATGTACCCGGATTTTGAGAAAATTGCGATAGAGGAAAAAGATCCGGAAGCGACACGATTATTCGGCAATTTGAAAAAAGTTGAAGAAAAACATGAAGAACGATATATCATCCTGGCAAAACATCTTGATGAAAAGACACTTTATGATCAAAACGTTGAGCTTGAGTGGAAATGTGTGAACTGTGGATATATCCATAAAGGTAAGAAACCGCCGGAAAAATGTCCGGTATGTCAAAAGCCATTCACATGGTATATGCCGCTTGGGTTAGTTAGATGATCCTTATGAAGGCTGTGCCATTTTCACTTCCCGATCAAAAGGGAATGGTGCATACTCTTACCGATTATAGGGGGAAGTGGATTATTTTGTATTTTTATCCAAAAGACGATACTCCGGGATGCACAAAAGAAGCGTGCGGATTTCGTGATATCGCCGACGAGTTGAAAAAATACAACACTGTCATTCTTGGTGTTTCAAAAGATGGGGTAGCCTCGCACGAACGTTTCGCAAAAAAGTATCATCTCAATTTTCCTCTCCTCAGTGACGAATCCAAGAAAATAATCAACGCATATGGCGCATGGGGAAAGAAAAAATTTATGGGGAGGGAATACGAAGGAATTAAAAGGACGACCGTTCTTATTGATCCGCAAGGAGATGTGAAAAAGACGTATGAACATGTAAATCCTCTCATCCATGCAGGTCAGGTACTGGATGATATTGCTTCATTGGAATAGGTATGAAACAAATAATACAAAAACCTCGTCGAATTCCGTTCACAGAATCCGGATATAAAAAGGTCTTGGATGAAAAGAAAAAACTTATTGCAGAACGACCGGAAGCAGTGGATCATTTAAGGAAAGCTCGAGAGATGGGTGATCTTTCGGAGAACGGATACTATAAAGCTTCCAGGGCGAAATTATCAGCAGTAGACGCACGGCTGCGCCACTTGGAGCGTCTTATACGGTTTGGTATAGTCGTTCCTTCAACAAAAACAGGGCAAATTGATATAGGGAGTACTGTCACCATAACGGATGGCAAGAAAACCATGACTTATACCATCGTAGGAGGATATGAATCAAATCCAAAGGAACAGACGATTTCCCACTTGTCTCCAATAGGGAAGGCACTTATGGGAAAACGCAACGGGGAAACTATTGTTGTTACGATTCCAACGGGAGTTGTGCGATACAATATAACATCAATTCACTGATGGCTTCGGTGGGTCCGGTTTTTTTACGGGAAAAAATGGAAACACGTAAAGATACAATCCTGTCAATGACATGATACCAAGGATGATAGCGAAAAGGGTACTGAATGTATTATGGAGAGTCCGTATTTGAGATGCCGGAAGAAGGAAATATACGTTTTCATGCATCATATATCCTGAGCTGGACATAATGACGCCAAGAATAAAAATGAGCACAACAAAAATGCGATGAATTTTTTTGCACCAAAGATACAAAGCTGCGTTTCTCATGAATGCTCCTATAGCACGTCTCCAACATAATATTGTGACGCATTTTCCATTGCCTTTGGTGAATGACCACGTCCGTCTTTGATTGTATTAAATGCTGTCGTTGCGTCTTTACCGCAATACGGGATTATGGTCTCGCTTCCACCCGGATGTTGGCTGAGATAGGTAGTAACGTTATATGCTTTATTTTGGAGAATGATCCAGCAATTGGAAGCGCTGCTGTGGGATGAAACCGCAGCGGTGGTAATTTGGGAAACTTCTTTTGTCGTTGTTTGCGTGCCTATCGGCTCCTGGGAAACTGGTACAGACGTTGAAGGTGAGGGTATGGAAGATCGTTTCGTAAAAAGAAGCACTCCCGCTATAAGAACAACAGCTACGGTAACGGAAAGGTATATTTCTTTTTTCATGTACATGCATCATACCATGAATCTTCTGAAAAATATCTGAAAACGATCATTTGACTGGAACTCCGTTTCGTTGTACTATGTCTCTCATATGGTGCAAAAGTCCTTTCATAAATACTTTATGATGCCCGTTCAGACGGGGGGACTTTTGCGTGCCTAAGTAAAACCATACATAGCTTCACGAAAACCCTCCGTAAGGAGGGCTTTTTTATGGTATAAAACACATTTTTAAAAGGAGCAATATGAGTAAAGAGAATTATCAGAATTATCATTGGGAGACGTGCGAAGTCTGTCAAGGATATGGGTATTTTGATGATGAATACGTACCGTGTCCTCATAGTATGAACATGAACGGAAATTATCTCTGTAAAAGTGACTGCAATGTATGTCACGGCTTCGGATTATATAAATACACGGGCGAGTGTGACATGTGTCATGGATTAGGGAAAAGACAGATTGGCGGAGATGATCCGAATGATTGGTATCGTCCGTCAGAATGGACTGGTTCTTAAGGAGGAATATGAATATAGAAAAAGCAGAATTATTACACATACACATACCGATGAAAGAACCGTTTGTAACAGGCTTCGGTACAATACCGTCGCGCGATACCGTGCTTGTTAAATTAACAACAAGCGATCATATCATCGGATACGGTGAATCGGCAGCACTCACAGCACCGGTGTATCTATCGGAAACGATTGAAACATGCTGGCACGTCATGCGGGATTTTTTGCTCCCGGCGTTGCGAAGCGAAGAAACGAGCGTTACAGACTATGTTGCGAAAACCGCATATATTCGCGAGCATAAAATCGCGAAATTCGGCGTCGAATGCGCGCTTTGGTCCATAGATTCGCAAGAAAAGCATATATCTTTGGCAACGCTTCTGGGTGGAACGCGGAAAAAAATTGAAGTTGGCGATAGTATTGGAATCCAGCCGAATTTGGAACGTACCCTTGAAGTCGTGGAAAAACGATTGGAAGAAGGATATAAGCGGATAAAAGTAAAAATAAAACCCGGTTGGGACATAGAGCTGGTGGACGGAATACGAAGTGCGTTTCCGGATATTGTCCTTATGGTTGATGCGAACTCATCATATACGCTCAAAGATCTGAAGGTATTGCAGAAGTTGGATGCATATCATCTTTTGATGATTGAGCAACCATTGGGATTTGATGACATCATCGATCATGCGAAGCTGCAAAAACAGATCGCTACGCCGATATGCCTTGATGAAAGCATCACGAGTCTTGAGAAAGCGAGGCAGGCAATAGAGATTGGAGCATGTAGAATCATTAATATTAAGCCGGGAAGAATCGGGAGCTTGCTCGAAACACGGGACATTAATGAACTTGCAAAAAAAGCACATATTCCGTTGTGGTGCGGAGGAATGATCGAAAGCGGAATCGGGAAAGCATACAACATGGCAGCCGCCTCACTTTCAGAGTTTTCTTTGCCTGCTGATATGTCTCCGTCAGAGGTCTATTTCGATAAAGATGTCGTTGCAAATGGGATTAAACTCGTTGAGGGAGAGGCGCGAGTATCCGAAATTCCGGGGCTGGGATACGAAGTGGACGAGGAATTTATCAAAAAATGTACCGTGAAGCAATTGGAGGTACCAATATGGAAGAAGCACTAAAAAAACTTATCGGTTATACAACAATACAGGGAAACGACAAAGCTATAGTTGCATGTTATGGCTTTATAGCGAAGGTGTTGTCTTGGTATCCGTTTAAAGTGCGAAAGTATATGCACAACGATGTGCGTTCGGTTGTTTGGTCAACAGAGCCCGGTGTTGTAAGCGACATAATCCTGAGCGCACACATCGATGTCGTACCAGGATGCCAACAACTATTTACCTTGAAAACAAAGAGGGGTCGTTGGTTGGGGAGGGGCGTATCTGATATGAAATACGCAATTCCCGTTTTTAACGAATCGTTACGGACGCTGTGGAAGAAAAATAAAAAATTGCCCTCTGTTGCTATCATGCTGACCGGCGATGAAGAAATTGGAGGAAAAAACGGGGTTGGGTATTTGGTAAATACCGTTGGTTATCGTGCAAAAATTATCGTGTGTCCCGACGGTGGCGATAATTGGAAAATTGTTGAACAAGCGAAAGGTGCGCTGCATGTGGAGGTTTGCGTACGGGGGAAATCGTGTCATGGTTCTCGACCATGGGATGGGATTAGTGCAAACGACATTCTCCTTAGAAAATTGTTGCGTCTTCGTGAGTATTATCCAGAATCCACAAAGGAGACATGGAACACAACCTTGACCATTGGCGTGATTCAAGGGGGACTACAGACAAACCAGGTAGCATCCAGCGCAATTGCTCGTTTGGATTTTCGCTACCCCCCTGGGATTGTTCCGGAAGACATCAAAAAACGTGTGGAACAGGTATTTGGAGTATCCAACGTTACCATTTTGTCAAATGCGAGCATATATAAAACGGACAGAAATAATTCGTATGTACGCCTATGGGAACAAGAGGTGCGCAGTATTGCTCGGGTAAGTCGAATATACACATCCGAATACGGAGCGTCGGACGCGCGGTTTTTTTCTGCGGTTGGAATACCCGCAATCGTCAGTAAACCAAAAGGGGGTGATATTCATACAGACAGGGAATGGATAGATATCGTCTCTGTAAAACAATACACGAAGGTGCTCACAAAATTTATGGATCGAGTTTCTGATGTTCCTTCATGATACAGAGGTTCATAACAACAGGAAGATTGTTGGATTCAGCAAGTCTTTTTGCTTCATCGGATACAACGCCTTCCTGCATCCATATGATTGGTTTTTCCTGGCGATGTAACAGCGATCTTACGATGTCGGGAACAAATTCCGATTTTCTAAATATATCGACGATATCAATTGGTATGTTGGTTGGTATTGCCTGTATGGAAGGGAAACTTGGTTCGTGCAACACAAAACGTACATGTGGGTTGACGGGAATAATCCTGTACCCATGCTGTTGCAGGTATGAAGCAACCCGATAACTTGGTCTGTCTTGTATATCGGAAAGACCGATAACAGCGATAGTTTTTGCTGTACGAAGAAAGGACATGTCCATGCACACAAAGTATAGCAAGAATGGGCGAGTATGGTATACTCCATGAGGTTAAGGAGGGAATACTATGATTTTTCTCGTGTATTTTCTGTCCTTTCTGATAACAAGCGCAATTGATGCGTTCTGGCATTTGGTAATTTTTGGAAAACAATACAGTGCGTGGTTTGCCCCCGTTGCCCGTATGGAAAACGGCAAGCTGGCGCTTCAGGGTCTACCCGGTCTTCTTTCCCAAATATTGGTAGTCGCAGTAACGATGTTTTTGGTGCTCTATAAAACCGGTGGACATCCCAAAATTACAGAAGGCGCGTTGATTGGTGCCGCATGTGGAATATTGGGGATCACTGTGTACGGATTGGTAAATTACGCACTGATCAATAATTGGGGGTTAGAAATTACAATCCTTGAGGTTATTTGGGGTCCACTTCTAGGCGCGCTGTCAGGTATGACCATCACGTACTTTGCTCAGAAATGGCTCTAATGTTTCTTTGGAATCTTTACTCAATTTGCCCTTCGGAGTAATCGAACAAACGCTCCCTGTGGAAGAAACCGCTCCGTTCCATTCTCTTTTGTCGCTAATTCGCCAAACGTGAACGTATCTTTTGTTTCAAAAAATACAGACGACATGAGATTATAAAGAGCCAAAACGGAAAGGTCTGCGGTGTATGCGTTTAGCAATACAAACGAAGGTCCTGGAGAAAGAATGTGAGAAACCGATGATAAAAGATGGGGGAGATTCTCTGCGAGTTTCCATACTTCTCCTTTATTCCCTCTCCCAAAACGCGGCGGATCAAGTATGATCCCGTCATAAGAATTACCGCGTTTTTCTTCGCGTGAGATAAACTTCATTACATCTTCTACAATCCACCGTGTTTGGGAAGGATCAACACTGTTTAAATCACAGTTTTCGTGTGCCCACGTAATTGATGGTTTGGAGCTGTCTACATGGGTGACATGCGCGCCTGCTTTTGTTGCTGCAACTGTTGCAGCACCGGTATAGCCAAATAAATTTAAAACTCGTGGAGTTTTCATGTGTTGGCATTGCTCGCGTATCCAATTCCAATTGGTGGATTGTTCGGGAAATATACCAACATGTTTGAAATCGGTCGGATGGAGAGCAAATTGCATGTCTTTGTAATGCAGTCTCCATGGTGTCGGTGGGGGTGTGGTTATTTTCCAGGTACCATGCTCACTGTCGGTTCGTATGAAATGCGCATCTGCTTTGTTCCATAAATCAGGGTGTAACCGGTTCCAAATTGCACGCGGATCGGGACGAATCATGCGATACCCGGCAAACTGTTCCAGCTTTTCTCCTTCGCCGCTGTCAAGAAGTGCATACTCCGTCCAATCGGTTGCCGCATGGATCGGGATCGTATTCATGATAGAATTGTACCATGAATACAATGCTTTTAGTGTTTGCGCATCCCGACGATGAGTCATTTAGTGTTGGCGGTACAATAGCAAAATACGCAAATCTTGGTTGGACAATCGATCTTGTTGTGGCAACCAACGGCGAGGCCGGACAAAACGGTGAATTCACATGGGCAAAAGGAGAGGCGCTTGGGGCACTTCGGCAAAAGGAATTGGAAGCTGCCGCAAAGATATTGGGAATTCGAAACGTTACTTTCTTGGGTCAACCGGATGGTGGGTTAACGGCATTGTCACCCGGCACGCTTGAGGATCCAATTATAAAAAAAATGATGGAATTCATGCCTGATATTGTTGTTACCTACGACACTTCGGGAATTAGTAACCATCCGGATCACATAAAGACATGCTATGCGACAACGTTTGCGTTCCAAAAATATGCTCGGCATTTGGATTCATTAAAACAGCCCGGTACGATCAAAACAGGCAGGGGAAAGATGTGGAAGGAAGACGCATATTTACGGGCTTTTGGCGATGTATCGGATACAGAAAAGGAACCAAAACTCTATTATGTTTGCATGCCGGATCGCGTTGCATCGTACTTAAAAAAGACAAAAGTAATCCCGGAAGAGTCGTATGGGAAGCCTTGGAGCGGTGTTAAGGATAAAATTGTGACAACTGCTATTGATATAAAGGAAACAAAGCTGTTAAAGGGAAAGGCGCTTCTTTGTCATGAAACACAAAAAATCGATGTGGACAGATTTATAGACTTCGCAAATCATCCACTCCACAACGAAGAATATTTTATTCTGCGTATGCAGGGGATATACGAAGTATTTATGGGAAAAACCGATCGTATACGAGACACTCTGTAATACCTTGCAATTTACACAATAACTGATACCATATCGGTATCAGTTATGAAACTTACCCGATCTGAAGAAGTTGCCATTCTTGTTGCTGCTGAACTTGCCTCTCAAGACGGCAGGTGGAAATCGCTGAAAGACATTGGAAACACTCATGGAATCTCGTTTGCATTCCTGAAAAAAGTAACGCGTTTTCTCAAGCAAGCAGGTCTTGTGATCAGCAAAGAGGGTATTGGTGGTGGATACACACTTGCCAAACCAGCTGATCAAATTTCGATATTTTCACTGTTGCAAGCTTTAGAATCCCAAAAAATGATTATTAACGTGCAGCTCCACAAGTCTCGGACATGCCCGATTCATCCAAACTGTCTACCAAACCGCATCAGGGGGCAGATTGAAACGACGTTTTTGAACTATTGCAACAATGTCACACTTGATCAACTCATAAAGGAGTACAAGATATGAAAAAACAATCATTGACGCTTTTCCACGTATCGGCTTTAACCGGCGAAGGAAAACACATTCTCAACGATGTATCAGTAACCTTTGTTCCAGGGAAAATCCATGTGATTATGGGGCCAAACGGTAGCGGAAAGTCAACGCTTGCAAACGTGATTTTGGGGCATCCGGGGTATGTGGCGCAAGGAAGAATGCTATTGGGTAAAAAGGATATCATACACATGGAAACGTCCAAAAGAGCACAGCTTGGTCTATTTCTTGCATTCCAATCACCCGTTGCAGTTCCCGGTGTTACTGTAAAAAATATCATACGCGCGAGTTTTCAGGAAAGAGCCGCAAGAGGGAAGCGCATACGAACGCATTCCTCAAAGGTGTTGGGATCTGGTTTGGCTAATGGAGATTTTCAAAAGACAATGGATGAAATAGTCGCGCTACTTCATATAGAACCGAATTTGCTTGAAAGAAGCATACACGACGGATTTTCTGGAGGGGAAAAGAAAAAAATAGAAGTGTTGCAGGCACTGATGTTGCAACCAGAGTATGCAATATTTGATGAGATTGATACAGGTCTTGATGTTGACGCGCTGAAGATCGTGGCTGCGGGTATCAGAAAGCTTCAAAAATCAGGTACAGGATGCATACTCATCACGCATTACCAACGGTTGTTACGATATCTTCCGGCGGATACAGTCACCGTCATCAAGAAGGGGGCAATTGTGCATACCGGTGGCGCAAATATCGTTGGATATATTGAAAAACACGGCTATGAGTAAGATACTAGCATTTGTCCCTGCTCCATACGCATTTGGATTTCACAAACCGGAGACAGCAATTTTTAAGTCTGCGAAAGGATTGGATACTTCCGTTATTTACAGTATGAGTGAACAAAAGGCGGAAGCTGCCTGGATGAGGGAGAACCGATTAAAAAGCTTTACTATTTTTAACAAAAAATCGATGCCTTCTTGGGGTCCCGGATTGTCAGAATTGCCATTTAATGATCTTTATTACTATTTACGTCCGGTAAAAACACAGGCGCAGCGGTGGGAGGAATTGCCGGATGCCATACGAGATACGTATGAAAAAATTGGTATTCCGGAGATGGAAAAAAAATACCTTTCCGGAGTATCCGCGCAGTACGAGTCGGAGGTGGTATACAAAAGTGTGGAAAAAACGCTTCGACAGAAAGGCGTCATTTTCACGGACATGGATACGGCAGTGAAAAACTATCCGGAACTGGTCCGTCCGTATTTTGGAACGCTGGTTCCGGCTGGAGACAACAAATTTGCGGCATTAAATAGTGCCGTGTGGTCAGGAGGATCGTTTATCTATGTACCCAAAGGGGTATCTGTTGGTTTACCGCTCCAGGCATATTTCCGTATCAATGCGGCAAATATGGGTCAGTTCGAAAGGACCCTTATTATCGCGGACGAAGGAAGTTTTGTGCAGTACATTGAAGGATGTACAGCGCCAATTTATTCGACAGATTCCCTGCACAGTGCTGTTGTTGAGGTGTTTGTGAAAAAAGGCGCGCGTGTTCGGTATTCCACCGTGCAAAACTGGAGCACCAATGTATACAACTTAGTGACAAAACGCGCTCGTGTGGAAGAAGAAGGCGTCATGGAATGGGTAGACGGCAATATCGGAAGCAAAGTGACAATGAAATATCCGGCGATGTACCTTGTTGGGAGAAAAGCCCGAGGGGAGGTATTATCGATTGCCTATGCGGGTGCCGGACAGATACAGGACACAGGAGGTAAGGCAATACATCTTGCTCCAGAGACTTCATCGCGGATTATTTCGAAATCAATCAGTTCCGGTGGAGGGAGAACGTCATATCGCGGCCGTGTCTTCGTAGCAAAGAATATGAAGCGCGCACGAAGTAACGTTGTCTGTGATGCACTAATTCTGGATTCCATGTCACGTTCGGACACCTATCCGACTATAGAGGTGCAAGAAGCAACAAGCGTTGTTGAACATGAAGCATCGGTATCGAAAGTCTCAGATGAACAGCTTTTTTATATTACCAGTCGGGGAATTGATAAGTCGCAGGCGATGTCCATGGTGGTCAACGGTTTCATCGAACCGATAGTGAAAGAGTTGCCGTTGGAGTATGCGGTGGAATTGAATCGATTGATGGATGTACAAATGACGGGATCTATCGGATAACAGTATGAAAGAACGACATATCACACGAATTTTAACCAGTACGGATACGTCATTTTCGTATACGGTTGGAAAAAGTGAACATGCCATTATTACCATTCTCGTTACTTCCGCCAAATCGTTTCAAGCGAACATACAGGTGGTGATGGACGAACCTGAAGGGAAAGCAACCATCTATTGTTTGGTGTTGCCTCAAGATGGCGCAACGATAACCTGTGTTACCAGTCAGCAGCACAGAAAGCCAAAAACACAAAGCAATCTTCTCATAAAATCCTTTGTCGCAAAACATGCAACCTTCGTGTTTCGGGGCAACATTTATATCGATACATGCGCCAGCGGCTCGGATGCATATCAGAAAAACGAAAATATGATCGGAAATGATGGGAACACCGTGACAAGTTCACCTGTTTTGGAAATACTCAACAATGACGTGCGTTGTACACATGCCGTCACGACAGGTTCCATACCTGCGGACGTGATTTGGTATCTGGGAACCAGGGGGCTGAGTAAAAGGAGTGCGGAAGCGCTTTGTATAAAAGGATTTATTGATGATATTGTGAATCGTATCCCCGATCGAAAAACAAGGGATATGATATATAATCAATATATTCACGTATGATTGATATTTCGCATATCCAAAAGGATTTTCCGCTTTTAAAACGGCACATTCGGGAAAAACCTATCATCTATCTTGATTCAACCGCAACGTCGCTCAAACCACAGGTAGTGATAGATCAAATGGAAGAGTACTACAAGAAATTTTCCGCGAACGTGTTTCGAGGAATCTATACCATGTCGGAGGAAGCAACGGCTGCATATGAAAAAGCTCGGGAGATTGTTGCTACTTTCATCAACGCATTTTCCACAAGAGAAATCGTGTTTACGAAAAACACGAGCGAGTCCCTAAATCTTCTTGCCTATACGCTTATTCCCTTACTCATAACACAAGGCGATACAGTAGTAACAACAATCATGGAGCATCACTCCAACTTCGTTCCTTGGCAACAGCTGCTTCCCAAATACGGGGGTCTATTGAAACTGTGGAATGTCCGTAAGGATGGAACGCTTGATCTTGACGATATAGAAACACTCGTTGATGACAGGACAAAAATCGTGACACTAACGGCAGTATCCAATGTATTGGGCACCATAGCACCTGTTGCTAAGATCGTGACGCGTATTAAGAAAATCGCCCCCGAATGTATTGTCATTATCGATGCTGCACAGGCGGTTCCACACATGCCGGTTGACGTCAGAACGTGGGGAGTGGATGCAATTGCGTTTTCTGGTCATAAGATGTTGGGTCCAAGCGGTATCGGTGTATTATGGGCAAAAGAGTCACTACTAAACAGAATGCCGCCGTTTCTTTTTGGCGGCGATATGATCCGGGAGGTCCATAGCACGGAGACGATATTTAACGAACTGCCGCACAAATTTGAGGCAGGGACTCCCTTTATGGAAGGCGCTATAGGGTTGGGTGCTGCAATTTCATACCTGAAAGGTATCGGAATGGAAGCAGTACGAAATCACGAAAAAGAACTCACAGCATACGCTTTGGCGCAGATGTCGCATTTGCAGGGTGTTGCCATGTTTGGCCCAAGCGATCCTGATATCCATGGAGGGGTAGTGTCGTTTCAAGTGAAAGGTGTGCATCCGCATGATGTAGCGCAAATCCTGGATCAGGATAATATTTGCATCCGCGTTGGATACCATTGTGCCATGCCGCTGCATGAATTTTTGGAAATCGGTCCAACGTGTCGGGCATCATTCTATGTATATACTTCAAAAGAAGATATTGACGCGTTGATTACCGGTATCAAAAAAGTGCAAAAAATGTTTACTTAAATAGCTCTTCGATATGGATATCTATCGCGAATTGATCTTGGAACACTATAAACATCCGCATAACTTCGGACATCTCAAAAACCCAGACGCTACGAGTACACTGTTTAATTCTGCATGTGGGGACAAAATTTCCATGGAGCTGCAGTTAGACAGCACGGGGAAGGTGAGCGATATCCGATTTTCAGGAGTCGGTTGTGCGATCAGTCAAGCATCCGCCTCTTTGTTGACGGATCAGGTGAAGGGGAAAGCTAAAAAGGATATCATGGAGATGACAACAAAAGACATAACAACATTGCTTCAGACGGATTTAACGCCGTCGCGAATAAAATGTGCAGTGCTCCCGCTTGAGGTACTTCAAAAAGCAGTGGGAAGTACCGTATAATAAACCTCATGAATACAGATACACCCAAAACCACACAAAAAATTGGTTCCTATACGGTCACAATTGATAGGAGTTTATGTATTGGCGCGGCAACCTGCATAGCACTCGCTCCCAAAGCGTTTGTTTTGGACGGCGAAGCAAAAGCAGTGTTTTTGCCGGGTGCAGAACAGGAATCGGAAGAATCGGTACTCCATGCGGCAAAAGGATGTCCGGTAATGGCAATATCCATACAGGATGCAACCGGCAAGACAATTTTTCCCTAATTATGAGAAATGATATTACGTGGGCTATTGGTGGTGAGGCAGGATTCGGCATCATGTCTGCGGGGACGATGCTTGCAAAAACATTATCAAGGGACGGATACGGCGTTATCGCAAGCAATGAATACCCTTCGTTGATCCGTGGAGGACATAATTTCGTACACGTCCGAATAACAACGCAGATCGTACATGCGCCAAAACGTTCTATAGAATTGCTGATAGCGCTGAATAAAGACGCTGTTGCTTTCCACCAGTCGGAATTAAGCGAGGGCGCGTATGTCGTGTTTGATCCAAAGGAATATGCATGGAAGCCTGAAGAATTCACACGTCCAGTTGTCCTCATCCCAATTCCTTTTGGTGATTTGGTTGACGCGCGTGGTGGCGATGCCGTTATGAAGAATACGATTGCGCTGGGTGCAACGATGTATTTCTTCGGGAAGGATATAGCGCAGTTGGAGAAAGTGATCGCCGATCAGTTTAAAGGGAAAGGACAAGCAATTGTTGAGGAGAATATTGCAATAGCAAGAATCGGATACGATGAAGCAAAAAGCAGGTATCCAGAAAAGGCGGATTTACATATTGATGCGGGGTCAGTGCAAGACGCGCAAATGGTGTTGAATGGAAGTGAAGCTGCAGGACTTGGTGCAGTTGCTGGAGGCATGAAATTTGCAGCGATATATCCGATGACCCCAATTAATGCACTTATCCCATTATTTGCCGATCACGCAAAGGAATTTGGCATCGTCTATAAGCAACCGGAAGATGAAATAGCGGGTATGAATATGGCAATCGGTGCATCACTTGCAGGTGCCAGAAGTCTGGTTGCAACATCGGGAGGAGGGTTTGCGCTGATGGTGGAAGGTGTTTCCATGGCAGGCATCATGGAAGTTCCCGTGGTTATTGATCTTGGCATGCGGCCGGGGCCCGCAACAGGTATGCCGACATGGACAGAACAGGGTGAACTTCAAATGGTTTTACACGCAGGACATGGGGAATTTCCGCGCATCATCCTTGCACCGGGTGATGCAAACGAATGTTTTACACTAACAAAGCATGCATTTGATCTCGCGGATCGGTTTCAGACGCCTGTTTTTCTCTTGACGGATAAATACATAAATGAAACACAATGGCAGATTTCTCAGGGGAGCATGCAGGAGGCTGGAAACAAACAGAGTCAAGTGGCACAGGCAGACATATCGATATTCAAACGGTATGACGTTGGGGCTCCCGAAGGAATTTCTTCACGAAGCCTACCGGGGGATAAGAACCGTGAATACATAGCGAATTCCTATGAGCACGATGAACATGGATATACGACAGAGGATGCGACAATGAGAAAAAACATGGTGAATAAACGGTTGCGTAAAATGGAAGCGATAAAAAAAAGTATTCCAAAACCAAGCGTGTTCGGTGATGACGATGCAGATGTTACATTTGTATCGTTTGGTTCCACAAAGGGTGTTATCTTGGATGCAATTGCAGAAGCAAAAAAAATTGGGATAAAGGCACAGCTTGTGCATTTCTCCTACGTTTTTCCGATGGTTGAGTCACAGATCGTGCCTATCCTGTCCGGGAAAAAACGCCTGATATGCATAGAACAAAACGCAACAGGACAATTAAGAAACCTCATCCGTGAGGCGACGGGAATTACCATTGAAGAACAATGGTTGAAATATGATGGGCGGCAATGGACCAGTGAAGATATTGTGTTGAAAATGAAAGGACAGTCGAATGGATGATCAATTTCATACCGGTTTTAAGCCGACGTGGTGCCCCGGTTGCGGCAATTTCGGCATTTGGATGGCATTGAAGAATGCACTGACAAAACTTACAATAGCACGAGAAAAAATTGTTATAGTCTATGGCGTCGGCTGTCATGGGAATATGCGTGATTGGATGAACGTATACGGGGTGCAGGGGCTTCATGGACGCGCTCTCCCCGTTGCGCAAGGCATTAAACTAGCCAACCCCGAACTTACGGTTATCGCGGTTACCGGGGATGGAGACTGTTTGGGGGAGGGTGGCAATCATTTTATCCACGCTGCACGAAGAAATCCGGATATTACGGTCCTTATCCACAACAATGAAGTGTATGGGCTGACAACGGGTCAGGCATCACCAACAGCGCAAGTCGGTATGGTGACAAAATCAACACCGGAAGGTGTAACGGATATGCCATTTACCCCTTCTTCCCTTGCGGTTTTTTCTGGCGCAACATTTGCAGCCAGAGGGTTTACGGGGGATATTCCGCATCTTACCGAACTTATTGCACAGGCAATAACACACAAAGGATTTTCAGTTGTTGATATGCTCCAACCCTGTGTAACGTTTGATAAAATCCATACGTACGAATGGTACAGGGAACGAATACAAAAAGTGAACATAACAGAAGAAAATCTTGCCGATCGAAAACGGGCGTTGGAAACTGCGATGACGTTTGGGGAAAAAATACCCATAGGTGTGTTTCACAAACGGAACGAAAAAACCAGTGAAGATCGGGAAATTGTGCTCAAAAACGGCCCTCTTGCCCAACAGCAGGTTGTAACAATAGAAACCTCTGGTGTGTTGGGTCTTTTTATCTAAGTTGACAGCAGCCTTAGCACTTGTTATACTTGACTGCTAATAAAGACATATGGATGAACCATTTCCAACAAAAGAACATCTTTTGCCCGTTGTACCGATTCGGGACGGAATAGTATTTCCCAATACCGAGATGATCCTCACCTTCGGCAGACAGCGCTCCGTTGCTTCCATTGAGGCCGCGCAAAATACGGGAAAGAAAGTAATCTTCGTCATGCAGCGCAATCAGAATATTAATGATCCTGTTCCTTCGGACCTTTTTCAGATAGGGGTTATGGGCGAAATCGTTCAAATGATGAAGAATGAAGGGGAAATCAATGCGCTTATCCGGGGGAACGCGAAAGTAGACATTACTTCATATGAAGCGGTTGAACCGTTTTTTGTCGCACGGGGCTTTGAATTGACGGATACTATTGAGGATGATGAGGAAACGAAAGCGCTTTTCAATCATTTAAGCAATCAATTAAAGCATTCGGTGAAATTAGGGAAAACCATTGATTTCCTGACATTCATGAACATTATGTCCGGCACCATGCCGTTGACGCTTTCCTATCAAATCGCAAGCATTTTGGATCTCAAACCCAGTCAGCGTCAGGAACTATTGGAAATGCATTCCGTGAAAGAACGGTTTTCCAAAGAAGCATTTTACCTTGCAAAAGAAGTGAAGGTTCTTGAATTGGAACAAAATATTGCCAATAAAACGCAGGCAAAATTTGACAAGAACGTAAGAGAACAGGTGTTGCGAGAGCGCATGAAGACAATTGAAAAAGAGCTTGGAGAAGATGACGATAACAAGGAGATTAAAGAACTGGGAGATAAAATAAGGAAAGCGGGTATGCCTGAGGAAGTGAGAAAGAAAGCGGAAAAAGAGTTGTCCCGTCTGGCGCAAATGTCCCAATACAATCCTGAAACTTCCTATGTGAGGACATATCTTGATACATTAGTGGAATTACCCTGGGCAGTGGCAAGTCCCAACAACGTAAATATAAAAGACGCAGCCGCTGTTTTGAACGAAGACCATTATGGTTTGGAAAAGATTAAGGAACGGATACTTGAATATCTTGCCGTAATGAAACTGAGAAGCAAAGACGGGGAAGAAATCTCAGAAAAAAAGGAAACAGGAAAAGAGCAAAAAAGAAAAAGCAAATCTTCTCCAACCATCCTTTGCTTTGTTGGACCTCCTGGAGTAGGAAAAACATCTATAGGTAAATCCATTGCCCGATCTTTGGGGCGGAAGTTTGTGAAAATGTCTCTAGGCGGTATTCGGGATGAAGCGGAGATACGGGGACATCGCAGAACGTACGTTGGTGCACTCCCCGGTCGCATTATCCAGGGAGTCAAACAGGCTGGGACGAAGAATCCTGTTTTTATGCTGGATGAAATCGATAAGGTGGGAACGGATTTTCGTGGCGACCCGTCAAGCGCGCTGCTTGAAGCGCTTGATCCTGAACAAAATTACGCATTTTCTGATCATTATCTTGACGTGCCATTCGATCTTTCCGACGTGTTCTTTATAACTACCTGCAACGTGTTGGATACCATTCCGCCTGCGCTCCGTGATCGTTTGGAAGTGATTCACTTTGCAGGGTATACGGAAGTTGAGAAATATCACATTGTGAAGGATTTCCTTTTGGAAAAACAGCGCGGCGTGCACGGTATACCCGAGAAGCTAGTCAAAATAACAGACGATGCTATTTTGGATGTAATCCGAACCTATACGCGGGAAGCCGGGGTCAGAAATTTAGAGCGGGAAGTAGCCGCGTTATATCGAAAAGTTGCACGGAAGATTGCCGACATGGAAGAATCCAAGAGGAAAAAACTCCTCATTTCACATAAAGAGCTTCCGGAATATCTTGGTCCTCGGAAATTCAGTTCAATGTTAGCTGAGAAGAAAGACGAAGTGGGAATGTCTACTGGTATGGCTTGGACCGAAGCAGGTGGAGAAATTCTTTTTATTGAAGTTGCCCTCATGCCGGGGAGAGGCAGTCTTCTTCTTACGGGACAACTTGGAGACGTTATGAAAGAGTCTGCACAAGCGGCGATGTCCTATGTCAGAAGCCGATATAAAACATTCGGGTTGGCAGAAAAATTCTTCCAGAAACTGGATGTGCATGTTCATGTGCCGGAAGGTGCCGTGCCGAAAGATGGACCTTCAGCAGGCGCTGCCATCGCTACAGCAATCGTTTCAGCATTCACAAAGATTCCTGTGAAAAAAGCGGTTGCCATGACTGGGGAAATTACGCTGCGTGGGCGAGTTATGGAAATCGGAGGGGTTAAGGAAAAAGTCATAGCCGCTCACCGAGCGGGTATCAAAGTCGTGGTGCTTCCAAAAAATAACAAAAAAGATATGGAAGATATTCCAACTGAGGTGAAAAAAGATCTCGCATTTCACTTTGTGGAACATATGGATGAGGTATTGAAGATAGCACTTACGAAATCACCCTCCAAGAAATAGTCGTTAATTCATGTAATCGTAGACGAGTTTGGATACCTTTGCCATCAATTTTGTTGTCGCTTCCTCATCATTGACGTCACTCGTCAGAATTCCAATATAATATTTGGTCGTTGGTCCAACCACGATACCCACATCATGCATGATGCCGATTTCTGTGCCGATTTTGTGATATACAGTCACGTCTTTTGGAAGAAGCCCCGGAAGACGATCCTCAAATTCTCCATCCTTGAAAAAGGAAAGCATTTCTTTTGTGTATGCAACATTGGCGATCTTCCCTTCATAGATTTTTTTGATAAGCGCGGCAATATCGGCGTTGGAGGTTTTGTTGTTAATCATATCTGTCTGCGTCATTCCCCAATCGGAAACGAACTGCTGGACAACATCAACACCAACGATATGGTTGGAAAGGATATACGCCGCGGTGTTGTCGCTTTGTTGCATCATAAGCTTGGCAAGTGTTTTAATTGAATACGTCGTACCAGGTGGGGAATAGCGGATGGACCCGGTACCGTAATCTTGGATATCTTCAGCTTGAAGCGTGATGCTTTTATCTAAATCTACTTTTCCTGCTTGCACCTGAATATAGAGCGCTGCGAGAATCGGTATTTTATTTACGGATGCGGCAGTATAGATTTGTTCCTCATTAATTCCTGCCCGAAAATCAGATTGCGTATCCACAACAAGGATGGAATAGTTTTTCCATGTCAACCCGATCGTCTCCCGGATGCGTTTTTTTAGATCATCAGGATTTTTTTTCGCTCTAAAGAGTGAAAGAATGTTGTTTGACGCTACCTCTTGTTTTTCTTCCGGGGGAATGGGGGAAATAACTACTGGTTTTGGAAAAATGCGTCGGAAAAGAACTATACAACCCACAACGCATGCAAAAAAAATGATTAACCGAAAAAGTTTTGATACTCCAGAACGTTTATGTCGCTCCCAAATCATGTCCAAATTGTAGCATAAACACTGCAAGAATAACTGAACAGCGTGCGGTTATTTTCTTTTCTTCGTTGTCGGTGTCGGGGCAATACCCTGCTTCACAATGACCTTTGCGGAACCAATGACCGCATTTTTTGTGCAGTTGTTGGTCGTCTTTACGTATAAGTCTCCCATACCAACATTTGAAGGGATAAATGTTGCCAAGTCGTGGCGAGCTTTTACCGTGCCGACACTGTTTGTTGAACTAATTCCCCAGTCGTATTTTACTCCCTGTTTTACCGGCATGTTGTATTTGTCATATGCCATAACCGAGAGTTCTGTAGCCTTACTGTTTGTCATTGTTTCAATAGACCCAGGGTTGATCATAACGCGTGCGATGGGTTGACATTTTTTAGATGCTGCTTGGGAAACAATGTTTTGCACATCCGGAAACGCTACGATGAGTCCTGCTGCAACCAGAACGAGGAATAATAAAGGGAAAAGTGCAGTATTTTTCCGAACTGTTGGAGGCGGGGTAATCGGTTCAACTGGTGGGGCGGGAGGAATTTGTTCCTCAACGCTATTCGTTATTGGTTCTACAGTCGGCTCTGCCGTTTTTGGTGCTTTTTTCATATATATCCATGATATGTCCTATTACATAAGGTGTAAAGGTGTTTATGAAGGGTGGAAAGTGAAATTATGATAGATGAAGTAGATCCTAGCTAACGGGTGTTGTTATTTTATACTTCGTGTTTTGGTTTAATGTTTGTTTTTATAACGTCTGAGTACGGTGTCGACTTGTCGTATGGAAGATATCTTCTCAATACCATCATCGATAACCATTGAGAAGATATCGTCAATGCCAAGAATACTACGTATCATATCCATATGACGAGGATTACCAGGGTCGTTTTGCAGAAGTTGTCGAAGTACATCAACGGTTTTTTGCTGATTCGGATCAATCCGGCTTATAACTGACGACATTGCATTCTGTACGTCTTTTTTATTAAATATGATGCTGTGTTGGGCTAACGTTGCTGCCTGTTCTAATAAAAGCAATCGATACGCTTCCCAGAAGACCCCAGTGTTGGAAAGAATTAAGTACTTGCTTGCATCTAATAAATCAGTACTAATCAAGATAAATGATGATAAGTTATTAGAATACATATCCGTTTGTATACCTTTTCTTTGTTTGATATTGTCTGAAAACAATATATGAACATCGACGAGAGTATCCTTGCTTTGTTGCGTTATCAGCCGCACCATTTTTTGGATAACTGCATATTCGGATCGCTCTTTTGTGGTAGAAAATAAATTCGTTGTTAATGGAAGATGGTCTAAATGATCTTTCCATGTTTCAATCTTATGCAATGCGATATTTTCAAAACTTTCATGAAGGAATTCTGATACTAAACGTTTGATTGGTGGCCCTTTTCGTTTGTCAAAATCAGTGTAATCGGTGTATGTAAATAGCGAAAGCGCGTCAATAACCCCGTCAAGATTTTGTGAAAAATAGCTATCAATGAACCGGATCATAACATCCTTTTTTTTGTCTGATGGGATATAGGTAACAGTATCAAGCAAGGTATCATAGGCAGTTCTATAGCTTTCTGTTTTCTCTTCATAGGGATCATACCCACGAGTTAAGTATTTTTCTATTCCTCTTTGTGCATTGTCTGAATTAGCATCAGGCTTCAATACGCCATGAACATCACGACGTATGGTATTAAAGGTTAGAAATTCAGTAAATGCTTCGTTTAAATATTTTGTCCAGAGAACGTTATGGTAATGAAATCCAGAATGTTTCGTTGATGGGTTGGAGGAAAGAAAATGGAACATTTCATGTATTACCGTTGATTCTCTTGATGCGTTTGGGAGATGAATAATATCTGTTTCTGGATCCATATATCCAACAACATCTCTTGAATTCGGATCGTTTGAAGAAAAGCTTGTTCCATCGATGGATTGATCTATAGAAATGTGTTGAGTGCTATTGTTCTTCAATTCATTAAATCGTTCTTGAATGCCCGATGGGACATTTTGGTTATATATAGAATGGAACATTTGGGCAATTTTTCTAGTAGCCGGTAATAATAGTGATTCTGTGGGTAAGATTGGTTCCCTGTCTGACTGGCTATAAAGGGGAAAAGACTCATGATTCATAGAATGATAATAGCCCATAGTATATCAAATGGAGGGATATATAGCAATAAAGTAGCTGAAGAGAAAAAATTCAAACTATTTGAATATTAACAAGTCGGAATTGGGTACCCCCAGCCGGATTCGAACCGGCGGTCTGCGCCTTGAGAAGGCGCCGTCCTAGGCCGCTAGACGATGGGGGCAAATTTAGCTTCAAAAGAGCAAAAGAATTCGTCTGTATTGTACCAGTAAGCACTTGACATCACAAGAAGACTTGGGTAAACTTTACCATTGTGTCCGGTATTCCAGACACGCAATTATTCTGCTTCCAAAGCCGAGAGTAACATGACTGAGGGAAGTTTTTTTTTGAATAAAAGGATATATGGATAGACAATTACTTACCAAAGAAGGACTGGAAGAGCTTCGTCTTGAGCACGAGGATTTGTTGAAGACCAAGCGTCCAGCAGCGGTGCAGAGGCTTTCTGATGCCCGTGATAACGGAGATTTATCGGAAAACAGTGAATATGCCGCTGCAAAACAGGATTTGTCTTTTATAGATGGTCGCATCGCAGAGCTTGAAGAAATTCTGCATGGCGCAAAAGTTGTGACAAATCATACAAAAAGTCACGTTGATGTCGGATCGAAAGTAACGCTTCATATTAACGGAAAGAAAGATGTATATTCTCTTGTCGGTGAATGGGAAGCGGATCCTATGAATAAAAAGATCTCCCATTCGTCTCCGCTCGGAAAAGCGCTTTTGGGTAAAAAAGCGGGAGAGACAGTTGAAGTTGAGGCGCCGGCGGGGAAGATTGTCTACAAGATATTATCAATTGAATAAATGGAAATATAAAAAATACCCCGCTTTCTGAAGCGGGGTTTTTGTATATAATAGGAGTATATGCCAACACTCGATGAACTGAGAAAAACAAGAATAGAAAAGCTGGAAAAGCTTACCAAGAAAGGTATTCTCTCATATCCTGCAGAGGCAGGAGAAAGGGATCTTATCACGGAAGCAAAGAAGAAAGATGGGAAAACGGTTGCCATCGCCGGACGCATCATGGCTATTCGCGGACACGGAAAGATATTTTTCATGGATATTGCCGATAGGACAGATAAGATGCAGATAGTTTGTAAAGCAGATGTGATGGAAGAACTATCTTTCTCGCTCATAGAGCTTTTAGACATGGGAGACTTTGTTAAAGTCACGGGAGATGTGGGAAAAACACAAGCAGGAGAGATATCCGTTTTTGCCAAAACGATGACGATCCTTTCCAAGGCTATTCGTCCGCTTCCGGATCAGTGGCATGGATTAACCGATATTGAAGAGCGGTATCGTCAGCGGTATGTGGACCTGGTGATGAATAAGGACGTGCGAAAGGTCTTCGAAACACGAACCAAAGTAATATCCTATCTTCGTGCTTTCTTAGATAAAGAGGGGTTTATGGAGGTGGAGACACCGGTATTGCAACCATTGTACGGTGGTGCATCCGCAAAGCCGTTTATTACTCACCATCATGCATTGGATACGGATTTATATCTGCGTATTGCAGTAGAGCTCTATTTGAAGCGACTGATCGTGGGCGGTTTTGAGAAAGTATACGAGATTGGCAAAGACTTCAGAAATGAAGGGATGAGCAAGCAACATAATCCTGAATTTACCATGCTTGAATTTTATTGGGCATATGCAACGTATGAAGATCTCATGAATTATACGGAAAAGATGTTGAGCGGTCTCATAAAAGAAATAAAGGGAACCACGAAAATCTCCTATCAAGGGAAAGAACTGGATTTTACGCCTCCCTGGCCGCGTGTTACCTACCGCGATGCGGTTTTACAACATACGGGAATTGACATAGCAATTGCGGACGATGAAAAAAAACTAAAAGCTGCGATGCAGGAGAAAGGGATCAAAGTTGATACGTCGGATGCAATCGGCTACGGAGCGCTTTTGGACACAATGTATAAAGCAACAGTGCGTCCAAAGCTTGTCGATCCGTTGTTTTTGACAAACCGTCCAACAGCATTCGTGTCACTTGCAAAACGTCTTCCTGAGGATCCGCGGTTTACCGCTTCTTTTCAATTGCTCGTTGTTGGAGAAGAGCTTTTGAATGCATATAACGAATTAAATGATCCGCAGGATCAGGCAAAACGGTGGCATGAATCCGAGGAACTCGGCAAGCGTGGTCAGAAAGAATTTGAATCGTATGATGCGGATTATATCCGAGCGCTTGAATATGGAATGCCGCCAACTGCAGGATGGGGCATGGGAATAGATAGACTGCTCACAATTCTGGAAGATCAAAAATCTATCAAAGACGTTATATTATTCCCGACGCTTCGACCAGAACAACAATGAAAAAACTTCTTGTCGCAACGACGAATCCGGGGAAACTCGCTGAGCTTCAGGAGTTTTTGTCAGATTTCGCAATAGCACTTGTGAATTTAAAGGATGTCGGAATTACGGATCATGTGGAGGAGACAGGAAAGACGTTCGAGGAAAACGCAATATTAAAAGCAGTGCACTATGCCAGAGAATCGGGTCTTCCAACGATTGCCGATGATGGAGGATTAGAGATTGATGCCCTGCATGGTGAACCCGGAGTCCATTCCCATCGATGGATTCATAAAGAGAGGGAAGATGAAGACGAAGAGCTCATTGAATACACGCTTATGCGAATGAAAGATATTCCTTTAGCAAAGCGCGGTGCCCAGCTCCATTTGTTTTTAGCATTCGCAACTCCTGAGGGTAAAACATGGACGAGTGAAGGTGTCGTTCGTGGCATGATTCCCCTGAAAGCTTCAAAATATCGTCGTGCAGGATTTCCCTATCGATCGCTTTTGTATCTTCCGGAACTATCGAAATTTTACAACCACGATGAATTGACCGACGAAGAGAATACCATCTATAATCATAGAAGAAAAGCAGTTGAAAAACTGAAAGGTATCATTCAACACTACTATGTTGGACATTAATTACATACGAGAGAATTTAGATAAATGCAAAACTGCTGCAATAAATAAAAATCGTAATGTTGCGTGGGATACGTTGTTGTCGTTGGACGAAACAAGAAGAAAACTCACAAAAGCGGTTGATGATCTTCGCGCCAAGCGAAATACCATTAGTCAGAAACAAACGGATGACGCACGTGCGGAAGGAAGGCAGCTGAAAGAATCGTTAAAGGGTCTGGAAGAGGAGCTCCGTCGGGTTGAAACGGAATTTAAGGAAGTTATGTTAACGGTGCCCAACGTTCCTGATGCAACCGTTCCGGTTGGAAAGAATGAAGTTGACAATATTGAAGTGAGGCGGTGGGGGAAAGAGCCCGTGTTTGATTTTGAAGTCAAAGATCATATAGAACTGGCAAAGAAGCTGGATTTGATGGATTTTGAACGGGGAACGAAGGTTGGTGGATTTCGTGCATATTTTTTGAAAAACGAAGCTGTGCTTTTGGAATTCGGCATTCTTTTTTACACGTTAAGGAAACTTGTTGCGAAAGGGTATATTCCATTGATCGCACCGTCGTTAGTAAAAGAATTTACCCTTTTTGGAAATGGTCAATTCCCCTGGGGTAAGGATGAAGTCTATCATTTGGAAAAAGACGATTTATATCTTGCAGGCACTGCGGAAGTACCGGTTACATCGTATTTCAGTGAGGAAGTGCTATCGGAAGCCGACTTGCCGAAAAAATTTGTTGCTTTCTCGCCATGTTTTAGAAGAGAAGCGGGAAGTTATGGAAAAGACACAAAAGGTGCTTATAGACTACACCAATTTAATAAAATTGAACAATTAATTATATCAAAAAATGATACGAACAACTCTATTACTCTATTAGACGAGTTATTGTTGAATTCAGAGGAGATTCTACAAGAATTGAAGCTTCCCTATCGTGTGATGTCCATGTGTACTGGAGATATGGGTGAGCCGCAAGTGAAGAAGTTTGATATTGAAACATGGATGCCTTCTCGACATGCCTATGGAGAGACAATGTCAGATTCCTTTATGGGTGAATTCCAAGCGAGACGTTTGAATATCCGATACAAAACAAAAGACGGAAAGACGCTCCATTGTCATACGCTCAACAATACTGCGGTGGCGTCACCGCGTATTTTGATCCCAATTCTGGAAAATTATCAACAAAAAGATGGATCCATTCGTGTGCCAGACGTGTTAGTGCCGTTTGTCGGCAAGGATGTGATTTCTCGATGAAACATCTTCTTTCATATCTGATTCCTGAAAAAGTCGCAGAGTTCCATTCTCCGTACAATCACTATATTCGAATAAACAGAGAATCGAATCGGATGAAACTGCTGGTAAACGGCTCTCCACAGTCGGGGAAGTATATTGAACAGTTATGGAACAGTGCCTTTAAGGCTTTTGGCGTTGGACATGGCGGTCAAGCAAAAAAAATTTTAGTATTGGGCGTTGCCGGTGGAACAGTGATCCGCATGCTTCATGGTTTTTTTTCTGACGCCGTCATTACCGGCGTGGACATTGATCCGCTCATGATAACTATCGGAAAAAAGTACTTCGGTTTAGACGATGTTGCGGGGTTACGTTTGATCAGAAGTGACGCAAACACATTCATCCAATCGACAGTCAAAAAGAACAAACAATACGATATGGTGATTTTGGATATGTCTTTCGGGAGGGTTATACCTAAGTTTGTGACGTCACCTACGTTTCTTAGAAGAATTCGTTCCACGCTCTCTTCTTCGGGATGTGTTGTGATAAATTATCTTCGGGAACTGGAATATCAAAAACAGTCAGATAAGCTCATGAGAACGCTACAGAATATATTTCTGGTTGTGCACGACCACACGATATTTAGGAACAGATTTTTCTTCGTTTCCATAGTATAATTGGTGCATGTTTAAGTTCCTCGGTAAATTACTGGATAACAACGAAAAAGAGGTTGTCAGACTGCGGTCAATCGTCGCATCCATAAACAATTTGGATCAAGCGATGCAGAAATTGAAAGACGCAGAGTTTCCCAAGAAAACTGCAGAGCTAAAGGCGCAGCTTGCTGAAGGAAAAACGATTGACGATATTCTTCCGGCGGCTTTTGCTTTGGTGAGGGAAGCTGCGTTTCGTACCATTGGAGAAAAACATTATGATGTACAGCTGATCGCATCGGCAGCATTACATTTTGGCAAGGTTGCGGAACAAAAAACGGGAGAAGGAAAGACACTTTCGGCAATACCCGCCCTATATTTGAATGCGCTGACTGGTCGGGGAGCACACCTTGTAACGGTGAACGATTATCTTGCTCGCCGTGACGCGGGGTGGATGGGACCCATTTATCATTTCTTGGGAATGTCAGTATCAGCTATTATTTCGGAACAATCATTCATGTACGATCCGGATTTTGAGGATGCGACTGCGGGAGATTGGCGGCTCAAACACTTGCGTCCGATAACACGGAAAGAAGCATACGCGGCGGATATTACATATGGAATCAATAGTGAGTTTGGTTTTGATTATCTTCGGGATAATATGGTTTCGGATCCATCTCAACTGTCACAACGAGGATTTCATTTTGCGGTTGTTGATGAAGTCGATTCGGTATTAATCGATGAAGCACGAACTCCCCATATTATTTCCGCTCCTGATACGGAAGCGACACAGAAATATTACGAGTATGCAAAGCTGGTTGATAAATTAACACCCACCATGGATTACGTCATTGATGAAAAAATGCGAACCGCGCATCTTACGGATCACGGCGTCATGAAGATAGAAAAGATGATGGGGCTTGGAAACATATACGAAGAAGATTTCGAAACAGTTCATCATTTGGAAGCGGCGTTGAAAGCACGCACCCTATTTCATCGGGACAAAGAATACATCGTAAAAGAGGGGCAGGTCATCATTGTCGACGAATTTACGGGCAGGCTTCTCATGGGGCGAAGATTTTCTGAGGGGATCCATCAGGCAATTGAAGCAAAGGAGGGGGTTCAGATTCAGCAGGAGAGCAAGACGCTTGCAACCGTTTCGTTACAGAATTATTTCCGTATGTACGAAAAGCTCGCCGGCATGACGGGAACGGCTGCAACGGAAGCGGAAGAGTTCCGTAAAATATATAACCTGGAAGTTGTGGTTATTCCAACGCACAGGCCAATGCTTCGACAAGACTATCCCGACAGTGTGTACAAAACAACCAGGGCAAAATACATGGCAGTCGCAAACGAGATTGTGGAATGTCACAAAAAAGGTCAACCTGTGCTTGTCGGAACGACATCTATTGAAAAGAATGAGATTATCGGTGAGCTTTTGAAGCGGAAAGGCATACCGTACCAGCTTCTGAACGCAAAAAATCATTTAAAGGAAGCCCTTATTATTGCTGAAGCAGGCAAAAAAGGGGCAATTACCGTTGCAACAAACATGGCGGGCCGCGGAGTCGATATTATTCTTGGAGGTTCAAAACCAGAAGAAGCACTGTTTACTGATAAAAAAACATACGAGAAAGCGATGCAAGAGTGGAAAAAGAATCATGACGAAGTATTGGCTGCAGGAGGACTTCATGTTATCGGAACAGAGCGCCATGAAAGTAGACGCATTGATAATCAGTTGCGTGGTCGGTCGGGACGACAAGGGGATCCAGGTTCCAGCAGGTTTTATGTATCGCTTGAGGATGAGATCATGCGATTGTTTGGTGGCGATCAGGTTGCCAAGCTTATGACGGTATTTAAACTTCCCGAAGATGTGCCGTTGGAACATCCTATGGTATCTCGTTCTATAGAACAGGCACAGATGAAGGTGGAGGGATTCCATTTCGATTCAAGAAAACACCTGGTTGAATATGATGACGTGCTCAATAAACACAGAGAAATTATTTACCGACTTCGAAGACGTGCGCTCATGGAAGAGAACCAAAAGGAACAGGTTCTGAAAAACATAGAGGACGAAATAACAACAGTCGTTGCGGTACACGTTGAGGGTGGAACATTCGATTATAAAAAGATTGTTCAGGAATACAGCACCATTATTCCGTTTGATGAAAATTCCCAAACCCAACTGATTGGACAGATTATAAATTTACATACACAAGAGGAAATCGTGGACTATCTGCGTCGGATATCCCAGGATATGTATGACGCTCGGGAAAAACAGATATCTCCAGAGATCATGCGTCAGGTAGAACGATGGGTAAGTTTGTCAGTTATTGATAATTTTTGGATGGACCATCTGGAAGCAATTGATGATCTTCGTGAAGGGATAGGGCTTCGGGGATACGGCCAGCGAGATCCGTTAGTGGAATATAAAAACGAAGCATATTCCATGTTTGAACGGTTAGTATCATCAATTGAGGGGGAAATCGTTCATAGAATTTACAAAGTGCAGGTCCAATTGCCACAAGGAGGGACACAGAGAGTAAAGACAACAGAAAATTCCTTACCGCAAGAGACAAAACTCACGAAAGAAGCAAAACGCGCGCGTACAAATGAAGAAACGGCACCAAAACCGGTGGTAAATCAAAAAAAAGAGTTGGGGAGAAATGATCCGTGTTGGTGTGGGAGTGGTAAAAAATGGAAGAAATGCCATTATCCCAAGCTCTCGTAATATATGGGCAATTATCCAGAACCAACGGTTGGTGCATATATCAGAAACAAAGCGGGGAGGTATCTTTTTGTCCGATCCCATAAATGGGACAACGGTCATGTATGGACTGTTGCCGGTGGTCATGTAGAAATGGGAGAAACGGTTGAAGAAGCAGTGGTTCGGGAAACAAAGGAAGAAGTGGGATTGGATGTGCGTTTTATCCGTCAGTTTGCAATGTGGGAAGCCATATACCCAAAGAAATTCTGGAAGAAAAAACATTTTTTCTTTTTGGAATGCGAATGTGAACTGCTCAGCGAGCAACCAGTGATTATCGATAAGGATGAAATTCAAGAAGCAGCGTGGATGACAAAAGAGGAGGCGCTTGCACAAGAAGATCTCGAAGAATTTACACGGAAAAGCCTATCGCTTCTCTCATAATCATTATTCGTAACGGATCGCTTCCATTGGAGAAAGATCCGCTGCCTTTTTTGCAGGAAACACACCGAACCCAATACCAACCCCAGAAGAAACTCCTAATGCTATAGCAACGGTTGTTATGTCGATATATGCAGGAAATTGAGACCGGAGGAAAAGAACTACGATCCATGAAAATAAGAGTCCCATTGCACCACCAAGTCCGGAAAGAAGAACTGCTTCCGACATAAATTGATAGAGGATATCTTTTTTTGTTGCTCCCATTGCTCTTCGTATCCCGATTTCCCTGATTCGTTCAACAACAGACATATACATAATATTCATAATACCGACTCCGCCTACAATGAGAGAAATTGCAGCAATAGCAATAAGGACGGTATTCAAAACACCGAAAATCGAATTAATAGTATCTATGAGCTCAGTTTGTTCTATAACGGAAAATTCATCTTCTTTATACCGTTTTAAGAGAATATCTGTTGCGGTCTTCTTGACTGGCTTGAGGAATGATTCTTCTTGAACTTTCAGATATATGCTCGCATATTTTTTTGCGGGATTAAACGATAGGGAAGCGGTGACGGGCATATAAATGCTCTCATCAATGCTTGGTGCACCGAATGCGCCTCCGCCTTTTGCCTCAAATACTCCAACAACTCGGTAGGCGATGCCGTTTATTGTTGCATTTTTGCCTATGGCCTCGGAGGGCGACCCAAAAAGTGACTCCGCCGCTTTTGGACCCAAAACAATTTTCTTTGCACCTTTTGCAACATCGCTTTTTGTATACAAGACTCCATATTGAATATTTAATGTTAGTGTGGAAAAAATATCTTCCGTTGAAGTTGTTACCTGGTAGGTTTTTGTATCAAGCGTTCCCTCTACTTTCATAAATTTTTCATATACGGGTATGGTATTTGCAATGCCGTTTATTCGTTTTACAGAGTTGACATCTTTATCATCAAACAATTGTGTCGTTGGTGGCCCACCCTGAAACCCACCACTGAGACTCCCTGGAATAATATATAAATTATTGGTCCCGAAGGTGTCGAATTGATCCTGTATGTATGCTTTCAACCCAAGCCCTAAGGCAATCAGGAGTACCACAGATGATACGCCGATCGTGATACCCAATGATGTAAGGAACGTCTTTACTTTATTTCTGTTAAAATCTTCAAAAGCGGCTTTGATGATAAAAAGAAAATAATTCATGGTGTATGCAAAGGCTTTGTAAATAACTGGCCATCACGAATATACAATTTTCGTTTACAGCGTTCTGCAACATCGGGTTCGTGTGTGATAATGACAACGGTTGCCCCCTCCTGTTTGTTGAGTTTTTCCAGAAGATCAAGGATTGCGTCGCCATTTTTTGTATCAAGATTTCCCGTTGGTTCATCAGCCAACACAAGCTTCGGTTGCATTATTAACGCACGTGCTATCGCAACACGTTGTTGTTGCCCACCAGAAATTTTATTGGGAAATGAACGTTCTTTGCCGGAAAGACCAAATTTGGTAATAAGCTCCATTGCGCGTATTTTTGGATCAAAAGGCAATTTCTTTCGTGTGTAAATGGTGGGGAGAAGAATATTTTCCAAAATGGATAATTTGTTAATCAGGTTAAATTGTTGAAAAACAAATCCAATAAGCTCATTTCGTGCAAGTGATAGCTCGTTATCGGAATATTTCGAAACATCTCTTCCATTTATTTTAACGGTTCCTGCGGTTGGCGTATCCAAAAGTCCCATGATATGCATGACGGTGGATTTACCGGACCCTGAAGGACCAAGAATTGCCGTGAATTCTTTTTCTTTAATTTCAAAAGACACGTCACGAAGGGCAAAAAAAGATTCTCCGGAAAGCTTATATTCTTTCGATACGTGAGACAGGTTAATCATAGAGGATATCGCCCTCAGCAAGTCCACTTGTTATTTCTATGAAGTCATCACCTTCAAGGCCGATGGTTACCGAAGTTTTTTCTTTTGTGTTCCCGATTTTTCGAAAAACATAGGGTTTTCCGTTATCCGTTTTGAGCATTGAGAATGGTATGGCTATGACATCTTGTCGTTCAGAAATGACAAATGTAGCATCTGCCGTCATTCCTATTCTGTATGAATTGGTTGTGGGTAACGACAGTTTTACTTCATATACCGTTGAGCTTTCACCGGATTTTGGTGCAAACGCAATGGATTGGACAGCACCGGATACGGTTGCTTCGGGGAACGGATCAAACACGATTGTTGCAGACATGCTCGATGTGATTTTGCTCACTTCATTTTGATCGGGGAGCACAGAGAGATACAGCGTTGTGGGGTTGACGACTTCAAACTCTGCTTGTGAAGGTGTAACGTTGATGCCCGCAAATGGACTGGTGACTTTGGTAACGATCCCACCGATGGGGGTAACAAGCGTAGCATATTTTAATGCGATGGATTTCAATTCTACATCAAGTACGCTGCTGTTGAGGTCATACTGTGCTTTTTCAAGCGCGCGATCCAATTCCCTTCGTTGATCCCAAGTTAACCCCCAGTATCCTTGTGCGGGTTGTCGATATTCGTCAGTCGTCTGATCGAAATCTCTCCTCTCGCTTTCGTACGAGTTGAGATATTTTTGCAGTGTTTTAGTAAGTTCCATTTGATCAAGGGAAGCAATCGCTTGATAGGGGTATACAGTATCACCCTCTTTGACGCCGACCCAGGAAAGCATGCCGGACGTTTGAAATCGAAGCGTCACTTTTTCCTGCGCATCGATGACACCGGCAATGGATAAGGTCTCTCGTATAGTGTGTTTCCGAACAGTATAAGTGGAAGATTTCTTGTTGGTATTTTTCCCGCGTGTTGCAGAAAAAATGCCTATCCCGACAACAATGATGATTGCAAGAAATATCCAGATTTTTTTGTTTTTCAATATGGATTTCATAGCTTTTTTGGAAAACGTCATTATACTATATTTTATCGGGTTGACAAAGCGGGTAAGTTCCTATACAAATAATAAACTATGAAAAAACTAACCCTGAAACGTAAAAAACTGTTCTCTTTTCTCGTTCCTTTAGTAATAATAGCACTTTTAGTTGGTGGACTTGTCCTGAAACGAAGCAAAGATGCGCTTGTGGAAATGAAGACAAAAACAATTCCCAATGTCGTACAGGTTCTTGCGGGGAACGCAACGAAGATTCAATCAGTTGAAAATCTGAAAGAAGAAAGCGGGATATATTCCTTTGACCTTACGCTTGATTCAGCCGGACAAGTAAACAAGTACACCTCGTATATAACCAAAGACGGGAAGATTTTCTTTGCAAGCGGCACGAAAGTGAGCGAACTGCAAAAGGCAGATAGCCAAGCTGCAGCAGAACCGCAAGCAAAGTTAACCTGTGATGACGTCAATAAATCTGCAACGCCAAAGATGACTGCATTTGTCGTTGCCGATTGTCCGTTCGGTTTGCAGATGCAACGCGTGATGAACAAGGCAATTACAGAACAACCAGCGCTCAAAGATGCATTTGAAGTTAAATACATCGGAGCCATCGAGGGTGGGAAAATAACTTCCATGCACGGCGATGCTGAGGCGCAGGAAAATCTTCGGCAGATTTGTATTCGTGAGGAACAGAAGAATCTTTATTGGCCATATGTTGCCTGTTATATGAAAGCGCAGGGGAAAAGTGCAGAATGTTTGACGCAAACAGGAGTAAATGTCGCATCGGTGAATGCATGTATGGCAGATGCAAAGAGAGGAAATACGTATGCACAAAAGGATTTCGATCTGATGGCGAAATATGATATCGGAAGCTCGCCAACGTTGTTGGTAAATGAGAGTCAGGTCGTTTCGGAATTTGACTTTGGGGGACGCACGCCAAACGCATTGAAAGAAGTTTTGTGTTGTGCCTCATCCACAAAAGCTGGATATTGCGGTACGGCATTGTCAACGGATGATGTTGCCGCATCTTTTTCGGAAACAGGGGAAGCATCAGCAAATACATCTGCTGCAAATTGTAACTAACAGTATTTACACAAAAATACCCGGGGAGCACCTCGGGTTTTTTGTGGCTAAAGAAGTTCTTCTTGGAGTTTTGACGGTATGGGAATTCCAAGATGCGTATAGGCATTTTTTGTGACGAACCTACCCCGCGGCGTGCGTTTGAGAAAGCCAAGTTGCATAAGATACGGTTCAAGTATTTCTTCAACAGTGTCAATATCCTCGGAAAGTGCTGCTGCGAGTGTCTCTATGCCGATTGGTCCACCGTTATATTTTTCTATGATCGTGGTGAGGAGCCGTCGATCGGAAGTATCAAGGCCAGCCTGGTCGATGCCGAGAAGTGCGAGCGCTTGATCAATGATAGTTTCGTTAATGTGTTTCACTTCTGCTATTTCCGCAATATCCCGACAGCGTTTTAAAAGCCGGAGGGCAATACGTGGTGTACCGCGGCTTCGAATGGCGAGTTCTTTTTGCGCACGTGTATCTACATCAATACCTAATTTTTTTGCGGCTCGAGTGATAATCTTTTCAAGATCCTCAATTTGGTAGAAGGATAAACGTTCGATAACACCGAATCTGTCTCGCATGGGAGAAGAAAGAAGACCTGCGCGTGTTGTAGCTCCAATGATTGTGCATGGGGGGAGATCGAGTCGCAATGTGCGTGCCGAAGGGCCTTTACCGATAACAATATCAAGCGCAAAGTCTTCCATGGCAGGATAGAGCGTTTCCTCAACGATTTTGTTTAGCCTGTGAATTTCATCAATAAAAAGGATGTCGCGCGGTGCCATATTGGTGAGAATTGCAGCTAAATCACCGGCGCGCTCTATTGCCGGTCCCGAAGTAATCCGTACATTGACTCCCATTTCATGTCCTATGAGGTGTGCAAGCGTTGTTTTTCCCAATCCGGGTGGTCCATAGAGAAGGATATGCTCCAACGGATCATGTCGTTTTTTTGCAGCTTGTATGGCGATGCCCAAACTTTTTTTCGCGGCTGGTTGTCCGTAGAATTCATTCCACGTAGATGCACGAAGCGATGTGATAATGTGCTCTTCATCGGGTGGAGCGCTTTGAAACAATACGTCCTCTTTTTCTTTTTTTCGCGGTGAAGAGATTGTTTTTATTGGCATATTATTTCCCCAGGAGCTGCAGGGCGTTACGTAATTTTTGTTCCGGACTGGTTACGTTGGTAGGAATTTTCTTGATAACCGCCATCGCCTCCTTTTTAGCAAATCCCATGGAAACGAGCGCATCAACAACATCCGTCGTTTCGGTCGATGTGTCTTCACGAAGATTGAGTTCCTGCAAGCTTCCGAGTTTATTTTTGAGTTCAATAATTATTTTTTGTGCATTCTTTTTGCCAAGGCGCGGAATGTTTGTGAAGAATTCAACATCACCAGTCTGTACGGCATGCCGTATGGGAGACACACCATGATTCATTACTGACAATGCGGTTTTTGGTCCGATTCCCGAAACGGTTAAGAGCAAGTCAAACATCGCAAGGTCTTCCTCTGTTTCAAATCCGAAGAGTTCAATGGCATCTTCCCGTACGTGTGTATGAATATATATATGAATTTTGGTTTCCAGTGGGAGTATTTTCGCAAAAACATCGGGAATACTGACAGCGTATCCAACGTCTCCTGCAAAAAAAATTATGGGATTTTTCTTCATCGAGTGTACTTTTCCGTATAATGCGCCGATCATAAACATGCCTCCTTCATTTTGTGTGAATATGCATGGGTAAGGGCAATAGCCAATGCGTCTGCAACGTCGTCAGGTTTTGGCACAGTCTTGAGATGTAACTGTTTGGTCACCATGTATTGTACCTGCTGCTTATCTGCTTTTCCATCACCCGTGATTGCCCGTTTTATCGCAAGAGGCGCATAGGAAACCGCAGGTATATGAGATCTTGCACAGGACAGAAGCAATACACCACGTGCTTGTCCAACGGATATTGCCGTTTTCGCATTCGTCGCAAAAAATAATTCTTCAATAGATACCATATCGGGTTTGTATTGTCGGAGGAGTTTTTCAAGGGAGGTAGCAATATCAAGAAGACGATCCTGTGCTGCCATGGTTTTCTCTGTTTCTATAAGTCCATATGCAATAGGCTGCCACCCGACCCCGTCTGATGCAATTATTCCCCAACCGACGCGTGCAGTACCAGGATCCAAGCCCATGATTTTCATGGTACTGTTATATCATGGAGGTTGGGGAATTACCAACGCGCCCTGTTTCCCTTTCGTTTTTGCCGCTAACCTCGTATACTTGAGGCATATCTATGCCGTTTATCATGAGATTTATCCTGGCTGCTTTAACAACGGGAGTTGCCGTATCGGGCGTGAGCCTTGTATGGCCAAAATTTACTTCCAAGCCAGCCCCGGATCCGCTTGTGCAGGTGAGAGATGTGGTATTGCAGACGAGCATCGGGAAACAGGCTGCAGAAGTATTAGGAGTCAGCGACGGGACACAGACTGCGCCCGTAGATATTGGATCGGCTGCAGGCAGTATCGTAAATACAGTTATGCAAGATATGGAAAAGAAGGTACAGGATGCTGCAACAAAGGAAATTATTATTCAGGTAATCAATAAGATTGAAACGCTCGATCCGGGACAAAAAGAAGAAGTAAAAAAAGCTATCTGTAAGTAATATGAATGAAGAAATACAACTCAGGGCAAAACATCTCATTGAAAAACTTGCGCTAGATGAAAAGCGAAAAGGTATTCGTGAGTTGGAAGCAGAAAGCATGAAAGAGACCTTCTGGAAAGATGCAAAGAATGGAGCACGGGTAATGAAACAGATAGCGGATTTGAAAAAGGAAGTAGAGGAAGGAGAAATGCTGGAACTTTTGATGGCGGATGGTCAGGAAGACGCATTGGAAAAGGAATTGGGGAGGATGGAATTTGCATTGTATCTTTCCGGTCCGTATGACCGCGGGGACGCAATTCTTGCGCTTCATGCAGGACAAGGCGGTACGGAGGCGATGGATTGGACCTCAATGTTGTTCCGGATGTATACGCGTTTTTGTGAACGCAAAGGATGGTCAACAGAAGAAGTTGATTATACTCCTGGCGATGAAGCGGGGATTAAAAGCGTTACGATTGAAGTGAGTGGTGCATATGCATATGGTTTTTTGAAAGCGGAAAGCGGTGTGCATCGTTTGGTGAGACAATCACCATTTAATGCAGATAATTTACGGCAAACATCGTTCTCCATGGTGGAAGTTATGCCGGTTATCGACGATGCGGAAGTGGGAATTTTGCGGGAAGAGGATTTAGAATGGGAATTTTATCGCGCAGGTGGCAAAGGGGGTCAGAATGTGAATAAAGTTTCCACAGCAGTGCGTCTTCGGCATAAACCCAGCGGCATCATAGTGACTTGCCAAAGCGAACGGTATCAGGGGCAAAACCGTGAATATGCGCTTAAAATTCTTCGTTCGAAACTGTGGGCTCTTGAAGAGGCGAAGCGCCAAAAGGAACAGGATAAATATAAAGGTGTTTATAAAACACCGGGGTGGGGAAATCAAATACGATCGTATGTCCTCCATCCCTACCACATGGTTAAAGATTTACGAACGCAACACGAAACTTCCAATACGGATAGGGTATTGGATGGGGATATCGAAGACTTTGTTATGGAATACTTGAAAAAAATTACATAAGTCATGATAATGGAGGAACTATGGAAAACCTAAAGCCTACAGCAAAGCAAGCAAATTCAATACAAATGCCTGATAAGACAGGTCAGTCAAAATCAGTAAAGCTCATTGTCGGCGGTGTATTTGTCTTAATGGTCGCCCTTGGTGTGCTTACGGGATATGTTATTTCCGGTGGAAAGAAATTATCCACTGGCGCGGCAGCACCCGCCGGACCAACAGCTTCTGGGAAAAATGTATTCGGAAGTGCTGACACCAAGACGTTTACCGATAGCGCAACGGGTACTATAGAAAAGGGGGGAATCAGTGGGGAAGGTACGCATAAACTTGTCCGTGAGGGCGGACCCTCACAGACTGCATGTCTCGTTTCCTCAGTGTTAGATCTCGATGAATTTGTCGGAAAGAAAGTTACCGTAACAAGTAAAACTATGGATGCGGGAACGTGTCCGTGGCTTATGGATGTGGGGCGCATTGAGGTGCTTCAATAGGAATGATTCGATTCGACCATGTATCAAAGGCATTTGGGGAGCGGCAAAATGCACTCTCCGACATAACCGTTGAAATACCTGACGGCGAATTCGTTTTTGTTATCGGTCCAACAGGTGCAGGAAAAACCACGTTGCTAAAACTCATCACACGGGAGTTGCTTCCATCAGAAGGACAGGTCTATGTGGATGATGATGATGTTGCGCAGATCCCGCCGTCTTCGGTATACCTTCTTCGAAGAAAAGTCGGCATGGTGTTTCAGGATCTGAAATTACTTATGGATAGAACGGTGTTCGAGAATATCGCCGTAGGAATGGAGGTTCTGGGAAAAACGGAGGAAGATATTGAAAAAGGAGTGATGGATGCGTTAGGTTTAGTGGAATTATCAGATAAGGCATCGCTGTTTCCTGTGCAGCTTTCCCAGGGAGAAAAACAACGGATAGCGCTCGCACGCTCCATCGTTGCAGGACCGAAGATTCTGCTTGCCGATGAGCCAACGGGTAATTTGGATCCAGAGACCAGTGAGGATATTCTGGAGATATTAAAAGAAGTGAATAAGATGGGTACAACCGTAATCGTTGTTACCCATAACGCATTGTTAGTTGATCAGGAAAAGAAGCGGACAATAACAATAAAAGACGGCGCGATTGTGAGCGATGAGAAAAAAGGGAAATACCATTTTGCAAAACGTTTCCATCATGAACGCAAGCATGATCATAAAGATGAGAAAAAGGGAGAGAAGAAGGAGGAGAAAAAAGACCATGAAAAAGACGAATAATCCCACATGGACGCACATTCGAAGGACGCCTTACCAGTCATTTGCTGCAGTATTAACTATGTTTTTGACGTTTCTTTTGGGTGGGGTTTTTCTTTTAACCACAGGTACGTCACTGGCAATTCTTCGCTATTTCGAAAGCAAACCGCAACTTACAGTCTTTTTCTTGGAAAAAGCCGGTAAGCCGGAGGCTGATACGCTCAAACAGACGCTCGAGCAAACAGGTAAAATCGCCTCAACAAAGTTTGTTTCCAAAGACGAAGCACTCGCTATCTACAAAGAACAAAATAAAAACGATCCGTTGCTTCTCGAAATGGTTACTGCAGATATTCTTCCCGCATCTCTGGAGGTGACGGCAACAGACCCACGATATCTGTCAGAATTGGAACCCATGATCAAACAAGCGAATGGAGTTGAGGAGGTTGTATTTCAAAAAGATGTGGTTGATGCATTGCTTTCTTGGACCAATGCAATACGTCTGGTTGGCGGAATACTGGCCGGGTTATTAGCGTTGGATTCACTGTTGATTATTATGACTGTTATCGGTATGAAAATAGCACTAAAGAAAGATGAAATTGATATACTCAAGCTCATCGGCGCATCTCCGTGGTATATACGAAAACCGTTTGTGATGGAAGGCGGACTGTATGGAGTTGTTGGAGCTGGTGCAGCATGGTTTTCCATAATAGTTCTCTTGTTGATTTTTCAAACGCACATTGTTGAGTTTTTGGGAAGCATACCCGTGATACAGACATTATTCGTAAACCCGCTTTCAACAGAATCACTTGTTGCAACGGGAATTTTTTGTATCACCATGTTGGGTACTGGCTTTCTTCTTGGTGCCGTTGGCAGTTTGGTCTCGCTTGGTCGATATATTAAGTTTTAAAAACTGCGAGTATTTATACATGAACCGTATTATCAGCTATTTCTGTTTCTGCCTGAGTTTTTTTGTGGTGGTGTCAACCACGGTTTATGCACAGGATACGACGACAGCCATCACGAACACCATTTCGCAATTGCAGGCAAAAATTGCGGAACTGCAAAGTCAGGAAAATTCCCTTTCCAAACAAATAAGCATCATCAACTCCAACATTGAATTGACGACGCTCAAAGCGCAGACAATCCGTTCGCAAATAGCAAAGCTGTCTCTTGAAATCGAAGAACTGGCAAATGAAATCGAGCGTCTTGAGGTTATGCTTACCAAAAGGTCCGAATTGGTGTTGCATAGAATTCCTGAATCATACAAGAGGACAGTGGTTCCTTCTTTCGGGACGATTTTTTTAAGCGGTAACATATCGGATTTCATATCTCGCGTTAAATATATTAATCGCGTGCAGGAAGAGGATGCACAGTTGCTTTTTCAGTTGAAGGCAACGCAGAATAACTTTGCGGAACGCAAAGACCTGCGTGAGAAAAAGCGTGCGCAACAAGAGGCGCTCAAACTGCAATTAGAAGCAGAAATGAGAAGTCTTGACCAACAGAAAAAGCAAAAAGAATCGTTTTTGGCACAGACAAGAAGTAGTGAAGCCGTGTATCAGCAATTACTTGCGCAGGCGCTTGCGGAAAGACAGGCCATTGATTCGGCACTCATCAATTCTGTCAAGGTTGGACCAGTGAAAAAAGGAGATCCTATCGCGTTGGTTGGAAACACTGGTTACCCCGGCTGTTCTACGGGAGCGCATTTGCATTTTGAAATTCGAAAAAACGGTTCCTGGGTAAACGCGGAGGAATATCTTGTAGGGAAAGACGTATATGATGATCAAGTCGGAGGGAATAATAGAATAGGTACAGGCTCGTGGGATTGGCCGCTTGACGGGGATATCATTGTAACGCAACGATTTGGCAAAACCCCTTGGTCATGGCGCTATACGTACAGCGGAGGAATACATACGGGGGTTGACATGGTTGGAAGAAGCACGAGTGTTATCCGTGCGCCTCGCGATGGAACCATGTATTCATCCAGTCAGGCATGTGGTGGAAGTAGCATCATCAAGATTAAGTATATCGAGCACGAAGATGGTATTGTAAGTTTCTATTTACACGTCCAGTAAAGACTGGATAGTATTGATCATATGACTGCCCGGATACCAATGGTCGTGGGTCTTGCGGCCGGTATTCTCTTATGTTTGCCTCATGCAATATATGCAGTAACATCTATTTCTTTCTCCGATCTTCCGACTTCTGTTGATGAAAAAGAGGAAGTAGGTATTCAAACGATATTATATTGCTCGGGCTGCTCCGGCGATTCCTATATTCGAGGGGTGTTTTATCCGAGCGGGTCAAGTTACTTCGGGTATACACAAAATAATACGGGTTCGTGGATAAATGCATCAGGGGCAAGTTGTACCGAATATTTCAAGATAGCGCTTGATGATCTCAAAGAGGGGAGTTGGAGCGGGGTGTTGCATATTAAACCAGACGCAGAAAACAGTTATTACAATGGTCCGGGGGAATATCTCTTTAAGCTTGGCCGCTATACGACAAGTTGTGGATCTCCAACCTGGTCATCAGAAAAAACAATAACCATTACCGGTCCGACTCCAACACCAACTGCACTGCCGCCAACCGCGACAGCTACCTGTACACCGTCCAATACACCAACCACAACACCGACTTCAACACCGCGCCCGAGCGCAACCGTAACGCCAACACGAATACCAACTCAGACATCAGTAGAGATAAAATCGACGGCTTCTCCTGAGATTTCTTCGGGAACAGTACTGGGAATCGTGGAAACCGCTTCATCGTCGACCGAATATAACGATCCGATGTTTGAGAGGCAGAAACCAATGATTCTCGTCTTGTTGGGCACCGGGGTAGGACTTGCTTGTGTTGCTGTTGTTCTTGCCGTCTGGAAACGCGTATACTTGAAGAGACATTCTTTATGAAGTTCATTCGTTATTGGGCACCGGCTTTTTGCTGGATGCTCCTCATTTTTTTTCTTTCTTCCCGACAGAAGGTGGCGGTATCCGATTCCTATGTGGTCAGCTTCGTAATTTTTAAGAGCCTTCACCTGATTGAATATGCGATGTTGTATGTATTGGTTTTCAGGGCTGCAAAAAATACATTGAAAACGAAACACATGCGAACAGTATACGCGTTTGCATTTATCGTAACTGCTTTATACGCGCTCAGTGACGAAATACACCAAAAATTTATACCGACACGTGAAGGAAGGCTTCGTGATGCTATAATTGACATGTTTGGAGCAGCAATATCATGGGGAATAGTACAAAGATGGTTACCACAAGCGCCCAAGAGACTAAAAACGTGGGCAAAAAAATTGCAGATTCTTTAACGTTATCTGCAGGAAGAGGGGAGCGAGGAGCACAGGTTCTCTGTATATATGGAAACCTGGGGGCAGGGAAGACAACACTCGTTCAGGGAATTGCAGAAGGTTTGGGTATCACCTCTCGCCTTCTCTCCCCAACCTTCATTATTGTGCGACGTTATCAAATTCCGAAACAAAACCGTTTTTTGTACCATATCGATCTTTATCGCGTAAAAGACGTGCGTGAGATGAACGCATTAGCGTTACACGAAATGATGTCTGAATCCGGATCCGTAGTCATAATAGAATGGGCAGAGCGTTTAGGAGACAACGTGCCTTTAGAGAGGACGGATATACGCCTATCACAGGGGAAAGGTGAAAATGGGCGGAATATTGAGGTGTCATATGGAAAATAATCAAGGTGTTCTCATAAAAAAAGCGATAGGGATCCTCAATGATGGTGGCATAATCATTTTTCCTACAGACACTGCATTTGGTGTAGGGTGTCGCATTGATAAGCCTGAGGCCGTGAAAAAAATATTTGCCATCCGGCAAAGGCCATTAACACAAGCATTACCGGTCTTGGTTAGTTCGACCACACAGGCACTCGCCTATTTCCTTGACCCATCAAATATTGTACGACGTTTTATGCGGCAATATTGGCCTGGGGCTTTAACCATAGTAGATACGTGCAAAAAAGAATTGATCGACTCCCCTATTCGCGCTGGCGGTCCAACGGTGGGACTTCGATGGCCAAATCACCCGATAGTGCAACAATTGATCGAAGGGACAGGGGTATCGATAATAGGGCCTTCTGCCAATATTCACAAAATGAAAACGCCGCATTCTCTCGCTGACGTAGATCCTGAGTTTATTAAGCTCGTTGATTGTGTCATACCCGGGGAGTGTCCAATTGGCCAATCTTCCACCGTCGTGGATTGTTCCGTGAATCCATATACAATTATCCGGCAGGGGGCGGTGCACATATGAACGAATGGAAGCTTATTATCGATACGCGTGTATCTGATGCAACTCGTGTTCTCTTGTACGATATAAAAAAGAAAGAGCAGCTCGTTGAATGTGCAAACACATCACATGCACAATCGGTATTGGCGCTTCTTGTGGAGGCTCTTGATGGGGCATCTGGAGCGCTGTCGGATATTAAAGAAGTTGAAGTTCTGGTTGATAGTGGATCGTATATGGGGCGTCGGGTAGGTGTTGCGATAGCAAGGACGCTTGGCTATATGCTTCAAGTACCAGTGAATGGGCACGATGCAATGCAAGACGTTGATATCCCGTACGAACAGGATAAATGGAAGTGACGCGAGAGGCTCCTGGAATTTTTCTTTCTGAATCGGTATCATGGAATTATGCAGAGATTTCTTCGGCATTTTTTCTTGCCGCATCATTCAAATAATCATCACGCCCGCGCATTGCATGTGGATTCGATGCTTTGCTACATTCTGATCTTCGCAATATTTAATTTCGGTGTCAGAATACTTCACAGAGAATTTCCGAACGTCTTGGGATACGCAACCGACATCAGGGTTGATCAGCTGTTGTCCGGAACGAATGCACAGCGTTCTGCCGCGGGCATTGGTCCGTTGACGCTCAATATGACACTTTCTCAGGCAGCTGCCGCAAAGGCGCAAGATATGTTTGCGAATAACTATTGGGCGCATAACAGCCCTCAGGGAAAAACGCCATGGAATTTTATTCAAGCTGCGGGATACAAATATACCGTAGCAGGGGAAAATCTAGCGAAAAATTTTGCCACAAGCCAAGGAGTGATTGACGCATGGATGGCCTCTCCAACGCACAAGGAAAATATTGTGAAACCGGGATACCGGGATGTAGGATTTGCCATTGTAAACGGCGTTTTGGGTGGCGAAGAAACAACGCTGGTTGTGCAGATGTTTGGTGCCGGTGAAACGGTAGTTGCCGCGGAGCCGGTGAAGACCGTCGTATTGGAGCAGGCTGCGGTTGTTGAGAAAAACGAGGGTGTCCCCGAACAACTCGGTGAACAGGTTGAAACGAGAGTGGCAGAAGCGGAACCTGTGATTGTTCCCAAGCTGCAGGTAACACCTGTTGCTACATTTTTGTTCAATGCATTTTCCCAGGTGGTATTACATCCGTTGATTAACATTCCTGCCTTGACACGAGATGTGGCATTTTTGTTCATGGGGCTATTGGTAGGCGTGCTTATCTTGGATGGTATTGTGGTATCCAAAAAGAAAATCGTGCGTATCGCAGGCCATAATATGGCTCATATTTTGTTTTTTACCGCGATGTTTATAGCACTGAGTATTGTGCGAAGGGGTACGTTGTTATGAAATTGTCACAGGTTAATCTCATTGTGTTAGTGATCATCCTTTTTGCAGGCATCTTCACATTCTGGGGAGCAAATGGAGACAAAACAATGCAGATGTATATAGGAATTGCGACGGCAATATCCTATGTACTGTGGGGCATCATCTATCACAGTCTTGAGGGGGATCTCCATCCAAAGGTTGTGATAGAATATTGTCTTGTCGGTTCCATAGCAATTGTATTGTTGTTGACGATTCTTTGGACATAAAAGAAAGAAGAGTACTTTATGATAAACGGCGTTATGATCAAGAAACTCGTTCGACATCCCGACGAACGTGGCTATTTTGAAGAGATCATCAGAAATACGGATGAATTTTTTTCCGAGGGGTTCGGACAGTTATCCCATTCATTTATGGTTGAAGGGGTGGTAAAAGCATGGCACCTGCACACGACACAAATCGATTGGTGGTTCTGTGTGACAGGAAAAATAAAAGCCGTGTTGTATGACGCGCGTGAGGGGTCGTCCACAAAAGGGCAAACAGAGGAATACATTCTCGGTGATGCACCGGATAATATGGTGCTTAAAATTCCTGCAGGTGTTGCACACGGAATGAAAGTGTTGGAAGGACCCTGTCATTTCGTCTATGCAACCAGTCGGACCTATGCTCCTGAAGAAGAGGGAAGAATACAGTACGACGATGTGTCCATCGGATACGACTGGGTGCAGGGGAAACCGATCACAAATACAAAAATTACCTAATATGAAATTGTTTGTCACCGGTGGTGCCGGTTTTATCGGATCCAACTTCATTTTGTATTGGATGCATGAACATCCAAGCGATAGCATCGTGAATTTTGACGCGCTTACGTATGCCGGGAATCTAGAAAATCTGAAAGACGTGGAGGGGAATAGTCAGTATTCCTTTGTCAAAGGAGATATTACCAATCCAAGCATGGTATTGAAGGCAATGGAAGGGTGTGATGTAGTGGTGCATTTTGCCGCAGAAAGCCATGTGGACAGATCTATTCTTGATGCATCCCCTTTTATCAAAACAAATGTCTTGGGAACGCAGGTGCTTCTTGAAGCTGCTCTTCAGCTAAAAGTTAGCCGCTTTCATCACGTATCAACAGATGAGGTATTCGGAGCGCTTGCTTTGGAGAGTAAAGAGAAATTTAGCGAGGGTACCAGATATAACCCCCATAGCCCGTATTCGGCAAGCAAAGCAGGTTCTGATCACATCGTGCGGGCATATTATGATACGTACGGGCTTCCGATAACGATAACGAATTGTTCCAACAACTACGGGCCATATCAGTTTCCGGAGAAATTCATTCCCCTTGCTATAACCAATATATTAGAAAATACAAAGGTACCGGTGTATGGAGACGGATTGTACGTCCGGGATTGGCTTTATGTTGAAGATCATTGTCGGGCAATTGACGCAGTTCTTACCAAGGGGAAGATTGGGGAAACATATTGTGTTGGTGGGGTGACCGAGGATATCAGCAACGTTGATGTTGTCCGTAAAATCATCGGATGTATGAAAAAGGATGAATCGGTGATTGAATTTGTTAAGGATCGTCCCGGACACGATCGTCGGTACGCAATTGATTGGACGAAAATTCAAAAAGAGCTTGGCTGGAAACCGTTATACTCGTTTGATGATTGGTTGCAAAAGACCGTTCAATGGTATGAGACACATGTCGAGTGGTGGAAGCGGATAAAATCCGGCACATATGCCACATACTATGAGAGGCAATACGGAGGGGCACGCGAATGAAGATTTTAGGTACAGGTCTCTCAGGAATGGTTGGATCCCGCGTAGTTGAACTTCTCAGTTCTTCATGTACATTTGAGAATCTCAGTATGGAAACTGGTGTGGATATCACCAACGTCGATGTGCTCAAAGAGCGATTTTCTGCGTCCGACGCACCATGGGTGTTTCACTTTGCCGCGTACACGAATGTACAGGAAGCGGAAAAAGAAAAAGACCTTGGGGAACAAAGCGCTGCATGGAAAGTAAATGTGCACGCAACACAACACATAGCTAATTTATGCCAACAACTCGGGAAACGACTTCTCTATATTTCAACCGATTACGTGTTTGACGGGACAAAAGATGCGTACAGTGAAGATGATGCGCCGCACCCGCTCGGATTTTATGCAAAAACGAAATTCTATGGGGAGGAAGCGGTTAAGAAACTCGGATCGCACGGGTTAATTGTGCGCATAGCAAATCCTTACCGCGCAAATCCTGTTGGGAAAATGGATGTATTTCACAAGATACGTGAGCGTCTTGCTTCCGGACAACCTGTGAAGGCCCCTACAGATCAACTGATCGTTTGCACGTTTGTCGATGATCTTGCGGGTGCGATTACTACCCTCGTGGAGAAGGATGCGGGAGGGATATTTCATGTTCCGAGCCAAGACGCCGTTGTTCCTTACGACGTGATGTGTATGCTTGCGAGGACGTTTCAGCTCGATGCGTCATTGGTTGAAAAGACAACATTTGCAGAATTCTTTCAGGGCCGCGCGCCCGTTCCGCAAAAGGCATGCTTAAAACATGATAAAATAGATGCTCTGAATATTCGGCTTCACACTGTCGAAGCTGGTATGCAGGAAGTGAAACAACACAAAACCGTCTAAGCTCTTTTTTTGGAGGACGTTTGTATGACTGTAGCATTCATTGGTCATGGGTATGTAGGGTTGGTAACCGCAGCGGTATTTGCCGATTTGGGTAATACTGTATGGGTTGTTGGTCGAAATAAGGAAAAAATAGAAAAATTGAAGCAGGGCATTGCCACGTTTTATGAACCTGGATTATCAGAAATAGTGAAAAGAAACGTTGACGCGGGGCGTTTGATTTTTACACTGGAGTACAAAGAGGCCGTCGTTCCTTCGGAAGTCGTCTTTATTGCAGTTGGTACGCCTCCCAAGCCAACAGGTGAAGCGGATTTGACTGAGGTATTTAATGCTACACGGGAAATAGGGAAAAATCTGGTCGGCTACAAGGTGGTTTCCGTAAAAAGTACGGTTCCTCCCGGAACGAACAAGAAGGTTGGAGAGATATTAAATGAAGTAAAGCCAGAAGGGTCGTCGTTTGCAATTGCTTCCTGCCCGGAGTTTTTGCGTCAGGGGCAAGCGGTCGGAGACACAATGCATCCCCAACGCGTCGTCATCGGCACAACATCGGATCGTGCGCAAAAACTTTTGGTTGATTTGCATGAACCGATCGATACAAAATTGGTGCTGTGCAACGTGGAAACCGCGGAGTTGATCAAGTATGCAGCCAATGCCATGTTGTCCGTGAAGATATCCTTTGCCAATGCCATGGCGTTCCTTTCAGAAAAAGTCGGGGCAGACGTAGAGAAAGTGTTGGAAGGTGTCGGTCTTGATTCTCGGATTGGAAGAAATTTCTTATATCCGGGTGTTGGATATGGAGGAAGTTGTTTTCCGAAAGATGTGAAAGCGCTGATTGCCATTGCAAAAGAACACGGATACGATTTTTCACTTCTTCAAGCAACTGATGCTATCAACGACGAAGCAAGGACACATTTTATTGAAAAGATAAAACGGCATTATAACGGATCCCTCAAAGGGAAAACCATTGCTGTTTTGGGATTGTCCTTTAAGCCAGATACCGATGATATGCGATTTGCACCATCCATAACAATCATACATGCTCTGCTGAAGGAGGGGGTCACTATCAAGGCATACGATCCTGTTGCTATGGAGAATGCGAAGAAAGTGTTGCCTGGTGAAGTTATATATACGACATCCGCTTATGAAGCAACAAAGGATGCGGATGCAGTTGCTGTAGTTACAGAGTGGAATGAATTCAAGCAACTCGATTTGGTGAAGCTGGCCAAATCCCTTAAGGATCGAGTTCTCTTTGATGGACGGAATATCTATGATCCGCAGCGTATGAAAGAATTAGGATACCGGTATTACGGTGTCGGGAGAATGTAATATCGTTTTATGGCTGTCTAGGATATAATAAAAATATAAGTATTGAAGGAGGAACATCGTCTATGTCAGGCAAAAAAGCATTAATTACAGGTATAGCGGGATTTGTAGGCAGTCACTTGGCAGAATTATTGCTTACAAAAGGATATGAAGTGTACGGACTGTCCCGTCCCCGGTCACGAATGGATCATATAGAAGCAATTAAATCAAAGCTGCATCTGGAGGATGCGGATCTTTTGGATTCACACAGTCTCTATGGAACCATTTCCCGTATTCAACCGGATTTTATTTTCCATTTGGCTGCACAATCATTTGTTCCCACCTCATGGGTATCTCCTTCTGTAACGTTGGAAGTGAATATTATCGGAACCGCAAATCTTTTTGAAGCGGTACGACAGGCAAAAATCAATCCTGCCATTCAGATAGCATGTTCATCGGAGGAATACGGTTTGGTTCATCCCGATGAGGTGCCGATCAAAGAAACGAACCCTCTCCGACCACAAAGTCCGTATGGAGTGTCAAAAGTAGCAATGGATTATTTAGGATACCAGTATTTTTGTTCCTACAACATGAATATTATTCGAACCAGAGGATTCAATCATACGGGTCCTCGTCGTGGAGAAACGTTCGTTACCTCAAATTTTGCCAAGCAAATTGCAATGATAGAAAAGGGAAAACTTGATCCAGTCATTCACGTAGGAAATCTTGACGCACAACGTGATTGGACAGACGTTCGAGATATGGTGCGCGCGTACCTATTGTCTGTTGAAAAATGTGATCCAGGTGAGGTCTATAACATCTGCACGGGGAATGCAGTGGTTATTAAGGACATGCTCAATATGTTAATTGGTATGAGCAAAGTGAAAGTGGAGATTAAGCAGGACCCGGCACGTATGCGTCCTTCCGAAGTCCCCGTACTGATCGGAGACAACAGTAAGTTTGTCGCAAAAACCGGATGGAAACCTGAAATACCATTTGAGAAAACAATGGAAGACTTGTTAAATTACTGGAGAGAACGAGTCTAAAGAGCATAGTGTCCGAAGTTTTTGATATGTATGAAAGTCGTTGTTTTACTTCCAACGTACAACGAGCGTGAAAACATCCTGACGCTGTTAGATGCGTTACATCTTGAAGCCAAAAAGATAAAAAATCACGAGCTAACGTTTTTGGTGATAGATGATACTTCCCCCGACGGTACGTCTGATTTGGTGCGTACATACATGAAAGAGCATACAGATACGCATATCATTCTTGGGAAAAAAGAAGGATTGGGAAAAGCATTGCTTCGGGGAATGACCTATGCAGTAGAGAGTATGCATGCGGATATTCTCATACAAATGGATTGTGATCTTTCCCATGACCCGACACGGTTGCCCTATTTTATGAAAGCCGTCGATGACGGAGCAGATTTTGTCGTAGGGAGCAGATATATCCAAGGTGGATCCATTCCGGATAATTGGGGATTGCACAGAAAAATTTTTAGTGTGGTCGGAAACGCAATTGTTCGTTTTGGTCTTCGATTCCCAAAAACACACGATTGGACCGGAGGATTTCGCGCTTATCGAAAGAAATATTACGAACTATTCCATAAGGAAATGGTTGCATATAGCGGCTACGTGTTCCAGATAGCATTTTTACATAAATCAGTGAAAGCCGGAGCCAAGGTGGTTGAAATACCGATTCATTTTACCGATAGGCTGTACGGACACTCAAAAATTGCGCCTGCAGAATATATTAAAAATGTTCTCTACTATGTCGGGACGTCTCTTCTTGACGAAGTGCTTCATGGATCATTTGGGAAATTTCTTGTTGTCGGAGGAATAGGATTTGTGATTAACGCGGTTCTTCTGATCATATTCCGGGAATGGTTGAAACTTTCTCCTGCCGTTGCAAATTTAATAGGAGCGGTTGCAGCGATTTTTTCCAATTTCAATCTGAATAACCTTTGGACATTCAAAAAACACAAGGTGGCGTCTCTTGGAATGTATCTGAAAAAAATGGCGCAATTCTATGGCACGTCGCTTTTTGGTGTGGTGGTGATTCAAACGGGAACGATTGAATTGTGTACTCGGCTATTCGGTGATACGTATTATTTCGTCTACTTTCTCGTCGGGACGTCTTTGCTTCTCATATGGAACTATGTCATGTATTCGAAAGTGATTTGGAAAACACGTACATAACCAACTTCTCACTATGAAACGTTTTATTCAAAACATTCTCCCTTGGTTGCCGATCATAGCGATACTCCTTGTTGCAGCATACCTGAGGGTTTACAGAATTGGAGATTACATGACGTTTCTTGGTGATGAGGGGCGGGATGTGCTTGTCGTGAAACGAATGATTGTGGACCACAAATGGACACTCTTGGGACCAACGGCATCCGTCGGTGGGTTTTTTATGGGTCCTGTCTATTACTACTTTATGATGCCGTTTTTATGGGCATGGAAGCTTAACCCAGTGGGTCCTGCCGTGATGGTTGCGTTGTTTGGTATAGCGACCGTGTACCTTGTGTATGTTGTTGGGACCAAATGGTTTTCCAAAACCGTTGGGCTGATTGCCGCGTTGCTCTATGCGGTTTCACCAATAGTCATAGCCTTTTCTCGATCTTCATGGAATCCGAATGTGGTACCTTTTTTTGCATTGTTGTCATTATATATGTTGTGGAAAGTGATACAGGGTGGAGATACAAAAAATCTCTTATGGGTTGGTTTATGTGCCGGTATTGGCGTGCAACTGCACTATACGTACCTTTTCTTGATAGTTGCTCAATGTATTCTGATTGTATGGCACTGGAAGAAAACTGGATTGTTGGGGGTTGGATATACGGTCGGCGGATTCCTCATCGGTTTTTCTCCGTTTCTTGCTTTTGAAGTTCGGCATGGATTTACCAATTCGCGGGCGATTGTCGAATTTGTTTTTGCGGGGAAGGACACCGGTTTTACAGCAAGTCATTTTTTCGGGAACATCGGAGATGTCACCGTTCGTTTATTTGGAAGATTTCTTTTGCGGATCCCTGAGGTGGGAGCGTTGGGTAATCTGATGCCCCATGTAAAAAATTCCTGGATATACGGCCAGTTTTTGCTTGCTCTGGGTGGTATTCTATCGCTTCTGACTGTCGGCATCCGTGCCAGGAAAAAACGCGATGCACATCTGAAAACGACGTTTATACTTTTATGCGTATGGGCTGTCATTCCATTGGTGTTATTTGGTGTATACAAAAAGAATATCTATGATTATTATTTCGGTATTCTGTTTCCCTTGCCGTTCTTTTTAACGGCACTTCTCATACAGGATGTGATGAAAATTCCAAAAATTGGCAGATGGATTGGAGCATGTTTTGTTGTTGCGCTCCTTGTCTTTAATTGGCATGGACGGCCGTTTCGATTTGAACCTAATAGGCAACTTGCACAGGTGGAATCGATTGCCAGGGTGGTTGTCCAACAAACACACGATCAGCCATTCAATTTCGCATTGATTGCGGACGGTAATTCGGATCATGCGTATCGCTATTTTTTTGAGATATGGGGGAAGAAGCCTGTAACAATAGAAAATATGGAGAACGACCCTCAGCGTCAGACCGTCACAGATCAGCTGCTTATTGTATGCGAGAATGTATTTTGTGAACCGCTCGGGAATTCCCTTTGGGAAGTGGCAGGATTTGGGAGGGCAGAGATCAGCGGTGTCTGGGACGTATCTGTTGTAAAAGTATATAAGCTGATACACTACAAGGAATAAGGAATACTATGACCCCTCTGTTTTTATCCATCGTTATTCCAGCCTATAACGAAGAAACCAATATTCGATTAGGTGCTTTTGATAAGGTTCTTCACTACGTTGCTGACCGACCGTACGAATGGGAAGTAATTGTCGTGAATGACGGTTCAACGGATGCAACGGCGAAATTGACAGAAGAATTTGTGAAGCATAATGGACGGTTTCGTTTAATCAATAATCCCCATCAGGGGAAAGCGGCAACCGTGATCACCGGTATGATGGAAGCAAAAGGGAATATCGTTTTGTTTAGCGACCTGGATCAAGCAACGCCGCTGAAAGAAGTGGAAAAACTGCTTCCATGGTTTGATAAAGGATATGACGTTGTGATCGGATCGAGAAAAGGAAAACGGGAGGGAGCTCCATTGTTTCGAAGATTCATGGCGCGGGGGTTTATGCTGCTTCGTACCATAGTTTTGGGATTGCAAGGTATATCGGATACACAATGTGGATTTAAGGCATTTAAAAAAGACGTTGCCAAGAATATTGTCGGGCATCTCTCCCTGTATGGCAAACAAAAAACCGTGAGCGGTGCCATGGTAACCGCAGGTTTTGATATCGAGGTCCTCTTTTTGGCAAAAACACTTGGGTATAAGACGAAAGAAATACCGGTAGAGTGGCATTATGTTGAAACACGTAGGGTAAATCCCATAAAGGATTCTTGGGAAGGATTAATGGATATTCTTCATATTCGTATGAATGCATGGAAGGGTGTGTATAGGAAATGAAACAAAAAATGACCGCTCAAGGTTTTTGGCTCGCCCTTTTGTACGGATGTATAGGTGTTTTGTTCCTGGGATATTCTTACACACAAGTGGATTTAGGGTTGACGTTGTCCAAGACGAATATATGGCTCCCCATACAGCAGTGGTTTCAGCAGATTGGATATTTTAACAGGCCGCTCTCAACAGTAATTTTTATCGCTCTCATAACAACACTGTTTTTGCTGTACGGATATTCTTTGGTTTTGGCATATAAAAACAAGGTAACGCCAAAAGATGTATGGATTGTGATCGGGAGTATCACATTGGCAACAGTACTGTCCTATCCTGCATTTTCGTACGATTTTTTTAATTACCTCTTTACTGCAAAAACCGTGCTTGTATACCATAAAAACCCATACGATGTTATCCCGTTGCAATTTGTGGGCGTTGATTCGTGGCTTTCCTTTTTGCATTGGACCCATCAACCCAGCGCCTACACACCGTTGTGGATTGCCCTTACGTTACCCCCGTTTCTTCTTGGGTTCGGATATTTTCTTTTGCTTATCTGGAATCTAAAAATTGGTATAGCTATTGCCTACATTTTGACAGTAATAGGTATCGGTAAAATCCTTCGCAAAGAAGATAATCCAAAATGGATGGTAGGCATTGTTGCTTTTGCATTAAATCCGCTCATTATCGTTGAATGTTTGGTGAGTCCCCATAATGATATTGCCATGATGGCTTTGGCCATATGGGCAATTGTTCTGTATCAGCAAAAGAAACGTTGGTGGTCGTGGATACTCCTTTCGCTCTCTGTTGCATTGAAGTTGATGACCTTGACTTTGATTCCCGCGTTTTTTTCTGGGTGGAAGCGAAGAATTGCGTTATTGTGTATATCGTTAGGGTTTATTGCGGTCTTATTTGAGCGAGAAGTGCTTTCCTGGTATTGGGTTTGGATAATGCCTTTTGTAGCTTTGGTACCAGATCTTGTACCGTTATTGGTTATCAGCACCGGTGTTTCCATGGGATTATTGCTTCGATATGCGCCGTTTTTATACTACGGACATTGGAATGATCCGGTTCCGACGATAAAACTTTGGGTGACGGCAGTTCCGATTCTCGTTTCAATTTGTGTTGCACTCCTTTTGACCGTACTAAGGCTTCAAAAGAAGAATAAAACCACGCGTTGACTGTATTTGTTTGATAGGGTTTGTTCCGCTATAATTGATGTATGTTGAGGATTCGTAAACTGTTTTCAAAACCTATAGTATGGGTTTTGGGAATAGCCGTGTTGTACGCCATTTCAAGGCTAATTAACCTTACTGCGCTTCCGATATTTACCGATGAGGCTATTTATATACGCTGGTCTCAAATTGGCGGAAATGATGCTACCTGGCGCTTTATATCGTTGACGGACGGAAAACAACCGCTTTTTACGTGGTTCATGATGGCAGCGCTTCGTATATTTGAAGATCCGCTTGTGGCCGGAAGGATCGTATCTGTAGTAGCGGGTTTTGTAAGCATTTTTGGGTTATACGTTCTCGGATCGGAATTGTTTAAAAAGCAGAGTATCGGAGTTATAGCGAGTTTGTTATATCTCATATCTCCGTTTGCGCTCATGTATGATCGTATGGCTCTCTACGATGCATGGGTGGCAACCTTTTTTATATGGAATACATATCTGACTGTCCTTCTCGTGCGACGAATTCGACTGGATGTTGCACTTATCCTGGGGTTAACCTTGGGGCTAGGGATGCTCAATAAAACATCCGCATTTTTCAGTTTATATCTTTTGCCAGCCTCCGTTTTACTGTTTGATTTTCGTGGAAAGCGTATCGGAAAACGTCTGCTTACCTGGATAGGCCTTTGTATTGTTGCGGCAATGCTTTCACAGGCAGTATACGGTATTCTTCGACTATCTCCATTTTTTTATATTATCGCCCAAAAAGACAAGACGTTTATATATTCATTCAGTGAATGGTTAAGACACCCATTTGAATTCGTATGGGGAAATCTGCATGGAGAATTTGATTGGATAATCAATTATTTGACGTTGCCCATATTCCTTACCGCACTAGTTCCGTTGGCTGTTTTTTGGAAGCGCCCATTAGAAAAGCTGATGCTTCTCGGATGGTGGTTTGGTCCGTTTCTTGCTCTCGCGTTGTTTGGGAGGGTTATTTATCCCCGATTTGTCTTGTTTATGGCCATGCCGCTTCTGGTTCTCTCTGCAGTTACCTTTGAATGGATTCTATCTACCGTAAAGCCAAAAATAGTGGCAATCGTGCTTTTTGTGCTGTTATCCTTTCCTGCCATGAAACTTTCTTCCTGGATTCTTTCTGACATTAAGACGGCGCCAATTCCAAAATCTGACATCGGACAATATATTAATGATTGGCCATCCGGATGGGGAACAAAAGAGATAACGGCATTTTTAAAGAATGAAGCACAAGACAAGCATATAGCGGTATATACGGAAGGAACCTTTGGGTTGTTGCCGTTTGCGTTTGAAATTTATTTGGGCGAGAACAAGAATATAGCTATTTATGGCTTATGGCCACCGCCTGCAACAATTCCGGACACTATGGTGAAGTCGGCGTATGAACAACCGACATACTTCGTACAATACCAATCACAGGTTCCATATAATTGGCCGCTCACACTGATAGCAAAATATCCCAAGGGGACGAGTCGGGATGTCTATATGTATCTGTATAAAGTAAGTCCTGCAAATGCGTTGTAAACGCTTCTATGAATAAAAAAATTATCCATACATGTTGGGCGATACTCGTGCTTCTCATCGTTGTCGCCATACTGATGCTTCCTATCTTCAGACCTGGTTTTTTAGTGACGGATGATGGAGACTGGATGGTGGTTCGATTATCCGCGTTTTATCAGAGTTTCCGTGAAGGGCAATTTCCGGTACGGTTTTTAGGTAGACTCAACCAAAGCCAGGGGTATCCTGTTGCGAATTTTCTGTATCCCGGATTTATGTATGTGGGCAGCATATTGCACGCCATAGGAATATCGTTTCAGACAAGCGTAGAGGTGATAGTTGTCGGATCCGTCATTGTCGGTTCGATAGGTATGTATTTTTGGTTGAAGCGTATTTTTGGAGGGCTTGCGGGTCTGACAGGCGGTTTGGCATACGCACTGATGCCCTATCTGATGTTCGATATATTTAAACGAGGCTCTGTGGGTGAGGTGCTGGTACTGGGATGTATGCCGATACTCTTCTGGGCCATTGAAACCAAAAATAAATGGATAGTAGCCCTCATGGTTGCATTTGTCACGATAAGTCATAATACGCTTGCCGCGTTGTTTTTGCCCATTGTATTTCTCTTCATGATCCTCAAAAAGTTTTGGCCAGGAATACTGTACTTCCTCTTGGGAGTGGGGATGGTTTCGTTTTTTTGGTTCCCCGCGTTTTTTGAACGTGCGTATGTAATGTTCAATTCAGAAGTTGTATCTGATCCCAACGCATATTTTTCCGTCAGCAGAACCATCACGATGCAAAGTTTCCCGATTTTGGTTTCCATACTAATTTTGTTGTGGAAAGGTATCGAGAAAAAACAAAAAGAATTTTTGTTTTTTTGTGCATGTTTGGGAGCAGGACTCTTTTTTGCCTCAAAAATGAGTGCGGCATTGTGGCAGCTCCCCACGTTTGTGAAGTATATTCAGTTTCCTTTTCGTTGGCTTTCTTTATTTGTTCTGTTTGGGCCATGGGTTATTGCATTTGCAGCGAACCGCTTGGGGAAAAAGAATATCCTCATGCCCATATGCATTGCGCTCGTATTTGGAGGAGTGTGGCTCACTTCCTATATGAGATCCGAAAGTGCCGTTCGTCCAGAGGGCTATTTTACGACAAACGAAGCGACGACGACAGTGCAAAATGAATATATGCCGAGATGGGTAAAAAAAAGCAGATCGGAGAGGGCGAACAAGCGGATAGAATTTTTCACTGGGAAGGGGAAAATTGAGGAGGTACACAGCACGACAAAACGTTTGGAAGCGGTTATTGATGCGGAAGAACAGAGCGTAATTCAGATAAATACAGTGTTTTACCCCGGTTGGGGCGCGCTTCTTGACGGTCAAAAAGTAGATATGCGGTATGAGAACGAATATGGTCTTATGAGAATCGATATTCCGGCAGGAACGCATCAGTTGTTTGTCGAGTTTCGTGAAACAGGAGCTCGTTTTATCGCGGATATCCTCAGTGCACTATTTTTTATTGCGTTCTGCGTATCATTTGTCGTAACGGCAATCATGAAGAAAAAAAGAAGGGTACGTAAAAAATAGATATGAAAAAATTGTTGGGAATTCTTTGTGTGCTTGTTTTATCTTGGTGGGCTATCAAGCCATTGTTATCCCCGGGATATTTCCCGATGCATGACGATACACAAGTCGCACGTGTGGTTGTAATGGGAAAAGCACTGCAAGAGGGACAATTCCCTGTCAGATGGGTCTCAGATCTGGGATATGGATATGGATACCCTATATTTAACTTCTATGGCCCGCTTCCGTATTATGTCGGAGGAGCGCTGTACGCAATGGGTATGGATAGCGTAGTTGCGACAAAATTGATGTTTGCACTTGGCATGCTCCTTGCACCCATAGGGATGTTTCTCTTCACGCACACGCTCTTTGGTTTTTTTGCAGGTATGACCGCGTCGGTTCTTTTCATGTATGCCCCCTATCATGCGGTACAAGCATATATCCGAGGATCCGTCGGGGAGTATTGGGCAATAGCGTTTGTACCCCTTATGCTCTATGGAATGCAGTTGTCGGGAAGAGAAACAGGGAGAAAAAAGGGCATTCTTCTGGGGGCAATAGCGTATGCTTGCGTCATTACATCCCATACCATTACCGGATATATTACAACGGGTTTACTTGTACTTGCGTTGTTGGTTGTCATAGCAATTCAAAAACGAAAACCCCAAAGAGGCAAAAACACCATACAATCCTTAGGTGTGATAGTATTTGGAGGAATTGGTCTTGCAGGATTTTTCTGGCTTCCTGCGTTTGTGGAAATGAGCGCAACCTCGGTTTCTGGTATGATTCAATCCGCAACAACGTCTTTTGTCGATCATTTTGTATGTCCGGCACAATTTATCAATTCTCCTTGGGGGTTCGCAGGGTCTGCCCCTGGATGTATTGACGGACTCTCGTTTAAATTAGGGAAACCTCAGATAGGAGCATTGTTATTTTCCATAGTTATCTGGCTTATGACATGGAAAAACGGAAAATTTAGTACGAAACGGAAGTTTTTTTACGCAAGTTTCCTTGGTTTGCTTCTCTGTTTGTTCCTTATGACGAGTTCTTCTGCATTCTTTTGGGATAAAATTCCTTTGAGGGAATATATTCAATATCCGTGGAGGCTGCTTACTTTTGCGATGCTTTGCATAGCGGTAGCAGGGGCATATGGAATATCCGTTTTACGAATGCCCATCGCAAAGATAGTAGTGTCTTTAGGGTTGATCGTTACGACCATAGCGGTAAGCACAAGGATTTTTAAACCACAATATACGTATTTACGAGATACGCGTGCGTTTCAAACGGCAGAAGAATTACGATTTGCCAAATCGAAGATTTCCGACGAATATTTACCACCAGACCTTATCAAACCAAAGAGTGTAACAGATATCGTGCAAACCGCGATTGAAGGGCAAAGAGCGTTTTTGGTAAAAGGTCTTAAGGAGAATGATACACGCCTGGAAATAGAACTGGAAAGTAATTCGTCACAGACGATCACGCTCAAAAGAGCGTGGTTTCCAGGATGGCAACTGAAGGTTAATGGAACACAGGTTACACCCACAATTATTTTTGGGTTGCCTTCCGTGAATATACCCGCAGGACAAAGTATAATACAGATGCGGTTCGTAGATACCCCAATCCGGGTTATCGGAAATATGGTATCCCTAATAACTGCATGCGCATTAGGAGTTATTTATGGCAAACGCAAAAAAACCAACAGTTGATATTGTCATTCCAGTCTATAACGAAGAGGTGGAATTGGAGAGCCATACAGAAACGTTAAGAGGATTCCTCTCCGCATATCTGACGGATTTTGATTGGACTATAACTATAGCGGATAACGCTTCGACAGATAACACGCTAACAATTGCCAGAAGGCTTGCGAAAAAACACATCCAGCAGGTTCGCGTTTTGCATTTGGATTTAAAAGGTAGAGGGAGAGCTGTAAAAAAGGCGTGGTTGGAAACTAAAGCAGACGTTCATTGTTATATGGATGTAGATCTTTCAACGGATTTAAAACACCTTCCTCCGCTCGTGCGATCACTGCAAAGAGGATACGATATTGCGATTGGATCACGAAATGCCCGAGGATCACGGGTATATGGAAGGGGTGCATTGCGAACGTTTACTTCAAAAATGTATATTGCGCTCATAAAAATGACATTTTGGGTGAAGTTCGGAGATGCGCAATGCGGCTTTAAAGCGATAACGGACGAGGCAGCAAAAGCGTTGCTTCCCCACATTGAAGACAATGCATGGTTTTTTGATTCAGAACTTCTCATCATGGCGGAGAAGTTGGGATACAGGATTTATGAAGAAGCGGTGACGTGGATTGATAATCCGGGTTCGACTGTTCGGGTAATCAAAACTGCCCAGGGAGACCTTGAGGGACTCAAAAGACTATTTATACAAAGACCATGGAAGAAGTTGCCGTCACGGTATGGAAGAACTTGATATTGCCACAATTAAGAAAAAGTCCCTTAGGGGAATTCTTGCATTAACATCACGTACGTTTGTCCTGCAGATCATTGCGTTTTCCGCGACGTTTCTTCTCACAATATTTCTCTCACCCGCCACATTTGGTATCTTTTATGTCGTATCGGCGATTATCTCTTTTCTTTCCTATTTTTCCGATATTGGTCTTGCAGCGGCATTGATCCAAAAAAAAGAAGAACTCACCAACGACGATCTTTCGACTACCTTTACTATTCAGCAGGCACTTGTTGTGCCGATAAGCATATGCGTATTTGTTTTGGCTAAGCGAATTGCAGATTTTTACGGACTGGATGCCTCAGGTGTACATCTGTTGCAAGCGCTTGTTATATCATTTTTCTTTTCCTCGCTCAAAACCATCCCCTCGATACTTCTTGAACGGAAGCTCAATTTTAATGTTCTGATCATACCGCAAATAGCGGAAACAATCGGATTCTACGTCGTTGCTGTATTTATGGCATGGAAAGGCATGGGGGTGATGAGTTTTACTTACGCAGTGTTAACCCGGGCAGTAATTGGTCTTATCCTTATGTATGTCGTTTCACCATGGAAAATCCGCATCGGTATTTCAAAACCCATTGCAAAGCGCTTGCTTAAATTTGGCGTTCCGTTTCAGATGAATTCTTTCTTATCCTTGATTAAGGATGATCTCATGACAGTTTTTTTAGGGAAAGTGCTTACATTTACGGAAGTGGGATATATCGGCTGGGCCAAAAAATGGGCAGAAGTACCCCTAAGGCTTATTATGGATTCCGTCATACGGGTTACGTTTCCCGCCTTTTCGCGTTTACAGCAATCAGCAGGTCATTTGGGCAATGCGATTAAAAAGACGTTGTTTGGCCTTGCTACGGCCATGGTTCCGATTTCCGTCGGATTACTCTTTTTTATCGATCCCGTAATTCAGCTTATACCAAAATATAGTAAATGGGAACCGGCAGTTTTCTCATTTTCTTTGTTTGTGGTTGCATCCCTCCTGGCAGGTTTTTCAACACCGCTTACGAATGCGTTAAATGCGGTTGGGAAAATTAAAACCACATTATATCTTATGGTTTTTTGGACAGTTGCTACATGGGTTTTTAACATATCATTCATACGGGTGTTCGGATTCAACGGTGTTGCAATATCACTGCTTCTGTTGGGGTTGACCCTGATAGTGGTGGTGAGGCTCGCAAAGAACATCGCAGATTTTTCTTTTATTGATGCGGTGAAGTGGCCGTGTGTTGCAGGGTGTATACAGATAGCGTGGTACGCACTGATGCGTGGGCATTCACCATATACCGTCATACGTACAATAGTGATCGCAGCGGTAGGAGCTCTTTTGTATGGGATAGTTCTGTGGGTATTTGAAAAAAGGAGAATCATGGATATTGTACGTATTTCAAAGGAGAAATAATTATGAAACAGACGCTTTCCATTGTGGTCTCTGCGTATAACGAAGAATCCAGCATTGGAAGATGTCTTGAGTCGGTAAAGAATTTTGCCGACGAGGTGGTGGTCGTGGATAATAATTCACTTGATAAAACAGAGAAGGTTGCAAAAAAATATACAGAGAAAGTGATAAAGAGGTCCAATAAGTTGATGTTGAACATTAATAAAAATGAAGGTTTCAAAAAAGCAACGGGAGATTGGATTCTGAACCTTGACGCTGATGAGGTTATTCCCGATTTGCTTGCGGGGGAAATACGGAAACGCATTCAATCAAATCCAAAGGAAAATGGATTTTGGATTAAGAGGAAAAATTTTTCGTTCGGGAAATGGATACAACACGGATTATGGTGGCCGGATAAGCAAATACGTTTATTTCGGAGAGGAAAAGGCATGTTTCCGTGCGAACATATTCATGAATATGTTGCAATCGACGGAATGATTGGGGAATTGGAAGAACCTTATGTTCATTACAACTACGAATCCGTTCATCAATATCTAGGGAAAATAGACAGGGCTTCTACGAGCGAAGCGATTTCGCTAACGGAGGCAAAGTATCGCATTTCCTGGTACGATGCAATACGATTTCCGGTTTCGGACTTCATTAAAATATACTTTGCGGAAAAAGGATATAAAGACGGCATGCACGGGCTGGTGCTCGCGCTCTTTCAGGCTTTTTATTCATTTTGTACATTCGCTAAAAAATGGGAAATGGAACATTTTCCCGAGCAAGATATTCCGTTGGAATCTGTTGTTGATGAAATGAACAGATGGTCGAAAGAAATTTCCTATTGGACCGTTACAGCATCCATGAACGATTCCCATTCTGTGGCAAATACTATTGTCAAAAAAATACAAAGAAAATTGCTGAAACTTCACATATGAAAACGTATACAATCGGGGTCATCATAGTGAATTGGAATGGAAAAGCGGATACGATTGCCTGCATTAATTCCTTAAAAAAGGTTCGTTTGGGTAAGCACTCCATGTCCATCATTGTGGTTGATAATGGTTCGTCAGATGGTTCAGCTGCAGTTATAAAAAGACAATTTCCCGATATTACGGTCCTTGAAGCGGGCGCAAATCTCGGGTTTACAGGCGGGAACAACATGGGTATCACGTATGCATTAAAACAGCATATGGAGCTTCTTTGGTTGTTAAACAATGATACGTTGGTGGATGCGGACGTGCTATCCTTCGCTGAAGCGTTCAATAACCCGAGAGTAGGTGCTATTGGGTCAAAAATTTATTTTGCTCCAGATCATGAATATCATAAGGATCGTTATTCAAAGAAGGAGCGGGGGAAAGTCTTTTGGTATGCAGGAGGAATAGTTGACTGGAATAATATCTACGCATCTCACAGAGGTGTGGATGAAGTGGATAAAGGGCAATATGATAAGACGGAAGAGACCCCATTTATTACCGGATGTTCGCTTGTCGTTCGTAGAGAAGTGATAGAACAAATCGGGATGCTTGATGACCGGTATTTTCTTTATTTGGAAGATTTGGACTGGAATTTACGGATGCAAAAAGCCGGTTGGAAAACGGTATATGTTCCAACATCAATAGTATGGCACATAAACGCAGGGTCATCTGGAAGACCGGGTAATCCGTTGCACGAATATTATTTTACGAGAAACCGCCTCTTATTCGGTATGAGATACGCCGCTTTTTGGACAAAATTCGCTTTATTGCGGGAAGCAATTCGGTTTCTGATAAAAGCAAAACCGATTAAGAAAAAAGCGGTAATGGACTGGTTTTTTGGCCGTTTCGGAAAACGATATGAATAAAAAACACACATGCAGCGTTATCATTATTGCCAAAAATGAAGCATCGCGTATCGTATCATGCATGGAACATCTGCGATTTGCTGACGAAGTGATTGTGGTAGACAATGGGTCAACGGATGAAACAGCAAAACAAGCAAAGCTCCACGATGCGATCGTTGTCCAGGAGCAAGAAAGCAACTTTTCACTTCTTCGAAACATTGGAGCAAAAACCGCGCAATCAGAATGGATATTGTATGTTGATGCGGACGAAATCGTAACGCCAGAATTGGCTCGGGAAATACAACACTACATGAGGGGGGCAACGAATGCCTATTTTATTCCGCGTATCAATTTTTATCTTGGTCACCGGTGGCCAACAAAAGACAAAATGATACGTCTTATTCGAAAGAGCGCTCTACGGTCTTGGGAAGGAACGCTTCACGAACACCCGGTAATCGATGGTGAAATCAAAACGACAACGAACTCGTTCATCCATACTACGCATCGGACGTTGACCGAAATGGTTGAAAAAACCAACGAATGGTCAGAAACAGAGGCAAGTTTACGGTTTGCTGCCAATCATCCTCGCATGAGTTATTGGAGATTTTTCCGGGTCATGCTCACCGCATTCAATGAGTCATTTTTTAAACAGCAGGGGTGGAAGGCTGGTGTAGCTGGTCTGGTGGAAAGCATCTTTCAGGCTTTCAGTATGTTTATTACATATGCGAAGCTTTGGGAAAAACAACTGAACACCCATGAAAAATAAAAAGATCGCAAGTATCGCTATTGGGACGATTATTATATTTTGGATTCTTTTTTGCCTTCCGTATTTTACGAAGGGATTGATACCATTTCCGTCAAAATATTTGGCGACTTTTTTCCCTCCTTGGAATACAAGTTATGGCATGCCGGTAAAAAATAATGCTATGCCGGACGTAATAACACAGATTTTTCCATGGAAAAAAATTACGATTGATACATGGAAACGGGGACAGATACCTCTTTGGAATCCATATAGTTTTGCTGGTACCGTGCACGCTGGAAATTACCAATCTGCAGTTTTTTCAGTCGTTAACATTCTATATTTCATAAGGTCTTTCATTGACGCATGGAGCATCTCCGTACTTCTTCAACCGCTTCTCGCGGGTATTGGTATGTATTTGTTTGTCCGTTCTTTGGGCAAATCACAGGAGGGGTCGGTAGTGAGTGCCGTGGCATTCATGTTTTGTGGATTCATAACGACGTGGATGGCGTATGGGACGTTAGGATATGCAGCCTTGGTTCTTCCGTATGCATTTTTGGCAATTAACGAATACATGAGAAAACGACGTATTTGGGCGCTTTTCCTCTTATTTGGGAGTATTGCCTGGTCATTTACGTCCGGTCATTTTCAGATTTCTCTCTATGTTTTTTTCTCGGCAGCACTCTTTATTCTCTATACGGCGATTTCGCTAAAACGCTGGAAGGAGTGTCTGGAAACACTGGCTGTTCTTTGTCTGGGAGTTTTGTTCGTGTCTCCTCAGATTTTACTCACGTACCACGCATATCAGGCATCAACTCGCGGTACGAGTTTTATTCAGCCAGAGGTTATTCCGTGGAGATATTTAGTTACCGTATTCGCTCCTGATTTTTATGGAAATCCGGTGACAAGAAATGATTGGTTTGGACATTATGCTGAATGGGCAAGTTTTGTTGGAGTGATACCGTTGTTTTTGGCGATATTCGCAGGTGTACGAAGTCCAAAAGGGTATATCAAATTTTTTAGCGCTCTAGGAGTGGTTGCAGTGTTGTTTGCATATAAAACACCACTCAACACCATACTTTTTGCATCGAAACTGCCGGTAGTTTCCACAAGCGCCGCTTCCAGGATAATGATCCTATTCAGCTTTGCGCTCGCAGTTCTGGCTGGATTTGGCTTAGATATTCTGCAAGAGGAATGGGAAAAGAATAGGTTGAAACGATATATAACGTTTTCTTTGGGATGTGCCGCCTTTGTCGCTATGATATGGGGAATTCTTTTGTTTTTACGGCCTTTTTCTGCTGACCAAAACCTCATTGCTCAACGGAATTTTTTGTTACCATCCGTTTTCTTGATCGGGGGGATTTGTGTTGGCATGGTTGGTTTTATAAAACATCTTAAATGGAGAAAAATCATCTGTATCGTATTAATTGCATTTGCGATGGTTGATATGTACCGGTATGTATCAAAATGGATGCCGTTTGATCCGCGTGAATATGTGTATCCTCAGATGAAAGTGCTGACATTTTTAACACAACGGATTGGTATTGATCGAACGTTTGGAAGCTTTGGAGGAGAGGTTGGTATGACGTCAGGTTTGCCGTTAATTGAGGGATATGACGCTATGTATCAAAGTAGATTCGGAGAGTTCATAAATGCTGCGTCAAATGGCATTGTTGCGCCAAGCGGAAGATCGGTTGTTACGTTCGATCAATATGGAAGGTATAAGGACGCAGTTTTGCAACTTCTTGGCGTCCGGTATATCGTTCATCGCATAAGCGACGGTAAAAATGTTTGGGCTTTTCCTGTTTGGGAGTATCCCCAAGACGTGATGAGACAGATATATAGGGATGAACATTATGAAGTCTATGAATATACCACGAGTTATCCCAGGGTATTTTTGGCTTCTTCCTATGAAATCATATCGGATGAGCAAAAAATAATTGATAGGTTATTCGCACCAGATTTTGACAGAAGAAACTCGTTGCTGTTGGAAGAGAAACCCACCATTGAACCATCAATTGGGCAGGGCGAAGCACAAGTACTATCGTATACCGCAAACAAGATATTGATCGAGACGAATAGTGAAGTGCCGAAGCTGTTATTCCTTTCGGATGCATACGATGATGGCTGGCAGGCGCATGTGGACGGGAGAGAAACTCCGGTCTATCGTGCGGATTACGACTTCCGAGCCATAGCTGTTCCTGCTGGAGTTCATACGATAGAATATAGGTATCATCCTACCGCTTTTCGGATTGGCATTCTATTAACTGGAGTAAGCGTCCTTGTGTTTGGTGTATTGATTTTATGGATACAACGCAAAAAAAATTGAAGATAGGATTCTATAATCCCTATTTTGATTCCCTTGGCGGCGGAGAACGCTACGTTCTAACCCTCGCTGAACATTGGTCAAAAACGCATGACGTTTCCGTGTTTTGGGATGATAAAACATTTATTGAGGTATCGGAAGAAAGGTTTGGATTGGATCTGTCTCGGATACATGTCATTCCGAACGTATTTGCAAAACGATTTTTAGTGAAAAAACTCATAGAGTCAGCTTCATTTGACGTCCTTTTTTTCTTGAGCGATGGGAGTATTCCGACGTCGCTTGCAAAACACAATATTCTTCATTTTCAGGTCCCGTTTCAACATATTGCGATGTCTTCATGGAAAGCAAAACGCTATGATATCATGGTTTTAAATTCACAGTTTACAAGGCGGGAGATAGATCCCACCATACCAATTCCTGCGTTGGTCATTTATCCGCCCGTTGACCTCGGGAAAATTTCTTCTAAACCTAAGGCAAAGCAAATTTTGTCTGTGGGGAGATTCAATGGTTTATATGGGGCAAAAAAGCAGGAAATCCTTATTGATGCGTTCAGGCAGTTAAAAAGCAAAAAAAAATTTGTCGGGTGGAAGCTGATTTTAGCTGGAGGATGTTTGCCAACGGATGAAGCTTATTTGAACGGCCTTCGCGAACAAGCCAAGGGGTATGCAATCGAGTTTGCGGTCAATTGTCCGTATAGTACGCTACAGACGCTTTATGAAACATCGGCAATATATTGGCATGCAGCAGGATTTGGTGAAACCAAACCGGAGCACATGGAACATTTTGGAATAACGACGGTCGAATCGATGATGACAGGATGCATTCCGATTGTATTTTCCGGCGGAGGACAGACGGAAATCGTGCAGGATGGAAAAAACGGTTACACATGGGAAACCATACAAGAGCTTTTAATAAAAACAGAAAGAGTTGTTGGTTTAACGGATAAACGAAAAACGATGATCGGGGAAGCAAAAAAAACAACACAACGATTTTCTAAACAAACATTTACCC